>JBBDNT010000023.1:0-5851 GCA_040877445.1 Planctomycetaceae bacterium
TCAAAAGGGGAGAGCGCCGCGGCCCCCGAAATCGCAAAGTGCGTCGCACGCCCGCCACTTCGCCGAGTCGGGATTTGATCTTGAGGCGATCGGCGAAACCTGTCAGACTTCCGCCCCCTCGCAGTCTCTCTCGCGATCGCATTCCGGCCTGTTCAAGCATCGTTCGCCATGCGCGTCGGCCGATTCATCATCCTCCTCGGGCTGTGGCTTCTGCCGGCGTGCTGGGGGTGCGCGCATCACGAGCACCGGAACGAATGGTCCGGCGCGGTCCCGGGGAATCCCGTGTTCGTGCCGGGTGGGAACCACGAAATGGTGTGGGAGCGAACCGTCGACGTGCTTCACACCTACTTCGAGATCGGCCGCGAGAACAAGCTGGACGGCGTGATCGAGACCAGGTCCAAGACCGGCTCCAGCGTCATCGAGCCGTGGCACCACGAAACGGTCGGCTGCGAGAACCGCTGGGAAAGCACGCTCCAGTCGATCCGCCGGCGGGCGATCGTCACCATCACCCCGGTCGAAGGGGGGTTCTTCATCGGCGTCGAAGCCTACAAGGAACTGGAAGACCTGGTGGGGGTCGCCGCGCTCACCGCGGGAGGCGCCACCTTCCAAGACTTCAACCCCTTGCGCCGCGACCTCGACCTCGTGGTCGGACAGTCCACGCCTTCCGGCTGGATTCCGCAGGGACGCGACGTGGCCCTCGAGCAGAAGATGCTCGACAGCATCCGCGCCGAATTCCTACGATAGCCGCATGTCGTCCGATCGGTCATCCGACCGTTTCGCCTGGCTCGCCGCCGGGTTACAGAAGCTTTCCGCCGATGGTCTGCGCCGCGAGCGCCGGCTGGTCGTGTCGCTGCCGGAAGGGCGATGCGAGATCGCCGGCCGCCGGTTGTGGAACTTCGCCTCGAACGACTACCTGGGGCTGTCGCATCATCCGGGGGTGATCGAAGCGGCCCGCGCGGCGCTCGCCGAGGGAGTCGGCGCCGGCGCGAGCGCCCTCGTCGCCGGCCGCGGCCCCTGGCACGAACGGCTCGAAGAGCGAATCGCGGCGTTCGAAGCGCAAGAGGCGGCCGTCATCTTCCCCACCGGCTACGCCGCGAACCTCGGCGCGCTGACGGCCCTCGCCGCGCCGGGCGACGTCGTCTGCTGCGACCGGCTGAATCACGCCAGTCTCGTCGACGCCGGCCGGCTCTCCGGCGCCCGGTTGCGAGTCTATCGCCACGACCGGCTCGATGGCCTTGCGCGGGAACTGGCGAAGGCGTCCGCGGCGCGGCGGCGGTTCATCGTCACCGACGGGCTGTTCAGCATGGACGGCGATGCCGCGCCGTTGCCCGAACTGGCGGAACTGGCGGATCAGCACGACGCGCTGCTCGTCGTTGACGAGGCCCACGGGACCGGCGTGTTCGGCCGAGACGGCCGGGGAATCGCCGAATGGCAGGGCGTCGAACAACGGGTCGCCGTCCGCGTCGGCACGCTGAGCAAGGCGGTCGGCGTGCTGGGAGGCTTCGTCGCCGGGCCGCGCGTGCTGATCGATCACCTGTGGAACACCGCCCGCACGCAGATCTATTCGACCGCGCTCCCCGCCGCGCTCTGCGCCGCGGCGTGCGCCGCGTTCGACGTGATCGAACAAGAGCCGGAACGGCGGATGCACCTGCTCGCGACCGCCGAACGCTTTCGGAACGAGTTGGTCGCCGCCGGCCTGCGCATCCCGCCGGGATGCGTCGGGCCGATCGTACCGATCCTGCTCGACGACCCGCGGCGAGCGGTTCGCATTGCCGCGGAACTCGAGACGCAAGGCTTTCTGACGGCGGCGATCCGCCCGCCGACGGTCCCTCGGGGCACATCTCGGTTGCGGATCACGCTGACGGCGGCCCACCCCGGGCACGCGGTCGCCGCGCTGGCGCAAGCGGTGATCGGACTGGCGACCGATTGACGACGCTCACGACCGCCCGATCCGTTCCAGCAGCATCTCGCGGACGAGTTTGGGATCCGCCCCTTTGAGCTTCCCCATCACCTGGCCGATCAGCGGACCCGCCGCGGCCGGCTTCCCTCCGTGGACCGCTTCGACCGCCTTCGCGTTCGCCGCGATCACTTCATCCACGATCGCTTCGATCCGCCCGGTGTCGGCGACCATTCCCAGTCCGCGCTCCGCGATGATGCGGTCGATGTCGCCACTCGCGATCGGCTGGCCGGCGTCGGCCTGGGCGAGCAATGTCGCGAACACTTCGCGGCCGCTCTTCACCGTGAGTTCGTTCCGCACGATCTTCCGCAACAGCGCGCCGAGGACTTCCGCGGGAATGGGGAAGGCCGCGATTTCGATCCGCCGCTCGTTGAGTTCGCGGAGCACGTCCTGCGTGAGCCAATTCGCCGCCTGCTTGCCGTCCTCGCAGGCCAGCGCGACGGTCTCGAAATAATCCGCGAACGGCCGCCCCTGGTCGATGATCACGCGGGCGTCGTAGGCGGAGAGTTCGTAGGCGGCCTCGATCCGCGTGCGGCGATCGGCGGGGAATTCGCACAGCCCTTCCCGAATCGTCTGCGTTTCGTCGCCGCTGACGGTGACGGGGACGAGATCGGGATCGGGAAAGTAGCGATAGTCCGACGCCTCTTCCTTGCCGCGCTGAGCGAAGGTGACGGCCCGGTGCTCCTCCCAGCCGCGGGTCTCCTTGGTGACGCCGGGATCGCCGAGCTTGCGTTTCGTGCGCTGCCAGTCGTCGAGTTGCCGGCGGGCTTCGAACTCGATCGCCGCCTCGACCGCACGGAAGCTGTTGAGGTTCTTGATTTCGACGATCGGCGTGGCGACTGCGTGGCCGTCGTCGTCGACGAGGTGCAGGTTGACGTTCGCGTCGCACCGCAGGCTCCCTTCCTGCATGTTGCAGTCGGAGACTTCGAGGTACGTGAGCAGCAGCTTGAGTTCTTCGAGATACTTCCGCGCCTCTTGCGCCGATCGCAGATCCGGCTTCGAGACGATTTCGAGCAGTGGAGTGCCGCAGCGGTTGAGATCGACGCGGCTGTCGCCCTTGCCGGCCGTTTCGTCGTGCAGGTTCTTGCCGGCGTCTTCTTCGAGATGAGCGCGGAAGATGCCGATGCGCTTCGTCTGGCCGGTTTCCTCGTCAAGGGTGATTTCGAGCCGCCCGTCCTCGCTGAAGGGGAGGTCGTACTGGCTGATCTGGTATCCCTTGGGCAGGTCGGGATAGTGGTACTGCTTGCGGTCCCACTTGGTGTAGGGGGGAATGTCGCACCCGAGCGCGATGCCTGTTCGCAGCGCGAGGTCGAAGGCCTCGCGGTTCATCACCGGCAACGCGCCGGGCAAGCCGAGACAGACGGGGCACGTCTGCTCGTTGGGCCGCTCGGGATCGAACCGATTGGCGCACCCGCAGAAGAGCTTCGTCCTGGTGAGAAGCTGCACGTGGACTTCGAGACCGATGATGGTCGTTACGGAGTCAGAACCACTCATCGAAATTCTCAAGCACCTTATCGATCATGATCCACAAGTGACGGCCGTTCGCCGTCTGGATTCTCCGCCAAGCCGCGAAATCGTGTTCGACCGGAGCGTGTTGCGGGCCATTCCTCGGCCAAGGATACTCGGGATTCGGGCCATCGTTCGCAAGCGAAGGCGCGAGCGCCTGAAGCTCGTATGCCAGGTCGGATACGTCTTTGATCCACTCCCGAAAGCTCCGCGCATCATTCCAGCCGAGTTTCTTCGCCACGTTTTGATTGGTGGCGATCGCTCGAATGAATTTGACGAAGGCGGCGTGTCCCAGATTGCCCGCGCCGGGGCTTCTCCAGAAGAACGCCTTGGCCAGTTTTTCCGTACACATCTGAGAATAGTGCAGCCGGTGACACACCGGCTCCGACTTCAGGCGCCGATGGACTCTCCAATCGGATCGAGCCTGCACGAGATAGAGCCGTTGCTGCTCGTTCATCGCTCAGCGGCCGATAATTCTTGATGCCCGGCCAGTTGCCAGCCGTCGGGCAATGCGAGGCGACCGCCCAGAATCTCTTCCAACTGCCGCGGCGTCACGTCCGCCACGTACAGCGAATACGAAACACCTTCGATGTCGGGCATGAAATCGACGGCCTCGACCGGGGCGTCCTCGGGGAGTTGCGCCAGGGCGTTCACCTCGAGCAGTCGCACCTCGTCCACCGGCGCCCCGGTCGGCAGATGCAGGATTCGCACGATCCCCTTGTCGATCGCGAAATGCCGACGCGCGATCCAGACGGCGAACTCGTCCCGGCTCGCCGCATTGCTCGGCCAATCGTCGGCGGAGTCGAATTCCGCCGCCTTCCGCCGCTGCTCGTCGACCTGCCGGATGAGGTCCGAATACTCCCGCCGCGGCAGACTCGCCAGCGTCGGCACCAATTTCTCGATTCCGGGCATCGTTCATTCCTGGCCGGATATTGATCGAAGCTTCGCCAAACTTCAGATTCAACAGCCATCGTAACACGGATCGCCACGGTCGGCCACGTCTCCCCGCACGCACATCCAATGTCGCTACGAATACGAATCCGCCGATGAACGGGAGGGCACCCGGCGCCCGTCGCTCCACGTTCATGGAGGACTCCACTCGCCATCGACGATTTGCTTGTAGAGGTCGTGACTGTTCTTCGAGAGATGCGGCGGGAGAGTCATCCCGGCGAGGCGTTTCCGCGCAATTTCGAACAGCGACCGACGGCGATCGCGTGGAGCCTCTGCGTGGAAAGTCATTCGGACGATCGAATTGAATGCGTCATCGCCGACGGCGTCATCGGAAAGCAGGGAGAAAGCGATGTCCAGCGTCGATTCATCGACGATCGATCCCAGCCCAACGACCGCGAGTCTTCGATATCGGACATCGACTTCGATCAATTCGCGAACCTGGTCCGCGCCCCGTGGGCGCGGCTCCCGCGCCTGAATCCGTGGCGGAGGCGCTTTGATCCACTCGCGAAACTGCTTCAGCGCCCGCTCAGGATCGACGCGGCTCATCACGTGAGCGAGCCGATAAGCGCCGTACCGGGAGGACTTCAACGCCGGCTCGATGCGCTGCAGCGCGCGGTCGTAGACGTCCCCCTTCCGGTCGCCGATCTCGCAGAGTAGATCGAGAGGGCGCGCCGAAACGCCATGAAAATAGCCGCGCATCGGCCAGACCCCGCGGTCCGCCTTTTCGACCAGTTCATCGACCAGCAGGCTGAGAATCCGCGGATCGCGATTCCGTTCGAGTTCTTCCCGAGCTACTCGTGCAAGCTCTCCATCGACGCCCTGCCCGAGACGGAAGACGAGGTCCATTGGCTTCCCATCAATCGCCTGTTGCCAACCGTCACCAAGCAGGGGCGGCTGAAGTTGCCCTTGCCGCACCAAGGCAACGTCCTGACCATCCGCCAAGAAGAAGACTGCGGACTCGCCAGGTTCGACTACGGCCACGGGAACCAGTCCTCCCGGATTCATCAACTGCTCCTTGTAGCAGACGCGCGGCTTGCCGTCCGCCTTACCATCTTGCATCATCGCTTCCCATCCAACCCGGCCGGTTTCCACACTCCACCAATGTTGCAAGGAAACTTCGAGCGCGTCGCCGGCTTTCGCGTCGCCCTTGAGGACGCGCTCGACGCGGATCGTGAGGACGGCTTCCTTGTGCGATTGGTATTTTCCCACCACGACCAGACGGCAATCCAGAAGTTCCTGCCAGCTCATCTTAGGCTGCGGATCGACGATGTTGTCGGCAGACGCGGAGCGAGATGCGATCGACGTTGCGATCATCGCCACGATGACGGCCACTGTCCGCAAGAGTCGATTCGGCATCGGAAGGTTCCTGTTCGAGTTTTCGAACGGGCCGGGGGGGGGGGGGGGGGGGGGGGGGGGGGGGGGGGGGGGGGGGGGGGG
>JBBDNT010000023.1:5861-8262 GCA_040877445.1 Planctomycetaceae bacterium
CCCCCCCCCCCCCCCCCCCCCCCCCCCCCCCCCCCCCCCCCCCCCCCCCCTCCCTGCTCAGTTTGCTTTCGATTCGCGTTTCCAATCCCCGATCCACAACTGGCTCGTGCCGTCTTCGCCCCGGTTGCTGGTCCACATCAGTTTCTTGCCGTCGGGGCTGAACACGGGCAACACGTCGGCCTTGGGGTGCGAGGTGATGCGTTCCACTTTGCCGCCGCGGAACGTGGTTGCGTCGTGCTCGATCTCCATCGTGAACAGGTCGAAGTTCGCCTCCTGCGGCCCGCGGGAGTAATCGGCCCGCGTCCAGACGATGTATTTCCCGCTGGGGTGGAAGTAGGGGGCCCAGTTGACGGTGCCGAGGTCGTCCGTGAGGGCGACGTCGTGCTTGCCGTCGAACGAGATCGCGTGGATTTGCAGCATGTCCTTCTCTTTGCGGTCGCTGCGGTAGATGATCCATCGATCGTCGGGAGAGAAGAACGGCCCGCCGTCGTAACCCTTCGAGTTCGTCAGCCGGCGAACCTCCGTGCCGTCGGATCGCATCACGTACAGTTCCGGGTCGCCGTCGCGGGTCGAGGTGAAGACGATCCACTTGCCGTCGAAGGAATAGCTCGCTTCGGCGTCGTAGCCGGGGGAATCGGTGAGCCGCGTCATCCCCGCGCCGTCGCGGTCGGTGACGTAAATGTCCATGTGCGGATCGAAGACCCATTCGTAGCGGCGGCGGCCTCCTTCGGCGGCTTCGGCACGGGCGGCGCGTTCGGTCTGATCGATCTGCGGATCGGTGTGGCTCGACGAGAACAGGATGCGCTCGCCGTCGCGGGTGAAGTACGCGCAGGTCGTGCGGCCGCGGCCGGGGCTGATGCGCAGCGGCGTCCGCTCATCGAGCCGCTGCACGTAGATCTGGTAGAACGGATAGCCGACCGGATACGCCTGGTAGACGATCCACTCGCCATCGGGAGAGAAGTAACCTTCCCCCGCCCGCGGCAAACCGAAGGTGACCTGCCGGACGTTCGCGAGATGGGTCATTTCGACGTCGGTGACGAGCGGCGGCTCATCGGCCCGCGCCGCGTGCGGAATGACTGCGGCGAGACAGAACGTCATCATCATCAGACGGTATGCAATGACGGGTCGGGAAAGCATGTGCATAAGGCTATCGTTTTCGACGAAATCCAACGGAAGGATGCCCAGGCCACAGCGCGGCGAAGCCGCAACCGAAGGCGAAGCGATCGACAGAAAGTTCGAACACGGAAAAATGCAGGACAGTAGGATGAGACGAAGAACGAGGGCTGGAGCATTTTCGCTCATCGGCCCGCTCGTCTTCGCGCTCTTGGCGCTCTTCTGTTCGACTCATGCCGAACAGAAGCTCGCAAAGGCCGCGAAGACAAATCAGCACTTCATGCGGACCCTCCAGCCTCGGCAGTCGTGGCACGATTCCGCACCGTCATCACGAGAGGATCACACCGGTCGAAGCTCCGCTTCGTGCTCGGGAACGACTCACTTCAACGGCACAAGGTAAATGTTCCGGAACTCGGCCGGGGTGCCTTCCGATTGCAGCGTGACCGCTCCCTTCGTCTGGCTGGCCTTGGTGGCGTGGTTGACGAGCTTGCCGTTCACCTTCACGATGATCTCGTCCCCCTTGCAGGTGATGTCCATCGTGTTCCATTCGCCGACGGGCTTCTCCGAGTCGTCGGTGAGATTCAGATGCCGGCGTCCCTTCCGCCTTTCCTCCGCGTTCTCGACGGCGATCTCGGTGCCGATGACCCAGAAGTCGCCCGCGTTGCCCGAGGCGAGTTGCACCTCGATCGACTTCGGCCAGATTCCGATCGCGCCCGGCGTCGTCGTGTGAACCAGCACGCCGTTGTTCCCTCCCTTGTCGGGCCAGCGCCACTCGACGTGCAGCTCGTAGTTCTCGTATTCGTCCTTGGTGCGGATGTAACCGTTGGGCCGCCCCTTGCAGTGCAGCACGCCGTCCTTCACGCTCCACACGTCGTCCTTGCCGACGTTCTCGTCGGCGAGCACCGCGTCCCAGTTGGAGAGATCCTTGCCGTTGAAGAGCATCACCTTCTCTCCCTCCTCGTCGGCGGCGCGAGCGGCCGTTCCGGCGATGATCGCGAGGACGAGCGCTGTCGACAGGCTGGCGAAGGCGAATGAACGAATCGGGGACATCGGCGACCTCCTGCGGCTCGGGTGCGAATTCGAGAACCATCCGAAATTCCGACAGTCGCCCCGCCACGGAGCGGCCGTCACGACACCAGCTTACGGAGCGACTCCCCGCCACGCAATCGGACCAACCACGCACCGGGTTCGGCAATTCGTGACACTTTACCCAGATGGCGAAGTGGCTGATTCGGCGGGTAGGACGAACTTCACAGACCGTCGATGTATTCCGCCGCGCGGGTTGTTG
>JBBDNT010000024.1:0-8213 GCA_040877445.1 Planctomycetaceae bacterium
GCAGAAGTGCTCCATCTCCTCGGTGTAGCCCCGGCTGACCTTGCCGGTGACTTCGGACTTCACCGTCTGCGACGGGGCGAGGCTGGCGCTGGCAGTGAGGACCGGGCCGCCCGCCTTCTGATTGTCGATCACGTACAGTCGCTGCTCCCAGCCGCCGGGACTGCCGGGACTGGCCTCCTTGGAGAGGATCGCCTCCTGCTCCTCGCGCATGATGAGCGTGCCGCGGCTGCCGTACACGATCTCGCCGTACGGCTCGGAGCGGTTCGTGTTGATCGAGGAGTAGGTGACGACGACGACGTCGTTGGGATCCTCGGCGTGGTGCGGGCCGGGGAACTCGAACGTGACGTACACGTGGTCGTCGATCTCGCGCGGGTCGTTCTGCTGATCTTCCGAGCCGATGCCCTTCACGCCGTAGAAGTTCTTCCCGCCGTAGCCCTGCACGGCGAGCGGTTTCACTTTGCCGAGGAAGATGCTCGCCGCGTCGAGTTGATGGCTGCCGAGTTCGGCCATCAGGCCGCCGCCGGTGCTGTTGAACAACCGCCAGTTGACGAGTTCGTTGATATCGTCGTATCCGAACTCCTGCGTGCGGCCGTCGAGCGCCTTCGCGTCTTCGGCGGGGATGGGCTTCACCCAACTATCGCGTCCGGGGAAGCTGTTGTTGCGGTGCCATTGGGCGCGAATGTACTTGACGTCGCCGAGCAATCCCATCCGCACGAGGGCGTTGGCGTTGTCGTACAGCACGCTGTAGTGCCGCTGATGGCCGACCGAGAGCAGCACGTTGTTTTCGCGCTGCGTCTTGATCATCTGCTTGCATTCGGTGATGTTGTGGGCCATCAGCTTCTCGCACAGCACGTGCAGCCCGGCCTGCATGCAGGCGTTGGCGAGCGGAGCATGCTGATTGAGCGGGACGGCGATCACCACCGCCTCGATCCCCAGGCGGTCCTTGGCTTCGAGCAGCTTTTTATGGTCGTCGAACTCCTCGATCTTCGAGGCCGTCTCTTCGCTGAGAATGCGATCGAGGCCCCGCCGGGCGTCGTTGCCGTCGCCGGTCTTCGCCCGCTTGCGGTTCGTGGGCCGGATGTCGCAGACGGCGACGATCTCCATGTAATCGGCGGGGTGCTCGTTGATGAGGATGCCCCCCTCGTCGCCGGTGCCGATGAAGGCGGTCTTCACCCGCCCGCCGTCGAGCTTGCCGTAACCGAAGTACAGCGCCCCCAGCCCGGCGGTGGCGGCGGCAGCCCCCTTCAACAGGTCGCGGCGCGTGACCGAGACCGCCTCGTTGAAGTTCCGCGTGCCGATTTCTCGTTGTTCGGGAGTGAGTTGCATGGCAATCGAAGAGGTTGAGAGTTGAGAGTTGAGAGTTGAAAGTTGAAAGTTGAAAGTCGCGAAACCGCAAGCGAGTGACTGCCGACTGCCGACTGCCGACTGCCGACTGCCTACTGCCGACTGCCTACTGCCTACTGCCTACTGCCGACTGCCGTCCGCTGCCCCCTTGCCGGCGACGGCGGCGGCGACTGCTTCTCGGGGGGACGTCCGCCGGAGTCGCCGCCTCCCGGCGCTTCGGCCTTTCTCCGCCCGCCGATCCGCGGGAAGATCGCATCGACGCCGAACCATCGCCCGGTCGGCATCGCCGCAAGCGCCAGCAGGGCGAGTGCCTCGATGAAATTCTTGTCGACGATGAAACTGTGCTCCGGGCCGAACGACTGAAACTCGACCACCCCCGGCCAGGGGGGCATCGCGAGATAGAACGAGAACACCAGCGCCGCGCCGAGAAACGCGGCGACGCGGCTCAGCAGGCCGACCATCAACAGCACGCCGAGCACCAGCAGGCCCCACATCGTCGCCTGGTCGACGAACCGCAGCGTCGATTCGGCCGGCGGGACCGGACCGCGGGCGAGTTGTTCCGACGTGAGCAGCGCGCGGGCATCGACCGGCAGCTGAGCGTCCATCGCCCGCACCGGCCCGGCGATGTTCGCCCGGTATTCGGCCAGCTTCTGCGCGGAATAATCGAGGTGCTGGTGCTGGAATTCGAGTTCGACGCTCGCCTTGTTCGTCTCGTGCCGGACGAGCATGTTTCGATACTGCTCCAGTTCACCGAGCTTTTGCAGGAGAGGATCGCCGATGATTTCCGGATTCCCTTTGAGATGGGCGGCGAGCCGTTCCTTGTAACTCAGCTTCGCGTTGGCGGCGTAGACGGCTTTGACGGCATCCTGCCACGCCTGCTTTCGATCTTCGGAGACTTCCATGCGGAGCAATCGATCGCGCTCGGCGGGAATCAGGTGCCGCTTCCCGTCGACGACGAGTTGCTGCGCGCCTTCCTCGTAGCCGATCGCCTCGCCGAGCGAGCCGTCGAACGTCACGCCTTCGGGAAGTTCGTCGAGCTTGACGGAGTAGACTTCGCGGCCGTTGACGAGCAGGTTCAGCGCGGCGATCTGCTCGGCCTCGAGATCGGGATAATGGAGGAGGAACCGCTTGTGCCAGTCGTCCCAGCGGGCCGTCATCGTCTCGTAGTAGCGATCGCGGGCCTTCTCCCAGGTGGTCCCCTCATCCACCCAGTGCAGATCGTGCGGATCGTCGACCAGTTGGCGGAAGTACGGCGCGAGCGGCCCTTGGGCGTTCTTCAAATAGCCGGCCGCGGTCCACGGCGTGGCGGTGTCCCGCGTGTCGAGCTTCCACAGCCCTTCGTAAGTGAACTGCCAGCCGATCGCGATCCGCAACAGGACCACGAACGCGACGGCGAGAACGGTGAGTCGCCTGGGGTCGGCCACGAGCTTCCTCTGATTTCTTCTTCGTAACGTCGATGCGGCGCGAACGGCGGTTCGCGCGGCGTGCCTGGTTCAGTAGGGACTTCGTAGCGGAATTCGCAAGAATTCCGAAACCTCGCCGCGCGAACATCGGAGGTCTTGCGACTTCCGCTACCACTCGAATTCCGGTCGTGCATCAATCCTCGAAGTACAGCCCTCGAAGTACAGCACGTCGTCCGGCAGGTTGCACCGCACCGGTTCGAGCGTCCGCCCGCGGCGCGGCGGCGGAATCAACAGCGCCGCGACGCTCCTATCAGTATCGCAATATGCTCGCGCTTTTTCGAGTCCCATGACGAAAAACGCGGTGGACAGCGCATCCGCCCGCGCCGCAGTCTCCGCGAGCACCGTCACCGACAGCACTCCTTCGACCGGCCAACCGGTCCGCGGATCGAGAATGTGACCGTAGCGTTTTCCCGCATGACGGAAGTGCTGCACGCCGGACCCGCTGGTGGACATCGCCCGATTCCGCAGAACGATCGTCGCGTACCGCTCGGAAGGAAACAGCGGATGCCGAATCGCGATCGGCCAGCCGGCGGGTTCATTGCAGGACGGATTGCCGATCCGTCCGCGGTCGGCCGAGTCGCCGGCATCGTCTTGGACGCTCGAATCGTCCGCGGGACGTCTTTCGCTCTCCCCGGACGGATCGGCAATCCATCCTACGTGCGGACGCTGACTTCCGCGCGCCAGGATGCTGCTGTGGCCGCCGTGGAACAGCCAGTCGGCGACGTCCGCGCGCAGCAGGAACTCGCCGCAGCGGTCGAGGGCGTGCCCCTTGCCGATGCCGCCGAGATTGAACTCGACGCCTTCGCGATCGTAGCGGATGGTGCGGCGTCGTTCGTCGAACCGCACGTGCTCGATGCCGGTGAGTTCGCGGGCGGCGTCGATTTCCGCCTGTGTCGGAATTCGAGCTTCGTTCCGGCATTGCCTCCACAGCGCGACGAGTGGACCGGAGGTCGGGTCGAAGGCGCCTTCCGTGGCGAGCGCGACGTCGCGGGCTTCGAGAAGCAACTCGAACAACCGCGGCTCGACTTCGACGTCTTCATGAGCCGCGCGGCGGTTGATCTCCGAAAGCTCGCCGTGCGCGCGGTAGACCGTCATCTGGTCTTCCAGCGAGTGCAGCATGTCGAGCGCGTCGGAGGCCCGGGCCACGTGCGCGGGATGCGGCCGATCGCGCATCGGCAGAAAGATCGAAAAGTCGCAGGCCATCGCCCGCGTCGTCAATCGCACCGCGTCGCCGCCGGGCGGAGCGCGGCGCGATTCGGCTTCGGACAGTCGATCGGCGAGCGCCTGTCCGGCGGCCTCCGCCGCGGCGCGGGCGGCCCGTCCCGTCAGAAAGTCGCGGCGATTGGAAGACACGATCACGGCTCGGCATTCAAGGACGTCCCGTCATCTCATTGTAGCACGTCGGCGCGGCACGTCGGCCCAGCGCGGCACAGCCGCAACCGAAGAGTTTTTCGACGCAAAGACGCCAAGACCGCAAAGGAGCGCAAAGAAAAGGGTTCCGGTTTCAAGGTGGCACGCCCCGAATCGTCAAGCTCGTTTCCGCGCGAGTTCCGAGAAACGCCGATCGACGCTGATCTTCGCTGATGTCGCGCTGCGAAGCACCAATCGAAGTCGGAATTCGCCGCCGAATCGAACTCTCCGCGCCATCCGTGGTCTCGCGAAATTCGCGCACGACGAACGGAAGTGAAACGATTGCACCGCGAAGCCCCCATCCGGCCGGCATCTTGAACTGCGATCCGCGGAAATCGCGATTCGCCCGCGATGGAGACTCTCGCGTCGTGGTTCGTGCCGATCGTGCGGGTCGTGTCGCTGATCGTCCGGTCGCGCGGGTCGGACGCGGCGGATGGACGATAACGGAAATGCGGAGATATCGCCTGACGGCCCCCGGAATGGCCGGCGCCATCCCACACATCCGTCACCGGCGGACTGACCGGGGGAACGCGATTTTCCGACCCGCTCGGCACCGTCCACTTTCGGACCGAATCGACACGGCCTCCTCGGACGGAGAGAGTCATGCTACGTTTGCTCGTAGTGGATGACGAACGACTGTATTGCAGCAATCTGGAGCGGTCGCTGACGGCTCGCGGGTTCCTCGTGCGGACGGCGTTTTCCGGAGCGACGGGGGTCGAGGTCGGACTGCGGTTCGACCCGCACGTTCTCGTCACCGACTGGATCTTCGGGGACGACCTGGTCGGCTCGGACGTGCGGGACCGGCTGCGTTCGGCCAATCCCCGGTTGCGATCGATACTCATCAGCGGTTTCCTCGGCGCTCCGGACGGTCCTCCGCGAGACGACTTCGACGAAGTCATCGCCAAGCCGTTCCGCATGGAGGAACTGCTGGCGGCCATCGACCGCGTGACGGGGAGCGAGGGGAGATTCATGACCGATGCGACGGTGTTCGTGGTCGACGACGATCCGCAGATGCGAGAGTCGGTCTCGCTGATGCTCAGAAGCGTGGGGTACGAACCGCGGCCGTACGCCTCCGCCGAGGACTTTCTGGAAGACCTGTCCGAGGTGCGAACCCCGGGCGGTCCGCCGCGGTGCGTGCTCATCGACGTGCGGATGCCGGGAATGAGCGGCCTCGAACTGCAGCAGCGGCTGATCGCGGAGGACGTCCGGATCCCGGCGGTGATCCTCACCGGCTATGCCGAGGTTCCGATGGCCGTGCAGGCGTTGCAGGACGGCGCCGTCCACTTTCTCGAAAAGCCGATTCGCCGCGACATGCTGCAACGGTGCGTCGAGGACGCGCTGGCGGTCGACGAACAAGCCCGGGTCGCCCGCGCCGAAGAGACCGAACTGGCGAAGCGGCTCGAATCGCTGACGGCCCGGGAGCGGGAAGTTCTCGACCGGCTGCTCGACGCGAAGAACGTCAAGCAGATCGCCGCCGAACTGGGCATCGGCCTGCAGACGATCGCGAAGCACCGCGCCAAGGTGCTTCGCAAGTTCGGAGCGCGCAACGACGTCGAACTCGCGCTGCTGGTCGCCCCACACCGCGCGCCGGAGAACGCCGATCGGCTTTGATCGCCGCACCGACGCCCTCGAACTCATGCCCCTCGAACCCGCCCTGTCCGCCGAACGCATCGCCGACGCCGTCGCGCGGCTGGCCGAACGCATTTCCGCCGACTACGCCGGGAAGGAACTGCTCGTCGTCGGCGTGCTGAAGGGGGGCTGGATGTTCATGGCGGACCTCGTCCGCCGGCTGACTCTTCCCGTGCGATGCGAGTTCGTCCGCGTGTCCAGCTATGGAGACGCCACGCAGTCGTCCGGCGAACCGCAGTTGCTGTTCGACGTCGAGACTCCGCTCGCCGGCCGGCACGTGCTGCTGGTCGACGACATCGTCGACACCGGCCTGTCGATCGCCTGGTTGAAGGAGCGGCTGTCGCGGCGCGAGCCGGCGTCGCTGGCGTTTTGCGTGCTGCTCGACAAGCCCGCCCGCCGCCGCGTCGAACTGCGGCCCGAGTACGTGGGGGTCGAAATTCCCGACCGCTTCGTCGTGGGCTACGGCATGGACCACGCGGAACGGTATCGCGAACTGCCCTACGTGGCTTATCTGATCGAGGACAGCGAGCCGACCGGCGTCCGCGATCATCTCTGACGGTTGTTCCACGAGAAGGCTTCCGGCGGCAATGCTCCGCCGCGCAGCGAAAGCGATGCTGGACGACCCGCCGAGCGCCTTGCCGATTCACGCCCACTCAACCACTGGAAAGCCGGACGATCTCTTTGCGGGGGAGAGGGTCCACCCCTCGGGCGGTGCCCGGGTGAGGGGGGCCGGCCGGCCAGCGCATCGCGGCGACGGTGCTTCGATTCGAGCCGTCATTCGATGAAGTCGATCCAGCGACGCAGCCGACTGGGAGTGCGGTCCCCTCACCCCGACCCTCTACCCCAAGCCCCTCTCTCCCATAAAAGGGAAGAGGGGACTCCGCGCGCACTCCGTCAGGGAATTGCGGAACTTCACGCGGCGCGTAGGATCGTGCCGCGCAAAGCGCGTCGCACGCGCCCGTCCACGCACGCCAGCGACCCGGTCGCTCGGAACGTCCAGGTCGCTTCAAGTGCGGATCGCCGTCACCGTTCCCGCCACCAGTCGTCCGCGGCGAGGCCGAGACGTTCGGCGGTCGCGGTGATTTCGTCGCGGAAGCGGAGACAGTCGGTCGAGTAGCCCTGCGTCGGCTTCAACTCCGGCAGATGCTCGCGCCAGTACGCGTTGAACAGCGACATCGATAACTGCCGCAGGTATTTGCACACCAGCGACGCGAACGCCACCGGCAGATGCGCTTCGGCCCGCGGCTCGAACCGGAGTTCGGTGCGGTTCACGCGGTATCGGCTCGATTCGCGGCCTTCCTGCCGGCGGAAGATCATCACCCCGTCGAGCACTTCTTGCAGCAGCAGGTCGTAGCGGTTGCGTCCGCCGTGCTTGTCGCCGATCACCAGCGTCGGCTCGTCGCCGTTGGGATCCCACACGCGGCGGAGCAGTTCCAGCGTGATCCGCGACAGGGCGACCCCCTTGCTTCCCGCGTCGCGGACGGCCGAATTGAAGCGGCGGGTGAGCACCACGTCGCTGACGACCGCTCGCAAGCGAACGCCCGATTTCGTGCAGCATTCCCGCCAGCGGTTCGCGAGTTCGTCGAAGCACAGGTCGTGCCTCGTCGATGGAAGCGGAAGATCGCGGCCCGTGAACCAAGGCTCGCCGTCGAGATCGACTTGGCCGCCGGTGAGCAGCACGGAGAGTTCGCGCCATCCGCCGGGATGATGCCCGACGCCTCTCAGCACGCCGAGGACGCTGCGTTCCAACGGTCCGATGCCCCGGGCGGAATTGTACACCGCCTTCGAATCGTTGATGTGCAGTTTCTTGTGCGAAGACTTCGGGTCGCGGACGACGACGGTTCGCAACAGCTTCCAGAAGTCCGCCTCGTCCGGCCGGCCGGGCACCTCCCAGACCGTGGCCGTCACCACCAGCGGGCCGAGGTTCGGTCCGTAGCCGGCTTCGTCCATTCCGATGACCAGCCCCACGCGAGATCCTCCGTGCCGGCGGTGCGCCTCAGGCAGTGGTTCCCGTCATTCCCGCGCAGGCGGGAATCCAGCGATCGCCAAGTCGGCTACCCATGTGAACGCCGTCCGCGCATCCTCTGGATTCCCGCTTTCGCGGGAATGACGCGCGCAGGGGACTTCCCTCACGGTCGCGGCTCGATCCGCGCAGTCGGATACCCGGTAGAATCAATCACTGCCGCTGCCTAAGGTCCAAGGATGAAAAAGAGATTCGGATCCCACAGTTACAACACACGGCCGCCGGAGTCCAGCGCCACGGACGAACTCCGTCCCGAGCCGATCGCGCAAGCCGCGAGTGCGACGATGTTCGCGATTTCAAGGCAGCGGCCGCCGTCCCTCTCCCCCGGCTTTGCGGGGGAGAGG
>JBBDNT010000025.1:0-6338 GCA_040877445.1 Planctomycetaceae bacterium
CGGCGATTCGCTGGGGGCTGCGCTTCGCTCCGACCCCAGCCACCCTTCCGCCAAGGAATCTTGCCGCACCCGAACGAGTCCCGCATCGAGCCCGTCTTGTCGCAGGTCCGTGGCGCGACTAAGATATCCGCATGCTTTCGCCGCGCCGCCGTGTTCGATCGCTTTCGTTGCGGGTGCGCCTCGGCCGTGGTGCCGAGAGCGTGGGTGCCGCGCGCCCAGCGATCGCCCCGGTCGGTCCCCCCTGATCGCGGTTTTCGGCTCGTGGCGCGCCGTCCGCTTGCCGGATTTTGCGATTGGGGTTGTGTGACCGCCCGGCGAGCCGATCACTTTCGGGCCGGGTCGGGCGCCCGGTTCGCTCTTCGCTCGCTGATGTTCCGTCCATTTCGTATCCGAGTCGTCCGATGTCCACATTGACTTCGCCATTCACCGAGGAATCGCCCGGACCGCCGGCCGTGACGCGCGGGGAGCCGTCTCCGCAGGCGGGGAAAGAATCACCCTTGCTCCGCGAAGCGCGGAAACGCCGGACGTTCGCGATCATCTCCCACCCCGACGCCGGCAAGACGACCCTCACCGAGAAGCTGCTGCTGTACGCCGGCTGCGTCAACGAGGCCGGCATGGTCCGCGGACGCAAGACGCAGCGGGCCGTCACCTCCGACTGGATGGCGATGGAACGCGAGCGCGGCATCTCGGTCACCTCGACGGTCCTCGGATTCGCGTATCAAGGATACGAAATCAACCTGCTCGACACCCCCGGCCACCAGGACTTCAGCGAAGACACCTACCGCACGCTCACCGCGGCCGACTCCGCCGTGATGGTGCTCGACGCGGTGAAGGGGGTCGAGCCGCAGACGATCAAGCTGTTCAAGATCTGCGCCGCCCGGAAGATTCCGATCCTCACCTTCGTGAACAAGATGGACCGCCCCGGCGGCGATCCGCTCAACTCGCTGAGCGAAATCGAAGAGGTGCTCGGCATCGACGCCGTGCCGCTCAACTGGCCGATCGGCGGCGGAGCGGAGTTCCAGGGCATCTACGACCGATCGACGCGCAAGGCGATGCGGTTCTCGCCCGAGACGCACGGGCGGCTGAAGGTGCCGTTCGAGGCCGCCGATTTGGACGAAGCCG
The DNA here is from genome assembly GCA_040877445.1 of Planctomycetaceae bacterium. Lineage (GTDB taxonomy): Bacteria > Planctomycetota > Planctomycetia > Planctomycetales > Planctomycetaceae > JBBDNT01. The sequence goes on from JBBDNT010000025.1 coordinate 1,123, forward strand.
ACTCGATCCTTCCGCCCGAATTGTCCCAGCGGCTGAAGGACGAAGTCGACCTGCTCGACGGGGCGGGCGCGCCGTTCGACCGCGCGCGGTTTTTGCGGGGGGAGCAGACGCCGGTGTTCTTCGGCAGCGCGCTGACGAACTTCGGCGTGGAGCCGTTTTTGAACGCGTTTCTCGACCTGGCGCCCAGTCCGGGAGCGCGGCCCAGCGACCGCGGGATGATTCCGCCCGAGCATCCGGGGTTCGCCGGGGTCGTGTTCAAGATTCAGGCGAACCTCGATCCGAAGCACCGGGACCGCATCGCGTTCGTCCGCGTGTGCGCCGGGAAGTTCCGCCGCGAGATGGAAGTCACCCTCGCCCGCACCGGCGAGAAGATCCGCATCATGCGCTCGCACCGGCTGTTCGCCCGCGACCGCGAAACCACCGACGAAGCGTACCCGGGCGACGTGATCGGCGTGGTCAACCCGCGGCAGTTCCGGCTGGGGGACACGCTGTGTGAGGGGGAGGCATTCCAGTTCGAGGGGCAGTGGGATTTTCCCCCGGAGTGCTTCGCCCGCATCCGCTGCGCCGACACCGCCCGCCGCAAGCAATTCGACAAAGGGCTGAACCAGTTGATCGAGGAAGGTGTCGTTCACGTGTTGACGGGGGACGGGGTGAATCCGCGCGAGCCGGTGCTGGCGGCGGTGGGCGAACTGCAGTTCGACGTGGTCCGCTTCCGATTGGAATCGGAATACGACACGCGGACGACGGTGGAACGATTGCCGCACACCCTGGCGCGGTGGGTCGACCTCGAGGGCGTGGACCTGTCGCGGGTCGTGCTGCCCAGTTCGTCGCGGTTGATGCGGGACCAGCTCGGCGCGGCGCTGGTGCTGTTCACGAGTGAATGGGAGATGGCCTACTTCCGCGAAAAGAACCCCTCGCTGGAACTGCTGGACGTGCGAAGTCACAACGCCGGCCGGCCGACAGGCAAGCGGGAATAAGAATCGCGCAATAGCCTATCCAAATCGCCTGCTCGGAAAATCCGAAGCACGAAATCCGAAACGAATTCGAAATCGAAATGCTCGAATGCCAATCGTTCCATGTCCGGTGTACCAGCAGCAGGAGGGTCGAGTTTCGACCCTGTAAGGGTCGCATTCCGAAGCCCAGGGTCCCGAGCGACAGCGAGCGCACCCTGGGACCACGTCCGCCCGTTCGGGAATCAACCCTGAAGGGGTTGCACTCCGCTTCACGGTTATCGATGAACGATCCGCGTCCCGCCGCCCGGAGTGCAACCCTTTCAGGGTTGAGGGCGATTCACCTGTCTCGAACCCAGGGTGCGCTCCCTTCGGTCGCGACCCTGGGCTTTGGAGTCGCACCCTTACAGGGTGCCTCCAGGCGGGCGTCGAAACGGCGAGGGCGGCGCGCGAACGTTTGGAGTTCGTCCATTCGAGGTGTGTCGGGAAACTTGGAAATGCTGATATTCGGAAACGCCCGTCGTGGGGATTGGAACATTCGTGCTTCGAATTCGTTTCGGATTTCGGATTTCATGCTTCGGACTTGGACACGATCGTGCAACTTATTCTTGCGCGGCTCCATAGGAATGACAGCAACGTGACACCGACATTGGAGGCGACCGAAATCGAGCCGGAGTGTGCGGCGGCGGCCGTGGCAATCGCCTGGCCGTCGCCCGAGCCGCTCGAAGTCGAGCCGGAACCGAATCGCGGCGCGATTGCGCTCCCGTTGCCGCGCGAGACCGCGGCCGCGGCGGCCGCCCTTCCCGAGGCGATTCGGCCGCGCCGCCTGTTCTACGGCTGGGTGATGCTCCCGATCGCCATGGCCGGGCTGATCGCCACGTCGCCGGGGCAGACGTTCGGCGTCTCGGTGTTCAACGAGCCGCTCCGCGCCGCGTTGAGCCTCTCGCACAGCCAACTCGCCGCCGCGTACATGCTGGGGACGCTGCTGGCGGCGATTCCGATCATCTATGTCGGCAGCCTGATGGACCGCTTCGGCCTGCGGGCGGCGATGACGGTCGCCGTCGTGCTGTTCGGCGGCGCGTGCCTGGCGATGTCGCAGGTGGGGGGATGGCCGTCGCTGCTCTTGGCGTTCTTCGCGCTGCGGCTGCTGGGGCCGGGGGCGCTCGCCTTCATGAGCGCGAACACGCTCGCGTTCTGGTTCCACCGGAGGCTGGGGACGGTCGAGGGGATTCGCCTCGTCGGCATGGCCGGGGCGATGGCGGTCATCCCCGCGCTGAATCTGTGGCTGGTGCAGAGCATGGGATGGCGCGGCGCCTATGCCGCGCTCGGCATCGCGGTGTGGGCGCTGATGCTCCCGCTGATGATCTTCCTGTTCCGCAATCATCCGGGAGAGGTGGGGCAGACGATCGACGGTCTGCCTCCCGAAGTGAACGACCCGCAAGGAACTCCGCGGCTTCCACTCGGGCCGAACTTCACGCTGCACGCCGCGCTCCGCACGCGGGCGTTCTGGGTGGTGGTCGGCGGGACGTCGGTGTTCTCGCTGGTGCAGACGGCGGTGTTCTTCAGCCTGGTGCCGATCTTCCTCGATCGCGGCTTGACCGAAGCCCACGCCGTGGGAATGCTGTCGTCGTTCGCGGCGAGTCTCGCGGCGATGCACCTCGTCGGCGGCATGCTGGCGGACCGCTTCCGCGCGCCGCTGATGCTTGCGGCGGGGCTCGGCCTGTTCGCCCTGAGCCTGATCGCCCTGCGCTGCATGTCCGCGCCCTGGCTCGGCCACGTGGGGGGCGTGCTGATGGGAATCGGGCAGGGGCTATATTTCGGGGCGAGCAATCCGCTGTGGGCGCGGTACTTCGGCCGGATGCACCTCGGCAAGATCCGCGGCGTGCTGCTGACCGTCAACGTGGCCGCCTCGAGCTTCGGCCCGCTGCTGATCGGCGTCGCCCGCGATTCGTTGGGCAATCACGAACTGGCCCTGACGGCGTTCGCCCTGATGCCGCTGCCGTTCATGCTGCTCGCGTTCTCCGCAACCCCGCCCCGCCCCGCCGCCGCGCCAGGCGCAAGTGCGGCGCCGCCGTAGGACGCCTTCCACTTCGAATTCGTGGGTCGTCCGTAGGATGGATTGGCAATCCGGCAGCGAGGTCTCAACGTCGCCGGAGGTCGATCGTTCTGCAGGTTCGCTTGCCGTTGGAAGGATTGCCAATCCGTCTGATATGCCGCCAACTTCCAAATTCAAATCTGGAAGACGTAGTAGGACGCCTTCCACTTCGAATTCGTGGGTCGAGGCTCGGGGCGGGTAGGACGAACTTCAGTTCGTCGTGCCCGCCGGTCGAGCGCAACGGCCCCGATGTCGAAACACCATCGGCGAAGATTCTTGAAGCATGCCGCGTTTCCGGCTCGGGCTTCGCACGGCGAACTCAAGTTCGCCCTACGAAGCCCACCGAGTCGAACCGACAAGGTCGAAGTTGCAGACCTGGTAGGATGGATTGGCAATCCGGCGGCGAGGTCGCGTACGTCACCGGAGTTCGATCATTCTGCCGGTTCGCATGCCGTTGGAAGGATTGCCAATCCGTCCGAAGGCGAGCGGCGCGATGACTGGGTCCGGTGGTGATTGGCGTCTCAGTCGTCCCGCCACGGCTTGCCGGTGTAGGCATCGATCATCGCGCCGTCGAAAAGATCCCAGTTCGGAGCGAGGATTTGCACCGTTCGGTCGCGGTCCGCCCGCAGGTTCTCCTGCGGCGACCAGACGAACGAGAGTCGCGGGCTCACGTTCTTGTCGAACTCGGCGAGGTCTTCCGGCGAGGCGCCCTGGTCCTCGAACCCCTTCCGCCACGCGGCCACCCCGTCTTCCGGGCCGACGATCTTCCTGCCGGAGTTTTCGATGGGCTGGAACTCGCAGACGTCGAGATCGACCTTGAACCGCGTCCGCCCGGTGATGTACACCACGGCGTAGCGGTCCGTGGGGAGACCTCGATACGTCTGCTCGAATACGATCGTGTGGCCGCGATCCCAGTCGTACCTCGGCCGGTCTTGTCCGGAGGAACTGTGCTGGATTCGTGTCGCCCGCAGCGACGTGTGGGCAGGCGACTTCCCGAAGTGCCGCTCGATCCACCGAATCGCGGCCGCGACGGCTTCTTCATCGGAGGCGTAAGGCTCTTCTTCGGGCGGCTCCGGATCGCGGTATTCGCGCGGGAATTCGTAGCCGAACCCGCCCGACCGCGCCTTGAATTCGTCGGCGGCGGCGATCGGACGAAGCGGCGTCGCGCGAATGAGCGGCAGCGTCTCGGCCTTCGTCCAGTCGTCCGGATCGCGTATCGCGGCCGATCGTGTTTGGTCCAATTGGTCCGACGCATCCGCAGGTGGAACCGGCGTTGCCCGTCCGCAACCGGAAGTCAATGCCGCCAATGCGATGAAGAAACTCGGAAGGAAGATTCGCATCGTGGACCTCGCTGAGTCATGCGTCCCGGTTGTTCCCGGCCTCACGCCCCCGCCAGCACCGGCAGCACGTAAGGCCCCTTCGGCACGACCGCGATTCGCGCCTCCGGGCCGTGCTCTTCCAGCGCCTCAGCGATCGCCGCTTCGACCGACTCCGCCGGCTCCACGAACAGCTTCGAGAGCGTCTCCGCCGGCAGCCCGTCGCTGACGTACTTCACGCGGGCCTTGCGGCGGACCTTCGCCAGCTCTTCGAGCTGCCACTGGTCGAGTACGAAATAGTCCTTGCCGAGGATCCGCTCCATGAACGCGTCGAGGCTCGCGTGCTCCTCGAACAGCCGGCGGAACTCCGGGCTGCCGATCCCTTCCGTCAAGCCCGCCGCGAGAATGATCGTCCCCCCCTGCTTCACGATCGGCAGCACGCCCGTCAGCCCCTTGATCGACTGGTAGAAAGTCGTATCGAGCGGATAGCCGGCGCTCGAGGTGACGACCACGTCGCACGGCTCGGCGACTTCCGCCCGGACGACGCGCTCGCAGAAGGCGACCCCTTCGAGAAACGCCCGCTCCATGTCGCCGGCGACGATCGAGGTGACCCGCCGGGCGCGATCGAGCGTGACGTTGACGATGAAATCGCACCCCGCCATGCGGGCGATCCGCGTGTTCTCCTCGTGAACGGGGTTCCCTTCGAGCAACCCGCAATCGGCCCGCGGATGTTCCAGAAACCGCGGCCCGTGCCAGACTTTCACCGTCTCGAGCGCGGCGATCCCCGGGCAGATCAACTTTCGCCCGCCGGAGTAGCCCGCCATCAGGTGCGGCTCGATCAGCCCGGTCGCGATC
>JBBDNT010000025.1:6348-8210 GCA_040877445.1 Planctomycetaceae bacterium
CACGCCGCGCGGCGAATCGCCGAGAAACGTGTGCGCGGCGAGATCGCGGCCGTCGTGGTTCTCGATGGCGTACTCCCGTGCGATCCGCGCGCCGACGAGTTCGACCAGTTCGTCCCCCACGTTCGGCCGATGCAGCCCGGTGGCGATGAGAATCAGAATCCCCGCCCGCGGCACCCCCGCCTCTGCGAGCGTGCGCAGAATGCCGTCGAGAAGCAGCTTATTCGGCACCGGCCGGGTGATGTCGCAGATGAGAATGCACGCGGAACGCTTGCCGCGCGCGAGTTCCGCCAGCGGCGGCGAGCCGATCGGCCACGCGAGTTTCTCCGTCAGGATCGCGGCGGGATCGGCCAGCGGCTCGACCGGTTGGATCTCGAGCGGCCCGACGAGGTTCCGCTCGGGAACTTCGACATCGAGACCGCCGCGGGCGTAATCGAGGGTGATGCGCATGAAATCAGTCGTAATGAACCCGTAGCGGAACTCGCAAGAGTTCCGATGAATGGCCGATCGGGTTTCCACGCCCATTGGAATTCTCGCGAATTCCGCTACCAATTCGAAGACCAGTCGTTCCGCCGACGCCACCCGTTTACCCCGAAGGGGTTCGACAACATAGCCCAGCAACCGAAATTGGAACTGCTGAATCTCGAAAATCGCTCTTGCACGATCGGCGGTACTTCAGTCAACCTATCCGCCGACTGAACGCCGGATCATTTTCGCCCGGTCGATTCGCCGGGCGACGGCGTCATCTCGTTTCGACAGCATACCGTTTCGACCTCCTCGCATGGATGCTTCTCCCATCGACGCCCCCGCCATCGCCACGACGACCGCCGCCACCGCCGCCGGCGGTTCCGCCGAAGAGTTGTTTCGCTCGCTCGGGCTTGGTTCCGAAGAGTTGGCCGCGCTCCGCGGGCAGGGGTTCGTTTCCGCCGAGCGCCGCGGCGCGCGCACGCTGCACAAGCTGCGGTTTCGCGAGCGCGGGCGGCAACGCGTCCGCTCGCTGGGGAGCGACGCGGCTCGCGCCGAGCGCGTGCGGGCGGCGCTCGCCGATTGGCAATCGCGCTCCCGCGCCCTCCGCGAGGCGGTCCGTCTCGGCCGCGTCGCCCGCGCGTTCATCCGCCTCGCGAAGCTGCGGCTCGCGCCGCTGCTGGCCCGCGAGGGATTGTATTTTCACGGCGACGAGATCCGCGCGCACCGCCCGGAGGCGCCGCCGTCTTCCTTCGAGATTCCGGAACTCGACCATGCACGACCCCCGCGAGACTTCACCGGGAACGACTTCGGCTGGAGCGACTTCACCTGGAGCGACTTCGGCTCCTTCCGCTTCCGGCGATTCTCCCGCGCCTCCGCGGCCGGACCGCTGGGAACGGCATGCCGACTTCCTGGCGCACGCCCTCGGCCAGATCGACCCGCTGAGCGCGAACGTGGGAGCGGTCGAGGCGGACCTGTTGACGCTGTCGCACCGGATGATGCGGACGATCGAACGGTCGCTTCCCGAAACGCTGGAGGACTTCGCGCCGCTGAAGCCGGCGCTCGACAGCCTGCTCAAGGTTCAACGGATGATCGGCCGCTTCGCGGTGCTCGACGCCCACCTCGAAGCCCGCCGCGGCTCGCTTCGATGACCCCGGAGGGGCGATCCAACCTGCCTGGCGACCAGTTCGCGATGCTGATCGACGCCGTCGGGTGGATGACGCCCACCGAAACAAGACGCGGGCTTCGCGCGCGCGCCGCCGCGCCCCTCCGAACCGCCGCATTCACGCCTCGTCCGCGCGCCGCGAACCGAAGAATCGCCCGGTCGATACCACCCCGCGCTCCGCCATCCGTGCTACTAACGTTTCGAATTTTCCCAGCGTGCGCAAATTTCCGGCCCA
>JBBDNT010000026.1:0-8194 GCA_040877445.1 Planctomycetaceae bacterium
GCTTCGGCTCCCATCTCCTTCCTCATTCGTGCTCGGAATTCGCGCACAGGACGCCGGCGATCCCGCGCGTCGGCGGCAACGAAAACAGGATCGACCGCCAGCACCCACCGACACGCGATTTTGCGCAGCCCAGGATAAACCCCTCGGCTCATGAAACCGATCGGGCGCGTTGTGCCTGCCCTACGAACCGGGCGGCATCAATTCGAGCAGCGCGGCGCTCATCGTCACCACGCCCGTGCGCAGCGCTCCGGCGGCGTCCGGGTAATACAGCGACGAGTGCAACGACGGCGGCGTGGCGCCGCGATTCGCGAACGCGTCGAGCCGTTTCGCATCGATCGATCCAAGCCGATACATGAAGATCGGCACGCCGGCCCGGCCGTACTGGCCGAAGTCTTCGCCTCCCATCGACCGGCCGACGGGGACGACCTTTTCCTCTCCGAGCGCCTGGCGAAACACCGGCACGACACGACCCACGAGCCGCTCGTCGTTGAACAGCGACGGCGTTCCTTCGCCGAAGCGGACCTCCGGCTCGGGAGCGCGGTGACTTTCGGCGATGCTCTTCGCCTTGCGGGCGATGGCGTCGCGGACGCGCTGCCGGCTTTCGTCGCCGTAGGTGCGCACCGTGAGTTGCAGGTGGCAACTGTCGGCGATGATGTTGTGCTTCGTCCCGCCGTGAATCGAGCCGACCGTCACCACCACCGGCTCGAGCGGCGAAGTCTCGCGGCTGACGATCTGCTGCAGGTCGACGATCAGCGCCGCCGCCTGCGCGATCGGGTCGATCGTGAGGTGCGGGGCCGAGCCGTGTCCGCCGCGGCCCTGCATGGTGATGTCGACCGAGTCGACGTTCGCCATCGCCGCACCCCCGATGTAGCCGACGAAGCCGGTCGGCATGTCGGACGACACATGCAGGGCGATCGCGAAATCGGGGCGGGGGAATTTTTCGAAGAGGCCGTCCGCGAGCATGGCCGTGGCGCCCGCGCCGCGTTCCTCGGCCGGCTGGCCGATGCAGATCAGCGTGCCGGACCAGCGGTCGCGATTCGCCGCCATGTAGCGGGCGACGCCGATCTGGTTGGTGATGTGAATGTCGTGCCCGCAGGCGTGCATCACGGGAACCATGACGCCATCGTCGTTCTTCGCGACGACCTTCGAGGCGTACGGCAGGCCGGTCTTCTCTTCGACGGGAAGCGCGTCGAGATCGGTGCGGATCATCACGGTTGGACCGTCGCCGTTCTTCAGCACGCCGACGACGCCGTGCCCGCCGACGTTCCGCGTCACCTCGTAACCGGCCTTTTCGAGGTGCCCGGCGAGCCGGGCCGCGGTCTCTTTCTCGTGGAACGACAACTCGGGATTGCGGTGAAATTCCTGGTAGATCTCCACCAGCGGCTCGAGTTCGCCGCCGATCCAATCGGCCGGCTCGGCGGACGAAGCGGCCGGCGGCGAAGCGAGCGGGACGGTTCCCAATGCAATCAGGAAGACGAGGACCGGCAGTCCGCGGCGGTGATGAGGCATGGAGGAGTGTCCTGGTTCGAGACGCGCGAGACGAGCGCTGCGAGTAGGAAGCGTGCCCGGCCTGAGAGAAAAAGCGGCATCCGTGCCAAGCTGCCATCCCTGGTGAGTGAGTGCCTGGGTGGTGTCACGGAAACGAGTGAGTGTGAGTGAGTGCCTTTTCTCGTACAGGCCGGGCACGCGAGGGTGGGTTCTTCGTTTCAGTACCTCGTCCAGATCGAAGTCGTGGGTAGCGGAATTCGCAAGAATTCCGAGGGCATGCGTCGGAATTCTTGCGAATTCCGCTACCGCCAACTCACAACTTCGATCCGGACGACGTGCTAATCCGACAAGTCCCGGAACAGCGGGCCGAACTCCGGCATGTCTTGCCGCAGCACTTCCATCCACGCCGCCGGGTTCCAGATTTCCACGCAGATGACCGCTCCGACCAGCAATACGTCCTGATTGACCTCCACGTCGAGAAATTCGCGATAGCCTTCCGGAATCAACAGCCGCGAGCGGTTCGCGAGCTTCACCGTCCGCGAGCGGGTGGAGAGCAACCGTCCCAATCGCTGCACGTCGCCCCACCGCTGCTCCATTCGCCCCGACTCGATCTTGCGGCGAATCAGTTCGACGCCCGAGTCGATGCGCCCCCGCCAGTCGGCGGCCCGCCACAGGCTCAGGCAGCCGTAACGCTCCTTGGCGAGAATCGTCTCGCCTTCCGCATCGGAGATCGCCTCGGCCATGTCCGCCGGAAGCGTCACGCGGAAACGATCGTCGATCGTCCGCTTGAGTTCGCCGGTGATGAAGGTTTGCGGAGTCATCGGCCGCGTCACAAGATCGGAAACGCCCCGCGAATGCGCGGCCGATGCGAATTGGCCCGCAAGTCGACATCCAGCCTATCGGGTGGAAATCCCACAATCAACCGTATGTCAAAGAGCAATTGGGCAAGAAACCCACGTCGATCGGAGCAGGCTACCCGCCCGCGTCCGAAATGGCAAACGAATTCGGTCCCAACTTCGCGATTTTTTTCGGAATTCCTTTTCGACCGACCCGGACGCTTGGAGCGTCCGGGTCGCGTCGTCGTGCGGCCGCCAAATCCGTAGGACGGAATTGTATTCCGCCAAGACCCGGTTGCGGGCGCTCGATCGATCAACGACCTCAGTGGAGTTTCGCCGGAAGTTTGCGCCGGGCGCCGATCGGGCGGGCACGACGGAATACGATTCCGTCTACCCGCCCGTTCGTCCGCCCACAAAATCGAACTTGACGGGATACACACGTTCGAAGCGGAAAGCACTATCGCGCGCGAAACCACCGCCAGCCTTCCGTGCCGCGGCGGTTGCGGATGCACGGAGCGGGCCATCCGCCTTCCCGCAGCGCGACGATCGTCTCGGCGCACATCGCGAAGCAGTCGGCGTGGGCCTCGGAGTCCAACCCGCCGACGTGCGGCGCGAGCAGCACGCGCTCGCACTCGAGCAGCGGGCTGTCGAGCGGCAGCGGCTCGATCTCGAACACGTCCAGTCCCGCTCCGCCGAGGTGTCCCGCCTGCAATGCGGCGACCAACGCCCGCTCGTCGACCAGCGGGCCGCGGGCCGTGTTGATGAGCACCGCCCCGCGCTTCATCCGCGCGAAGCGGGCCGCGTTCATCAGGTGATGATTCTCGGCCGACATCGGCAGGTGCAACGACACGAAGTCCGACCGCGCGAGCAGATCGTCGAGTTCGGTGAGTTCGAGGTTCCATTGCCGCACGAATTCCTCATTCGGCGCCGGTTCGCAAACGAGAACCTTCATGCCGAGTCCGACCGCGCGCGTCGCCACCGCCTGGCCGATGCGCCCCAGGCCGACGATCCCCAGCGTGCTTCCCATCACCCGCGGGTGGAACGGCCGCTTCCAATCCCCCGCCCGCACGTGGCGGTCGAGTTCCGGGAACCCGCGGGCCACGGCGAGCAGCATCGCGAGCGCGTGCTCGGCGACCGCGTGATGATTCACGCCCGGCGTGGTGGCGACGATCACGCAGGCGTCTTCGCAGGCCTCCAGATCGACGGCGTCGAACCCGACCCCCGCCCGGCAGATCGCCCGCAACTCGGGAAGCGACTCGATCACCCGCCGCGGGTAAGGCTCCGATCCGGCGATCACCGCGACGCTGCCCGACAGCGCCTCGACGAGCGCCTCGGCGTTCCACAAGTCGAGCCGCCGATCGACGAGGCGGCAGTCGAACCCGGCGGCACGCAGGATCTCGAAGTGCGGGCCGGTCTCCGAAGTGAGGGCCGTGCAGAGGACGCGGGGACGGGTCGATTCGGTCATGCGCGTGTTGCTCCCTACCGGTGCGAGAATTGCCGCCGCTCGCCGCGCGAGCGACTCGAACGATGCCCGGCACGTCCATTCCGGCAGAATGGACGTACAAGACGGCCATCACCAGCCGACCTTTCGATACGCGCGGACGACCCCGTCGTCGGGCCGCGACGAGCGCGTGAAGAGACTCGCGCCGACGAACAGCGCCACGTTCGCCGCCAGTCCCCATGCGCCGGCATAGAGACCGGCGATGTGCTGAACTCCGGTCGCGACGATCGCGAGCAGCACGGCGGAACCGCCCAGCGTGCCGGCGATCGCCCCCCACCTGGTCGCCCAGCGACAGCCGACGAGCGCCGCGATCGCGGCGGGCGCGGCCTGCGCCCCCCACGCGGCGGAGAAGGTGCCGAGCGTCGTCAGGAACCCGGGCTGCGTCAGCGACAAGTATAGCCCGATCGCCCCGACGACGAGCACCGACAATCGCGTGTAAAGCACGCCCCGCCGCGGATCGTGCTCGGGGAAGAGCTTGTGCAAGTAGTCGCGCGAGAACGACGCTCCCACGCCGTGAATCTGGCTCGACACGGACGACATCATCGCCGCGATCCCCGCCGCCGCGACCAGCCCCGCGACGATGGGCGGGAAGTTCTCGAGGATCAGCGAGATCATCATCGTGTCGGTCGCCTGCCGGTTCGTCTCGCCGGGACGCAGCACCTGCCCGGCGATGCCGGAGAAGAACGCCGCCCCCATCACGATCGGGAACGACGCGACCACGATCAACGGCCACAGCCGGATGTAATTGACCGTCTTGGGAATGTGCATGCGAATCCACATGTGGGGGTGCATCGTCCAGCCGAGTCCGACGGGGATCGCGAAGCTGATGAGGTACGGCCACGGCCACGGCGAGCGCCCGTCGGGGTCGGGGGGGCCGGGGATCGTCAGCAATTCCGGCCGCGACGCGATCACGTGCGAAAACGTCGCTGGAATCCCGCCCGCCACGTGCACGACGACCGCCGCGCCGCCGACCAGCCCCGCGACGAGCAGCACGCCTTGCAGCGTGTCGGTGAGCGCCACCGCCCGCATCCCGCCCAGCAGCGTGTAGACGATGATGAGGAAATAGACCAGCACGGCGGCGGTCGCTTCGTCGATCATCCCGCCGGTGGCGGTCTTGAACAGGAACCCCAGCCCGAGAATCTGCACCTGGATGTAGGGGATCACCGCCAGGATCAGCATTCCCCCCAGCAGATAGCCGACCCAGGCGCTGCCATAGAAGTGCGAGAACGTTTCCCCCGGAGTCATGTGGCCGAACGCTCGGCCGAGTTTCCAGGTGCGGGCTGCGAAGGCCATCCAGTACAGCGCGGCGAAGCCGATGTACATTCCGCAGATGGCGACGTAGCCGGCGAGGCCGTCGCGGTACATCGTTCCGGGAAAGCCGAGCACGGTGAGGGCGCTGTACTGGGTCGCCATCAGGGTGAACATGGCGACCAGCCAGCCGATGGCGCGTCCGCCGAGAATGTAGCTCTCCGGATCGCTCTGCGGGAACTTCCGCCAGGCGTACAACCCCACGAACGTCACCGCCGCGAAGTACACGGCGAGAACGATGATGGAAGGACCGTAGCCGGCGGGAATGTCGGGCATGGCTGAGCGAGGTGGGCAGTGGGCAGTCGGCAGTCGGCAGTCGGCAGTCGGCAGTCGGCAGGCGGCAGTTGGCAGTCGGCAGTCGGCAGTCGGCAGCGGTGGGTGTTTTCACGTGATGCAGTCCGACGAGAGGGCCGCACTCGCGATGCTCAATCCCTCTTCGAAACGTCGCTCGGATCACGCGCATTGCCGACTTGCTTGTCGTCCGCCCAATGGCCGATGACGTACAGGGCCATGTTCGCGACGATCAACGCCGGCAAAAGCAACGTCGTCGCGAACACGCCGAACGGCAAATGAAACACGAGCGGCTCGACGCGGTTCCACAGCAGGCCGCCGGGCAGAAAATACAGCAGCAGCAAGCCGATTTGAATCGCCACATGGACGAATAGCGAACGTCTCGGGCGAACGACGGGGGAGGAATTCAAGGTCGCGATCCTGAATGGTGGCGGAGGTCGTGTTCGACGCGGCGGCCTTCGTAGGGCGAACTTCAGTTCGCCGCGCGAAGCCCGCGCCCCGTGCGCACCGCAAAGCTCCGCGGATTCTCGCCGATGTTCGTCGATGGCGTGCTTTCGATGTCGAGGAGTTCGGAGTTCGGTGTGCGATGCCGGGCTCGACGAACTGAAGTTCGTCCTACCCCCCGATCCGCCCCTATTGAGTATTCATCGCGCTGGACTCACTGCCTCACTCAGCAGTTCCAAGTTCCGAAGTTCCGAAGTTCCATCTCGGCACGCACTTGCCGGAGATTTCTCCGACATATCGGAACTTGGAACCAGGAACTTGGAACTACTGTCACTGCAACTCCGCATGCCGGAAACAATCCGCCACATGGTCGTTCACCATCCCGACCGCCTGCATGAAGGCGTAGCAGATCGTGCTGCCGACGAACGTGAAGCCGCGGCGCTTGAGATCCTTGCTCAGCGCGTCCGACTCGGTCGTGCGGGCGGGAACGTCGCTCATCGACTTCCAACGGTTCTGCTTCGTTTCTCCGCCGACGAACTCCCACACGTAGGCGTCGAACGTGCCGCACTCTTCCTGAACCGCCAGAAAGGCCCGCGCGTTCTTCACGGTCGACTCGACCTTCAGCCGATTGCGGACGATCCCGGGGTTCGCGAGCAACGCTTCGATCTTTTGCTTGCCGTACTTGACGATGACGGCCGGGTCGAAGTCGTCGAACGCGGCGCGGTAGTTCTCCCGTTTCTTGAGGATCGTCTCCCAACTCAGCCCGGCCTGCGCCCCCTCGAGCAGCAGGAACTCGAACAGCGCTCGGTCGTCGTGCACCGGCACGCCCCATTCGCGATCATGGTAGAGCGCATACTGCTCTCCCACCGCCCACGGGCAGCGAACCGGTTCGGAATCGTTTGGTCGCTTCACGGCGAACCGTCCTTCGTCCGCCGCCGCTGGCCGTGGCGGTAGGCCAGGATCACGCCGTCGTCGCGGCTGTCGCCGGCGACGTGCAGAATGTGCGCGTCGAGATTACGGTCGTAGTACGCGTTGACGGCGTTGCCGTTCGCGGCGGGCATCTCGGCGGAACTGCGGCTCCAGCGATTCGTCTCGGGGTCGAAGACGTGCGCCCCGCGGGGCGCCTGCCCGTCGCGCTCGAAGAACGAAAACGCCACGACGACGTCGCCCGCCGAATCGTAGTCGATCTGCCCCCGCGTGACGTAGCCGATGTTCTCCGGCCCGGGGGCAAGGTCGAGCCATTCGTTCTTCGCCAGATCGAACGCGACGAACTTCTTCCCGCTCAGCACGCACACGCGATTGCGCTTCGTGTCGAGGCAGCCGACTGAAGAATACACGTTCGCCCGGTCGGTCCGCGGCGCGTCGAGGTCTTCCCAGCGGTTCGCGCTGGGATCGTACAGCCAGGGCTTTCCGGTGCTGTCCACCCAGAACGCCTTCTTCATCGAAGGCACGTACTCCAGCACGCTCTCGAACCGCCCGCCGCCGGCCGGACCGGGGTCTTCGACGAACTTGCGTTCCCAGCGATTCTCGGGGACGTTCCAGAAGATCGGATGCTTCACGTTGTTGTTGAGCTTGCCGATCTTGTACGGGCCGAGTTCGTCCGCGGGAATGCCCAGCCATTCCGCCCGCTGGGGCAACGCCTTCGTCCACCACGGGGAGTGCGTGTAAATCAGCATCAGCCGCTTGCGGTCGGCGTCGTACGAGAGGTTGTTGTAGGCGTGAGAGAAGTACGAAACCGGATTGTGTTCGCCATCGAGGGTGACTTCGAATCCATGCTCGTCGAGCGTCAGCCGCGTCTCCTTGCTCGCGCCGGGATACAGGCAGATCCAACGATGTCGGTTCGCGTCGTAGAACCAGAGGTCGTCCATGAAACGGCCGTCCGGCTTGACGAACCCGTGCACGCCGGTGCCGCACAGTAACGCGCCGCCGAGTTCGGGGGCGGCAGCCATCTTCGAGGAATAGCTGCGCCCGCGGGCCTTCCCCCATTCGGGATCGGCGGCGGGAGCGCCCAGGTCGATCCACGAGTCGGCGCCGAGCGCGCGCAGCTTCTCGACGTGCGGGCCGGGATCGGAGGGAAGCCCGTCGAGCGGCCCGGCGGCGCGGGCGGGCGCTGTGAATGCCAGCAATGATCCGGCGAGGAAGATGGTCGGCGCGAAGAGTTTCATCGTGGGATCCTTCGATGCGCCTGTTCGATTGGTCGCGATCCGCGCGGCGCGATGAACGCGATTCTTTCATGCCGTCCGGAGCGGGTCAACCGGCACTGGCGCGAAACCGCAAGCGTTCCAACCTCCATCCTCCATCCTCCATCCTCCATCCTCCATCCTCC
>JBBDNT010000027.1:0-1621 GCA_040877445.1 Planctomycetaceae bacterium
CTCACCATCCACTGGGGGCGATCTGCCGATGCGGGTCGACGAGCGTGGACGCCGTCCCCCGGCAGATCGACCCCAGCCACCCCACCGGTAGTTCATTTTGCCGCCGCTGCCTTACAAGCCGCCAACCACCAAATTCAATCTGGACGACGCACTACCGACACGCGTCATCGAGCCGCGTCCGCCAGGAAGCGGTTAATCGAACGTGGCCCGATTGGTCCGCTCTTTCACGGCGCGGCTCGATCCGCAGTGTCGGCTGCCGGTGGAATCCCCGCCGCTGCCTCAGGGCGTCGCCTGCTGCGGGAAGGTGCGGATCGTCGTCACGATCCGCTTCTGCTGCGGGAACTGCTCTCCCCCCGGAACCCGCACCGTCATGTCGAACAGCCGCTCGATCCGCGACTCGACGGGCAGGCCGGTGTCGCGGCGGATGGCGCACGACCCGAACGAATGCCCGTTGCGGACGTGTACGCGGACGCGGTCGTCGTCCTCGTGGGTCGGACGATACGTGGTCGAAGGGCCAATCGTTCCCAGCACGTCGACGTGGGCCAGTTCATCCGTCAGTTCGCGCAGGGTGTACTCCGTTTGCAGATGGACGGGAAGCGGCTGAGCGAAACGCTGCTCGCGGTTCCACGTGGAGCCTTTCCGCACCACGCTCGCGCGGTCTCCCTTCGCGCCCGCGTAGGGAAGGATGCCGATGCTGTCGTCGACGAAGTTCGCGATCCCTTCCTCCGAAGTGGTGCGGTCGAACTGCGCGAGCACTTCGCTGCGCCGCGCCGGCGGCACGTCCGCCATGCAGCGTTTCAGGAACTCATCGAAGCCGACGAGATCGTGGATTCGATTGTCCGGACTCAACCAGAACGAGAACCCGTTGTCGACGAGGCGGCGGTACGGCTCGACCGCCAGGGGCACGGATCGCGGCGGGGCGGTCGAGTCGAACTCGATCCGCTCGCCGTCGATCTCCTGCACGTACCGCACGCGCTGGTAACGCACGCTCAGCAGCTTGCGGCCGTCCGGCCGCACGTCTTCGACGAGGATCGCCAGCAGCAGTTCGAGCAGCGAGCGGCTTCGCACGCCTTGCGGACCGTCCCCCTGCGTGACGGTCTGCTCGACGGTCTTCAGCAACGGGAAACGATCTCCGGGAGACAGCTTCAGTTCGAGCCGCACTTCGTCCACGGCTTCCTCCGCCGGCTCCGACGCGATCCGCAGCGTGGGAATCTCGGCCTCCGCGGCGTCGTCGCCGCCCCACCCGCAACCGGCCGCCGCGAGCGGCGCCGCGAGTGCGAGACAGCGAAACAGCGAAAGCCCGGCGGAAGGAATCATCGCCCTGTTTCCAATTCGACATCGACGGCGTCGGGCGCTTCGATATCGGATAGCTGCGAAGCGCGCGGGGCGAAGCATATCACCCACCGTCCGCAACGCAAAGACGAATCCAGCGCTCGCCGGTAGGTCCGCTCTGCCGGAGCGGACCTCGGGTGCGGGAAGACGGATTCGGAATCGTGAATGCCTCTCGTGACCTCTCGGTTGCCGTTCGCCCATCGACACCGACGAGTTCGCCGCACGCTCACGGCGACGTCACTCCGCGCTCCACGTCCCGCCCAGCAGGCGGGACGTACTGGTACGTCCA
>JBBDNT010000027.1:1721-8149 GCA_040877445.1 Planctomycetaceae bacterium
GCCCCATGATCGGCGACCGTGCCCCACGGTTCGACCGCTCCCTTATGGCAACGTCGCTGCGCGCGCCACGTCCCGCCCGGCAGGCGGGACGTACCGGTACGTCCATTCCGCCGGAATGGACGTGGGAAGCGGGATCGCGATTCCCGGAAGTCGAACGTCTCCCGTGACCGCACGGCCCCATGATCGGCGACCGTGCCCCACGGTTCGACCGCTCCCTTATGGCAACGTCACTCCGCGCTCCACGTCCCGCCCAGCAGGCGGGACGTACTGGTACGTCCATTCCGCCGGAATGGACGTGGGAAGCGGGATCGCGATTCCCGGAAGTCGAACGTCTCCCGTGACCGCACGGCCCCATGATCGGCGACCGTGCCCCACGGTTCGACCGCTCCCTTATGGCAACGTCGCTGCGCGCGCCACGTCCCGCTCGGCAGGCGGGACGTACGTCGTCACGGTTCCGCGGGATGCGTCGTCGCCGTGATCGGGTACTCGATCAGCACGCCGTGGCCGCGCGCGGCGCGGTCTTCGGGGCGGAAGTTCGGGTGCAGCGACACCAGCCGCGCTCCGGAATCGAGATGAAACGACAGCACCGGATCGGCCACTCCGCCCCGCGCGTTCCGACGGGCCACGTATTCCTCGATAGGCATTTCCGGGTGGCGTTGATAGCGCACCGGACGCGTGACGCCCACGATCCGCCGGACTCCCGGCATCCGCCGCGCCTCGACGATCTGCCGGTCGACCAGTTCCCGCGCCAGTCCGCTGCCGCGCTCTTCCGGCAACACCGCGACGCCGACGAGTTGGAACACGTCTCCCTCCGGGTTCGCGGTGCGGGTGAAGCGGCCGTCGTCGGTGAGGCGTTCGTAAGTCAGCGGTTCGCGTTGAAGGAGGTCGCTGGAAATTCGTTGAGCCGACGCGTACCCCACGAGCCGCCCATCCCGCTCCGCGACGAGTTGCCCGGCGGGGAACGCGGCGAGTCGGGCGGCGATCCGTTCCTCGTCGGCGGCCATGCCGGCCGGCCAGCTCAATCGCTCGACGTGAGCGATGGCGTGCAGATCGCCTTCGTCGGCGTGACGAATCACGGTTCGCCCTTTCGATCGGAACCCAGCCAGCTTTCGAGGACCTCCGCCGTGTGCGCGCCCAGCCTCGGCCACGAAACGGAGACTTCGGGTCGAGCCCCATCAATGACGAGCGGCGTCCCGGCCGTCAAGAGTGGCGTCGCCTGGGCGTCGGCATCGACGAGCGTGTGCCATATCCCGCGGGCCGCGAGTTGCGGATCGGCGGCGACGCGGGACAGGTCGCAGATGGCGGAGGCCGGCACTCCCGCCGCGTCGAGCCGCGCGAGCCAGTCGTCCACGGTGCGCCGCGCGAGCCGCGCTTCGAGTTGCCGTTCGAGATGCTCGAGGTTCGCCGCGCGGTCGCGATTGGTCGCGAGCAACGGATCGTCGCCCAGTTCCGGCGCTTCGATCACGTCGCACAGCTTCCGCCACAGCGTTTCGTTTCCCGCGGCGATGACGAGCGCGCCATCCGCCGCGCGGAACGACTGGAACGGCGCGATCGAGGGGTGTCTCGTGCCCAACGGTTTCGGCGATTCGCCCGTGACGGAAAAGCGGGCGATGGCGTTCTCGAGCGTGGCGACGGTGCATTCGAGCATCGACAGATCGAGATCGCAACCGAGGTTCGCGCGGTCCCGCTGCAACAGCGCCGCGACGATGCCGAAGGCCGTGTACATGCCGGTGAGGATGTCGCTGATCGAAGTGCCGACCCGGGCGGGGGCGGTTTCATCGTGCCCTGTGAGGCTCATCAACCCGCTGCGGGCCTGCACGATGACGTCGTACGCGGGACGTTCCGCATCGGGACCAGTGCGGCCGAAGCCGGTCGCGGAAGCGTAGATCAATCGAGGATTGCGGCGGCGGAGCGTTTCGCTCGACAAATCGAGGCGGTCCATCGTGCCGGGGCGGAAGTTCTCGACGAGCACGTCGGCCCGGTCGATCAGACGGAGAAACGTCTCGCGGTCGCCGGCGGTCTTCAGGTCGAGTGCGACGCTCTTCTTGCCGCGGTTCACGCTGGCGAAGTACGCGCTTTCGCCGCTGGGGAGAAAGGGGCCGAAGTGCCGCGCGTCGTCGCCGACGTCGGGGCGTTCGATCTTGACGACCTCGGCGCCGAGGTCGGCGAGCATCATCGTGCAGTAGGGACCGGCGAGCACGCGCGTGAGATCGAGCACGCGGACGCCGGCCAGCGGCGAATCGTTCATAAAGTCCCCTCGATCACCCGCCGCCAGCGCTCCGGCACGCCGCGCCAGGCGTCGCCATACGTTCTTTCGAGCGGCACATTGATGTACCAGGCGGGATCGAGGAACAGCGGCATTTCGGGAAGCGCGTCGCCCGTGGCGAACGGCTCGACGTAGACGCGCGGCGTTCGCGCCGCGACGAACGATGCCAGCGCGAGTCGCTTGTCCGGAGGAAGTTGGAACTCCTCGCCGCAGATATCCCGCCAGACCAAGCCGCTCAATCCGCACGGATCGAGACGTCCCGGCGGAAAGAGATCGACGACCAGCAGGTGATATCCCTGGTCGAGAGCGGCGAGCGCCTTGTCGACGAACCGACCGACGTCGCGCCGTCCGGACTTATTGCCCGGCGAGACGATTTCGATGAGCGCGATGATCCGATCGTCACTGGCATGACGCACCACGAGCGTCCGTCGCCGTTCGGTGTAAAACGCCGCCTCCGCGGAAAGCGCGAGTCTTACCTCGGGGGGCGCCTCGGCGACGGCGACGGCGCCCGGAAGCCGGCGATCCGGAGGCGACTCGGGGAAAGTCTCCGCCGAGGGCGCGTGCAGCGCGAGCACATCCGGGGCGATTTCGCCCGCCTGTTGCTCGGCGAGCGCATAATAGTCGGGAGGAAGCAGCCCGTTGTTGAGCGCCTCCTTGAGGTGCGCGATCCACGACAGGTGGAAGTCGTGAAACGTTCCCGCCGAGACGCGCGTCCAATCATGCACCGGCATCGCGATCTCCACTCGAAGGCCCTCGGATCGGCCGTGTCCATCATACCACAACCGGGATTCGACTTCGCCGTGATTGCCGTTCCATGCCGGGCTCCACGGCGCATCTTTCCGACAGCTCCCGCCAGGCTATAATTCAGCACGTGGGCATGCGGCCACATCGCCGCGTCGGAAGGGGGGCGTCATGAGCGAACTCGCATTCACCGATCATCGCATTTCCAACGCCGAGATCGCCGCGCGGCTCGACGAAGTCGCCGGACTGCTCGAAGTCCAGGGGGCCAACCCGTTCCGCGTGCGCGCCTACCGCAACGCCGCGAGCACCGCGCGGCAGCTCGATCGCCCGATTGCCGAGATGGCCGAAGAAGAGGACGCGCTCGATCGTCTGGCCGAACTCCCCGCGATCGGGCAGTCGCTGGCTCGCGCGATCGAGCAACTCGTGCATTCCGGAAAGCTCCCGCTGCTCGATCGCCTGAAAGGGGCGCTGGCACCGGAACGCGTGCTGACGACGGTGTTCGGCATCGGCCCCGAAATGGCCGCCCGCATTCACGATGAACTCGGGGTCGAAACGCTCGGCGAACTGCAAGCCGCCGCGTGGGACGGCCGGCTGGCGCGCGTGCCGGGAATGGGCGAGCGGCGCATCCGCGGGATTCGCGAATCGCTCGCGGGCCGGTTCCGACAACCGCCGATCGGACGGAGAGAGGAGCGCGCGCCGAACGTCGACGAGCCGCCGGTCGCGGAAATTCTTTCCATCGACGAAGAATATCGCCACAAGGCCGACGCCGACCGCCTGCCGCGGACTTCGCCGCGACGCTTCAATCCCACGGGGGCGGCGTGGCTGCCGATCCTGCACGCCGAACGCGACGGCCGGCACTACACCGCGATGTATTCGAACTCTGCCCGCGCGCACGAAATGGGAACCACGCGCGACTGGGTGGTCATCCATCGCGACGACGACGCGGGGGAAGGCCGCTGGACCGTGGTGACGTCGCGGTTCGGCCCGCTGCGGGGGAAGCGGATCGTCCGCGGGCGCGAGGCGGAGTGCCGGGAACACTACGAGGCGACGGTTTCGACATCGGCCCAGTGAGTGATCGCGCGAAACCGCAAGCGGGTGGGTGCCGTGAGGAGACCTTTCACTTCCCCGGTAGTCTCACCGTGCCGTCCCAGTCAGGGGGGGCGGTGCGGTTGTGTTGAGCGATGATCGGCGCGAGGAAATCCTGGGCCTGATCGCCGGCGGGCATGTCGTGCAGACTGCGATACGCTTCCCCCCAGCGGCCGGCGATGAAGTGCTCGACCCCCTCTTCGTAGCGGCGGAGATGCTCGTCGGTCAGCTCGGGGTTCTCGGCGGCCGGGCCGAGCAGTTCGTGAACGTCGAGCGCCGTTTCCATCCCATACGGGAGCACTCGCGCCAGTTTGCGAACCCGGCCTTCGTCGGCCGACATTCGCCCGCGGACGATCTCCGCCGCGGCAGCATCGAGGGCGATCGGCACGCGGAGTTGCTTGGTCATCCCTTCGAGTCGGCTGGCGAGATTCACCACTGGTCCGAACACGGTGACCTTCACCTGCTCGCTGGTGCCGATCTTCCCCGCGACCGCGCGTCCGTGCGCGATTCCGATCCCCATGCGGAAGTTTCGCAGCGGATGGTCGGGCCGCTCTTGCGCTTCGGCGAACGAGCGGCGAATGGCGAGCGCCGCCCGGCAGGCGTTGATGGGGGATTCGTCGGAATGAAACGGCCATCCCCAGAAGGCGAGGGCGGCGTCGCCCTGAAAGTCCCCCGTCACCCCGCCGTAGTGCAGAATCCAGTGCGTCATCACGCCGAGCGCCCGGCTGACCCGTTCGAGCAGACCCGTGAGGTCGTCGGCGGCCTCTTCCGCCTGCTGGCTGAAGCCCCGCAGGTCGCAGAACATGACCGTCACGTCGCACTCGCGCGGTTCGAGCAGCCGCGAGTCGAAGTCGTCCCCGAGTGCCGAGAGAATCGGAGGGGCGAAGAACTGGCGGAAGCCCGCCCGCTGCCGCTCGAGATCGTTCAGCCGGCGGACGGTGCTCACGATCTCGCAGACGAACTCGGTGAACTTCACGTCGGCCCGCAACTGGGTGCCTTCGGTCGCGGGAATGCGGCCGTCGGGAAGCGGCGCGCCGAGACTCCCGGCGACGTACACGCCCCACGTCGAACCCGGCTGTTCGAGCACGGGGGAGCAATACGCCCAGTCGAAGCCGGCGACGGCGGTGTAATCGACGCGGGCCGCGAAGTGCGTTTCCCACACGTGCAGCACGCTGCGGCGGCGCTTGGCGAGCGCGTCGTTCACGAGCCGCGCGCTGGGGCGGAACGCTCCCGCGGTCGCGCGGCGGCGGTCCCAATGCAGCACGCGGACCGCATCGTGCTCGTCGGTCTGCACGATGGCGACGGCCTCGGCGTGCTCGACGCCGGTGAGGATCATATCGACGAGCCGCTCGTGGAGTTCGGTTTCGGTTCGCGCGCCCCAGATCACTTCGGGAAGCCGCGTGAGGACTTCGATCCGCTTATCGGCGTCGCTGAAGCGGATGTTGCGCAATTCCTGGCGGTCGAAGGTCAACTCTTCGACGGGCAACGGCCCGGGAGAGGGATCGTCCCCCGCCGCTTCGCTCAGTCGGAACGACGTCTCGCCGATGACGAAGTGCTCGCCGGGTTTGACGCCGCACTCGTCGACCGCCCGCCCGCCGTAGAAGATCGGATTGGCGGCCTGGGGCAGCCGCTCGACGAGCAAATGCCCGTTCGCCACCCGCAAGCGGGCGTGCTTCCGCGAGACGCGCTCGTCCCACGGCACGCACAACGGCAAGCGCGGATCGCGGCCCAACTCGTAGCTCTCGCCCGGGATCAACGGGCGATGCCACTCGTGTTCGGGCGACGGTCCGTGGGCGGCGAGTTCGAGCACGTGGGGAGGGGGGATCGAGGATCGATGATAGAGAATCGACGATCGAGGCACGCTTGCGGTTTCGCGCCGTCAGCGTCTCGTCGTCTTGAGGTACTTGAGCGCGTTCAGCATGAAGTATCGCCGCTGTTCGTTGAGGTTCGTACCGAACTTGAGGCGCGATTTCCCTTCCAGCAGAATGCCGCGCATGTACCCTCCGGGATAGCCGGCGGTGTGGCTTTCTTCCCGAATGCAGTTGACTTCGCGCCAGTCGAAGCGGCGCCGCCAGCCGATCGAACCGACCCCGACGAAGACGGTTCCTTGATCGTCGATGACGCCGACGACCACTTTTCCGCACACCGCCATCAGAGTGACCGTCCAGAGGAAGACGCTTCCCAGGACGAATGGGATTCCGAACAGCGAAAAGAACGGATTGAATTCTCCCGCGGCGATCTGCGTGCCGTAGATCCCCGCCATCGAACCGCCGGACCAGACGTAACCGTTCACACCCCGGCGGCCAGTGAGGGGGCCGTTTGACCGGCGGAGCGG
>JBBDNT010000028.1:0-8148 GCA_040877445.1 Planctomycetaceae bacterium
CCGCGTGACGTTCCACCGCCAGCGGACCTGGAACATCGGCACGGTGAGCACCGCTTGTTCCAGCAGGTTGCGGGCGTTGTCTGCGGTGAGCATGCCGAACAGGCTCTCGATCGGAAAGCTGTGCTGCGGGCCGAGCGAGAGGATGAACCCGTCGTCGTCGGCGGTCGCCTGCAATTCGAAATCGAACGACCGGCAGAAGCGTTTGCGCATCGCCAACCCCCAGGCGCGGTTGATCGCCCCGCCGAACGGCGCATGCACCACGAGCTGCATGCCGCCGGTCTCGTCGAAGAACCGCTCGAACACCACGCGCTTTTGAGACGGCAGAAGACCGATGGCCCCTTTCTGCGCGGCGCAGTACTCGACCGCCTGTTGCGCCGCCAAGGGGCCGCATGACGTTTCGTCGTCGAGCCAGCGGACGACGTCGTCGAGGGAGCGATCTTCGGGCAAGCGACCCGGACGCTCGGAGCGTCCGGGTCGCTGGGCATCGTCTTCGAGATCCGGTAACCGCTTTTCGATCTCCTCGCGCAGCCTCGCGACTTCTTCGGAGAGTTCCAGCGTGCGGCCGGGGGCTTCCCCCTGCCAGAAGGGAATCGTCGGCGGGGCGCCCTGGGCGTCGGCGACGGTCACGTCGCCGCCGCGGACGTAGAGAATTCGCCACGACGTGTTCCCCAGCAGGAAGATGTCGCCGGCGTTGCTTTCGACGGCGAACTCCTCGTCGAGCGTGCCGACGACGGTGTGCTCCGGCTCGGCCACCACGCGGTACGACGCGATCTCGGGGATCGCGCCGCCGTTCGACGTCGCGACGATCCGCGCGCTCCGCCGCGCGCGAATGCGGCGGTTGACCTGGTCGTGATGCAGCAGCGTGCGGCCGCGTCCCGATTGCTGCGCGACTCCTTCGCTGAGGTATTCGATCGTGCGGTCGAAGTCCTTGCGGTCGAGGTTGCGGTACGACCACGCGCGGCGGAAGCGGTCGAAGAGTTCGTCGGTGGAGAGACCGGGAGAATCGCCATGCGAATCAGCATCCATTTCGCATCCGGCCGCTTCGGCGACGATCTGCTGCGCGAGCACGTCGAGCGGGGCTTCGGGAATGCGGACGACGTCCAAACGTCCGCCGCGCACGGCGCGGATCAACGCCATCGATTCGAGCAGTTCGTCCCGCGTGAGGGCGAACAGCCGCCCCTTGGGAATCAGTCCCAGCGAATGCCCCGACCGGCCGATGCGCTGCAGGAACGTGGCGATCGCCCGCGGCGAGCCGATCTGAATGACGAGGTCGATGTAGCCGATGTCGAGCCCCAGCTCGAGCGACGCGGTCGCGACGACCGCCTTGAGCGTGCCGTTCTTGAGGCGTTGTTCGGTGTCGAGCCGGATGTTGGCCGCCAGCGAGCCGTGATGCGCCCCGACGACTTCCTCGCCCAGCAATTCGGTGAGTTGATGCGTGACGCGTTCCGCGAGCCGGCGGGTGTTGACGAAGATCAGCGTGCTGCGGTGCGAGCGGATGAGATCGACGATCCGCTCGTTGATCTCGGCCCACTGCTCGTGCATGCAGACGGCCCCGAGTTCGCTGGGGGGGACTTCGATGGCGAGATCGAGCTGCCGAGCGTGGCCGACGTCGATGATGGTGCAGCGGTCGAGAGTCGAGAGTCGAGAGTTGAGGGTCGAGGGGGGAGGGACGGGGGGTGAGGCCTCCGGTCCCGGCTCCCCCGGCTTTGCGGGGGAGAGGGTTAGGGTGAGGGGGCTTGGGCAGGTGTCGTTGCTTGTGGCGGCGTCTCCAGCGAGGACGACGTTCCCGGCGTCCTCGTGCCCAGTGGGGCAGACATTCCTGTCTGCCTGTTGTGGATTTCTCACCCTGTCCCTCTCCCCCCGAGTGGGCGAGGTGCCTTGGGGCGAGTCGTTGGGGGTGGCGGGCTGGTTGGTTGCGGGGATCACCGGGGGGCTTACGCCCCCCGCTCGCCGGCCTGTCAGGAATTCGGCGATGCGTTCGATCGGTTTCTGCGTTGCCGAAAGGCCGATGCGCTGCAGCCGCCGGCCGCAGAGCGATTCGAGTCGTTCCAGCGTGAGGGCGAGGTGCGAGCCGCGCTTGTCGCGGACGAGGGCGTGGATTTCATCCACGATCACGGTCTCGACCGCCCGCAGCGATTCGCGCCCCTTCCGCGAGGTCAGCAGCAGGTACAGCGACTCGGGCGTCGTCACCAGGATGTGCGGCGGCTTGCGGACCAGCTTCGCCCGCTGTGACGACGACGTGTCGCCGGTGCGCAGCCCGGCTCGAATCGGCGGCAACGAGATCCCCTTTCGAGCCGCGAGTTCCGCGATCTCCGCCAGCGGCACTTCGAGATTGCGGTGCATGTCGTTGGAGAGCGCCCGCAACGGCGAAACGTAGACGACACGGGTCTCGTTCCGAAGTGACGAGTGACGAGTGACGAGTGACGAGTCGGCCGACGGATCTTGTCTCGTAACTCGTAACTCGTAACTCGTAACTCCTGTGCCTTCCTTCACCAACCGATCGATGCACGCCAGAAACGCCGTGAGCGTCTTGCCGCTGCCGGTGGGGGCGGCGATTAGCGTCGATTTCCCCGCCGCGATCGCGGGCCAGCCGCGCTCCTGGGGCTCGGTCGGGGCGGCGAACCGCGAATGGAACCACTCCTCGATCAGCGGATGAAAGCCGAAGAACGCCATGAACGAATGCCCTCCATGCCACCAGCGTCTCGAACTTTTCGCAGCGTGCGCAAATTTCTCGAGCACGGATGTTCCAGCGCGGCACAGCCGCAACCGAAGGTCTCACGCAAAGGCTGCCAAGGAACTGTCAAAGAGGAGGTAAACCGCGACGACACGAAGGCACGAAGAAAACAGTGGCGCGCCGCCGTGAACCTTTCGGACCGGAGCGAATTCGGCGGCTTTCGATTCTCCATCGGGTTTCGCTCGTCGGCGAGGGTCGAACAGCAGATATCCGTGTCGATCCGTGCGATCCGTGGTGAAAACCGCTTCGGTTGCGGCTGTGCCGCGCCGAGCCCTTCTGTTCAAGAATTCATAGCAACAGAAGGGCGCAAAGAGCGCGAAGAACACGAGCGTGAGCGGACTCGTGACTCCCTTCTTCGTTTCGTGGTGATTCGATCGTTTCGATTCGGTTGCGGCTTCGCGCTCGGATGACCGTAGCCCATCATACGTCCGCCGCGCGAACCGGTCCACCGGCGGAACGGTCTTGAGTCGCTCGCCCCGATCTGCTATCCAGCCGCTTCTCTCGTTCCCCACAGATCGCAATCGCGGATGGATCGCACGCCGGTGGCGATGCGTCGGCCGGACACGGCCGCGCCGCCGTCGGCCGCAAGGAGGCTGCCCCCATGCGCCTGTTCCCGTGGATCACGGCCTGCCTGCTCGTCGCTTCGGCGGCGCACGCGGCGGATTTTCCCTATCGCGCGGCCATCGACGGCAATGAGGTCTACGTGCGCAGCGGGCCGGGGATGAGCTACTATCCCACCAGCCGGCTGAACACCGGCGACGAGGTCACGGTGCATCGGCACGATCCCGGCGGATGGTACATGATCGCCCCGCCGCCGGGCAGCTTCAGTTGGATTCGGGCCGAGTACGTCCGCCAGACCGCGGCGAATACCGGCGAACTCACCGCGAACAACGTCGTCGTCCGCGTGGGCAGCGAATTCGGAACCGAACGGCCCGTCTTTCAGCGACGGCTGAACATCGGCGACACCGTCGAGATCATCGGCGAAGAGACGCTGCCCGGCGATGGCGCGACCGTCCGCATGTACAAGATCAAGCCGCCCGCGGGCGAGTGGCGGTGGATCAAAGGGCAATACGCCGTCCCCGCCGATGGCACGGAAGGCGGCCGTCCGCCCGGCGGAGGCCGGCTGGAAGTGGTCGACTCCGGAACGCGCCCCGCTCCACGCCCCGGCCGGCCCGAAGACGATCTCGACACTTCTCGAGGCGTCTTCCGCGAATCGAATGCGACGCCGACCGCCAACTCGAGCGGAGCGGGACTCGTGCAGACTCTGCCCGGAACCGATCGACTTCAGGAAGATCGCGACCGCCTGAACGCCATCGACCACGCGTTCCGCGACATGGTCGAGCGCGACGTCTCCGAGTGGGATCTCGATTCGCTCGAAAAGGAATACCGGCACTTCCGCGAAACGGCGGCCCATCCCGCTTTGCGAATCCAGGTGGACCTGCGGCTCGAAGCGGTGGAACGTTATCGGGCGCAACGCCAGGCCTACGACGACTTCGTGCGCCTCACGCGCGAAACCGATCGCGTCGATCAGGAATTGCTGTCGATGCGGCCGGCGACCGGCACGGAAAGCGACGCGACGCAGCCCCCCTTGTCGCGATCGCCGGCGGAACCCGCGCCCTCCGGGCGACATGAAGTGCGGAGCCGGCCCGGATTCGACGGCGCGGGAATCGTGCAGCGCGTGGCGGGCAGTCCGCCCGGCCGCCCATCCCATGTGCTGCTCGCGCCGGACGGCCGACTCCTCGCCTACCTGCAAGCCGAGCCGGGCATCGACCTCGATCGCCACGTCGGCCGCGAAATGGGCCTCCACGGCGAGCGGGGCTTCCGCGCGGAACTGGGGACCGACCTGCTGCGCGTCCGCGCCCTCGCCCCCGTGCGACTGAAGCGGTAGCCGTCGGCGTCCATCTTCGATTTCGTCGGTCGGCCGGTGATGTCCGCGAGTTCCTCTTCTCGGGGTTGGGGACGCAACGCGCGATCCATCGATTCGCATTGCCCCCGGCCGTCGAATCGGACTACGATCCCGCCGCATTCAAGGTCCCGCGAAGGCGGATCGTTCGGGCGCGGCGACGCGCCGTGGGTCGCCGTTCCGTTCCGCCGCGCGGATCGCCCATCAGCGAGCAGGGAAGCCCCATGTCACACCGCTCTCTTCGCCGGCCCCCGCGCGAGGCCGCCATCGCTCTCGTCGGTTTCGTCGGATTCGTTCTCTGTGGCGCGATCGTCGCGCTCCCCGAACCGTCGAACGCCGCGCGGAGTTCGTCCGAAGCACAGTCCGAGAAGCGCGTCGCGGCGCCGGCGTTGAACGTTCCCGAGGGGTTCGAAGTCACCCTGTACGCCGACGATGATCTCGCTCACGACGTTCACGCGATGACCGTGGACAGCCTGGGACGCGTCGTCGTCTCCGGGCCGGGCTACGTGCGGATTCTCATCGACGAAGACGGCGACGGGCGGGCCGATTCCTTCCGCCAATTCGCCGACGGCCCCCGCAGCGGCGCGCAGGGAATGCACTTTCACGGACGCGACCTGCTGTGCACCGGCGACGACGGCTTGCTCCGTTATCGCGACGCCGACGGCGACGATCGCGCCGACGGGCCGCCGCACGTGTTCCTCAAGATCGGCGCCGGGACCGAGCACGGGGCGCACGCCATCCGCCGCGGACCGGACGGCTGGTGGTACTTGCTCGCGGGAAACATGGCTGGCGTCACCGCGGCGTACGCGCGGCTTCCTTCCTCGCCGGTGAAGCGGCCTCACGCGGGAGCGCTGTTGCGATTGAAGCCCGATCTCACCGGAGGCGAAGTCTTCGCCCACGGGTTCCGCAATCCCTACGACTTCGACTTCGACGCCGCGGGCGACATCTTCACCTACGACAGCGACGGCGAGCGCGACGTGTCGCTCCCCTGGTACCGGCCCACGCGCGTGTTTCACGTGCTGCCGGGGGCGGACGCCGGATGGGTCACGCACAGTTGGAAGCGGCCGGACGATCATCCGGACATGCCCCCCACGGTCGCCTCGACCGGCCGCGGCTCGCCGACCGGCGTCGTCTGCTATCGGCATCGGCAGTTCCCCGAAAAATACCGCGGCGCGCTGTTCGTTCTCGATTGGACGTTCGGCCGGGTGCTCGCGTTGCCGACGCGCCCCGAAGGCGGCACGTGGACCGGCGAGCCGGAGGCGTTCGTGACGGGGAAGGACCAGTTCGGCTTCGCGCCGACGGCGGCCGTCGTCGCGCCGGACGGGAGTCTGCTGATTTCGGTGGGGGGACGCGGGACGCGGGGCGGGGTGTATCGGGTGACGTGGGGCGCGAAACCGCAAGCGAACCGGGACGCCGGGGATGAATTGGAGAGTTGTCTCGACGCGCCGGATCCCCTCTCGAGTTGGTCTCGCGTCCGGTGGATGTCCCTCGCGCAACAGCTCGGCCGCGCCCCGTTCCTCACGGCGGCGCAGAACGACTCGCTTGCGGTTTCGCGCCGCGTGCGAGCGATCGAAATTCTCACGGAACTCTTCGGCGGACTCACCGCGAACGAACCGATTCGGTTCCTCGATCCGCGCGCGAACCCGCCGGAAGTCCGCGCGCGGGCCGTGTGGTCGCTCGGTTGCTCGGCAGCGAATCCGCGCGACGGCGCGGGGGCGTCGCTGTTCCTCGACGACGCCGATCCCCGCGTGCTGCGGGCCGCGCTCGAAGCGGCCGATCGACTGAATCTCCCCTTCGACGAGTCGGCGAACGTCGTCCGGCTGGCGCGTTGTCTGGGATCGGCCGATCCCGCGGTGCGACTGGCGGCGTCCCGACTCGTTTCCCGCTGCGATCCGAATCGACTGGAAGCGGCGGCCCGCGGCATCGGTCCGCATGCGATCGTCGCGCTCGGCCATGGGACGGCACGCGGTGAGCGCGCCATCCGCGGCGATTCCCCAGGCGCCATTTCTCCGCGGGCGATCCGGCTGGGACTCGAAATCCTGGAAGGAGATCATCCGCCGGACGTGAAGCGGCAAGCGGTGTTCCTGCTGCAAGCGGCGATCGGCGGTTGCGGGCCGCGCGAGGGCGTGCCCCCCGTCTTCGACGGTTACGCGAGCACGCTCGATCTCGAGCCGCACGAGCGGGCCCTCGATCCGTTGCGAATCGCCGCCGCCGGTCTGTATCCGCTGGGAGACCGCGACGTCGATCACGAACTCGCGCGGCTGCTGGCGATGCTCGAACCGGCCAACCCGCGCGTGCTCGACCGGTTGCTGGCGGCGATCGACGATGAATCCGATCCCGTGGACGACATTCACCACCTGCTGTGCGCCGCCCGCGTCGAGGTTCCGCGAAACCGCAAGCAGCAGGAGGCGATCGCCGCGGCACTCGTCCGGCTCGACGGGAAGATCGTCGCGAAGAAAGTGAACCGCGACCTGCACTGGAACGAGCGCGTGGGCGAAATGTATGCGCGGCTGGCGGCGCACGATCCGGCATTGCCCCACGCGGTCGCGGCCCATGAGGAATTCGGCCGCCCGCGGCACGTGCTGTTTCTGGCGGAACTCCCCGCCGAGGCGCTTCCGGCGGCGCTCGATGCGTTCACGAAGCAGATCGCCGAGGATGCGGAGTATCCCTGGTCGAGCGACGTGGTTTTCGCGTTCGGGGCTTCGACCGACCCCGCGCATCGCCGGCTCGTGCGCGAGCGCTATCACGATTTCGCCGTGCAAAGCGCGGTGCTGATCGTCTTGGCGAAACAGCCCGAGGCGGAGGACCGGCCGAAGTTCGTCGAAGGGCTTTCCTCGTCGCGCCCGGAGGTGCTCATCGCCTGTCTCGAGGCGCTCGAGAAACTCCCGGCGGCGAACGACGGGGCGGAACAGGTCGCGCTGCTCCGCACCTTGCGGCGATTGGGCGCCGCCCCCGAGGAGTACGTCCTCCGCGAGCGCGTCGCCCGGCAGCTGGCGCGGAACGCGGGAGGGGACGTGGGCTTCATTTATGGGAAGGAAGGACATCGCCCGCAACCCGAGGCGATCGCCCGCTGGACCGCGTGGGTCGAATCGCGGCATTCGGCGGAAGCGCGGGCCGCGTTCGGCGAATCGGCCGAGATCGAACGGGTTCGCGCGATGCTGTCCGAAGTCGACTGGACCGTCGGCGACGCGGCGCGGGGCGCGAAGTTGTTCGTCTCGCGGGCGTGCGCGCAATGCCACGGCGGCGGCAGCGCATTGGGGCCGGACTTGGCGGGGGTCGCGCGGCGGTTCTCGCGCGAAGACCTGTTCACGGCGATCGCCGATCCCAACCGCGACGTCTCTCCCCGCTACCAGACGACGCTGATCCAGACGGCCCAGGGGCGGGTCTATTCAGGACTGGTCGTGTACGACGCGGTGGACGGGCTGATCCTGCGCAACGCGACGAATCAGACGTTTCGCATCGAGGGCCACGACATCGAACTCCGCCGCACGCTTTCGGAATCGCTGATGCC
>JBBDNT010000029.1:0-8142 GCA_040877445.1 Planctomycetaceae bacterium
GCTGCGCGGTTCGATCTTTCCGTCTCACTCATGCGTTTGGTTGCGGCCTCGCCACACCGGGGCCTGTGCGGAGTCGAGAATTCGCGCAGAAAACACGAAAGTGAAACGATCGCACTGCGAAGAGCACAAAGTTGATCGAACCGATGCCGCAAGGGCTTCCTCCGTCTCGCGATTCTTCTTTTCGTGACTTCGGGGCTTGATGTTTGCCGGTTTTCGTTCGGTCGCCGCTTTGCCGCGCTGCCTCTTCCTCGATCTTCCCGCGCCGATCCTCTATCCTCTGTCGGCGGCGCGGCGTGCGGAACTTCGTCTTTCTCTTCTTGCGACTTCGCGACATGAAAATCGGCATCGTCGGTTACCAGGGGGGCGGCAAGAGCACGTTGTTCGAACTGCTCACCGGCGCCAGGCCCGATCCTGCCAAGGTGCAGTCCGGGCAGGTCGGCATCGCGCTCGTGCCCGACGAGCGGTTCGACAAACTCGTCGCCCATCACAAGCCGAAGAAAACCGTCCCCGCCCGCATCGAATTGTTCGACACCCCCGGCCTCAGCCGCGACGAGCATGGCGTCAACCCGCAGCGGCTGGGCGTGATTCGCGAAGCGGCCGCCCTCGTGCAGGTGATCGGCGTGTTTTCGGGAAGCGATCCGCTGGCCGAGGCGGCGGCGTTTCAGGAAGACCTCGTGCTCGCCGACTTGCAAGTGGTGACGAACCGCGTCGACCGATTGCGGAAGGACATCCTCAAACCGCGGCCCGATCGCGACAAACTCCAGGAGGAACTCGATCTCCTCGGGCCGGTCCACGCGCTTCTGGAAGAGGGGAAGCCGCTACGGGAGGTCGAATTCGGCCGCGATCAAGAGAAGGCCTGCCGGTCGTTCGCGCTGCTGACGCGCAAGCCGGGGCTGGTCGTGTTGAACACGGCCGATTCCGACTGCGACCCGAAGTTGCTGGAAGCGTTCGAGTCGCAGGGCGTGCGGGCGCTCGCGGCGCCGGTCGGCCTCGAATTGGAAGTGCAGGCCTTGCCGGAAGAGGACCGGGCGCTGTTCGCCGCCGAGATGGGTCTGGGGGAGCCGTGCCGCGAGCGGTTGTTGCAGGCGGTGTTCGCGGTGACGGATCAGATCACGTTCTACACGAGCGACGTGAAGGAGGTTCACGCGTGGTTGTTGCTCCGCGGGGCGACGGCGCTCGAGGCGGCCGACACGATCCACAGCGACTTGGCCCGCGGTTTCATCCGAGCGGAAGTCTACTCGGTGGAAGACCTGTTCCGGCTCGGTTCGGAGCGCGAGGTGAAGGCGGCGGGGCTGTATCACCTCGAGGGAAAGGAGTACGTCGTCCGCGACGGGGACGAGATCGTGATTCGCTCGGGGGTGTGATGCTTCGCAAGTTCGTAGGACGGGCTTCAGCCCGTCGACGATGCGCCGCCGGGTTGACCGATGCGAATCGTCTTGCAAGCTCTCACGGCGGCGACGGCGGTGCGAAATCGTTCTCGCACGATGGATAGATCGTCAAGGCGAGCGTCGCGTCGTGGCGGGCGAGTTCGTGGAGGACGTCGACAGGGATCGTGAACGCTCCTTCGGGCCGCCGCACGGCCGCCTGCCAGCCGATATTGAACTCCCGCTTCTCGCAGTCGTACCACACGCGGGTTTCGCGCTCGTCGAAGCGGGCCACGATGTCGAGCAGTTCGCGGATGTGATCCTCGGGTTTGCGATCGACTTCGCGATCGCCGGCCTCCTTCGCCGAGAGTCCCGCGTACCACTTTCCATCGCCGTACCGATCGCAATACATCAGACTCGCCTCGGCATCGAAGCGGCCGGCCAGCGGCGACAGGTCGTGGCGCGACACCAGATCGAGACAGGTGTTGATGTAGCAGGACGGTCCGCCGGTGTTGGTGGCTGTCATTTTACGGGGGTCGGTTCGAAGATTCGTCTTCGCGATCTTGGCGTCCTTCTGTTCGATTCATGCCGGAACAGAAGCTCGCAAAGGGCGCAAAGACGTAACCAAAGAATGCGCGCAAGCCCGACACGCTGGGTTCGTCGAGGCAGCCCGGCGCGTTTCATCCGGGAAAGATCGGGGCAGAAAAATGGGGGACAGAAAAATGACGGAACGGCGCCTCTTCGAGAACATTCCTGATCTTCACTTTTCTGTCCTTCATTTTTCTGTCGATGAAGTCCATCGCGACCGGCAATTCGCGCAGGATGATCTTCGATGCTTTCCGCGCTACTGGGGATCGTATCACGGCGGCAGCGGCGCGGCAAGAAAATGGTCTTCATTCCGGTCGACGTGCGATAGAATGAACTCTCGAACGACACCAGATTCGAATCGGGAAAGGCGGACGGCGTCTGATCGGTCGACGCGGCGCGATATCGCTCGCGGCGCGGTTGCGCTTCTGGGATAGTACCTTCACCGCCGACCGCCCTCTTCCACCTCGCGCGACGCCGCAGTGCAAACGGGCCGAAGCCCGTTCTACGACTCGAACGCCCCGCATCGCATGTTCCGCATTCGCCGCATTCACGACGCCGCGCTCGACGCGAATCGATCGGCGATCGCTGAGGCGCAGGCGATGCTGCGCGAGCACTTTCCCGCCGCCCGGCCGGAGGACGTCGACGAACTTCCGGAGCGGCTGGAAAATCCCTTCCGGCAGCGGTTCGTGACGCTGCTGTATGTGGCCGAGGGAGGCCGCGGACGGGTGCAGGGGGTGGCGGTCGTGCTCCACGATCCGGTGGTCCGGTTCTGTTATCTCGACTATCTCGCGTCGGCGAAGGGTCGGGCGGGGCGGGGCATCGGCGGGGCGCTCTATGAACGGGTCCGCGACGAAGTGTTCGCCCACCACGCGCGGGGGCTGTTCTTCGAGTGCCTCCCGGACGGTCCCGCCGATTGCCCCGATCCGCATCTCCGAAAGCAGAACGCGGCCCGGCTGAAGTTCTACGAACGCTACGGCGCGCGGCCGATCGTGGGGACGGAATTCGAAGCGCCCGTCGCGCCGGAGAACCGCTGCCAGCCGCACCTCGTGTACGACGGACTCGGCCGCGACGAGCCGCTGCGCCGCGACTTCGCCCGCAAGGTGGTGCGGGCGGTCCTCGAGCGGAAGTACGGCTACCTGTGTCCGCCGGAGTACGTCGAGCGGGTGGTGAAGTCCTTCCGCGACGACCCCGTGCGATTGCGGGAGTTCCGCTATGCGAAGCAGCCGCAACTGCCAGGGGCTTTGCCGGCCGGTCCGGCGCGCCGCGCCCCGATCGCGTTCGTCGTCACCGATCGGCACGAGATCCACCACGTGCGCGAGCGGGGGTACGTCGAGTCGCCGGTGCGGATCAAGGCGATTCAATCCGAACTGCAATCGACCGGCTTGTTCGAAACCGTCGCGCCACGGGACTTTCCGGACAAGCACATCACCGCGGTGCACGGACGGGAGTATTTCGACTACATCCGCCGGGCGTGCGCCGGCGTGCCGGAGGGGAAGTCGGTGTATCCCTACGTGTTCCCGATTCGCAACGCGGCGCGGCCGCCGCGGGACTTGTCGATTCGCGCGGGATACTATTGCATCGACACCTTCACGCCGCTCAATCAAAGCGTGATGACCGCGGCCCGCCGCGCCGTCGATTGCGCGCTGACCGCGGCCGAGCGGATCGTCGACGGGCATCGGCTGGCCTACGCCCTCGTGCGGCCGCCGGGACATCACGCCGAGTCGAAAGCCTTCGGCGGGTTCTGCTATTTCAACAACGCGGCGATCGCGGCGCAGCATCTGGCGCGGTTCGGGAAGGTGGCGATTCTCGATGTCGATTACCATCACGGCAACGGGCAGCAGGAAATCTTCTACGAGCGGAACGACGTGCTGACCGTCTC
Source organism: Planctomycetaceae bacterium (assembly GCA_040877445.1). Taxonomy (GTDB): domain Bacteria; phylum Planctomycetota; class Planctomycetia; order Planctomycetales; family Planctomycetaceae; genus JBBDNT01. Next base: position 3,832 of record JBBDNT010000029.1, read on the forward strand.
GATCCACGGCGACCCGGCCTTCGCCTATCCGTACTTCACCGGCTTCGCCGACGAGCGCGGCAGCGGCGCGGGCGAAGGCTTCAACGTGAACATCCCGCTGCCCGAGAAGCAGAACGGCGAGCAATACCGCAAGGCGCTCGCGCCGGCTCTGCGACTGGTGACCGACTTCCGCCCCGCGTTCCTCGTGGTGGCGCTCGGCCTCGATCCGGCGAAGGGCGACCCGACCGGCACGTGGTCGCTGGCAGCGAAGGACTTCGAAGCGAACGGCCGAATGATCGGCGGGATGAAATTGCCGACGCTCGTCGTCCAGGAAGGGGGTTACCGCACGCGAACCTTGGGCGTGAACGCGCGGCATTTCTTCCAGGGGTTGGCGCAGCCGTGAGAAGCGGCTTCCCACGGCGACTCGCGCCTGTCGCGATCCGATCGGGAAACTCGGCGCTTCGCTCGACACCGCGCGACGGCGGATTGCCGTGGTGGGAGCTCGCCCGATCCGGTATGGTCACGATCGAATCAGGCAAGGAGGTTGCGATGAGGCTGTCGTTCGCGGTGGCGGCGATCATTCCAGCGGCGCTCGCGGCAATCGGAGCGACCGCCGCTTCGGGCGCGGAGCCTGCCGGCGGCGCGAAAGGGAACATGGTGATGCGCGCCGTTCTCGATGAAGGAACGCCGCAGGTCGAGGTCGAACGCGAGGGCTTCGTGCTGCGGACGTCTTCGTTGCGCGTGATGGACGGCGTCCGCGCCGTCGAGGAAGTCCGCGCCGTGAAAGTGGATGATCCGGGGGGAGGGATCTCTCTCGAAATCCAGTCGGTGGGCAAGACGTCTCTGCCGGTCGGCCCCTTCCGCGCGCGAGCCGACGTGATCGAATACGACGGCAGCCGCTACCGCTTCCTCGGCCGCGACGGTCGCCGGGTCCGCATGTGGGGCGGGCTCTCGGGGGTGACCGCCGGCATCTTCGGCGGAGGCACCCGCTCAGAGGACGTCTTCACCGAGGCGGCGCGGATCGAAATCGCTCCGCAGCGACGGTGATCGCTACTCGCCGCGCTCGATGGTTCACGATGAGTCCTTCTTTCTCCTCCGCGGCCGAGCCGCAATCTTTCTCAGTTCGCTCATTCCGCGCGCCTCGAGGTGTTCGAAGTCGGGGCGTTGCATGATGGGAGCGGCGATCGAACCCGCCTCGTCCCCCAGCGCGTCCCCCAGGGCGCCGGCGAAGTTCGCGATGATGGCGTCCCAGCGTCGCAGCGCGCGTAGCAGCCGATCGGCGTCGCGATGCTTCGCGTAGCCGGAATCGTCCCGCATTCGCACCTTCACGCCGGCCGCCTGGATGCGGTCGAGCAGCTCGATCAGCGACAGGTGGGCCTTGAGGAAATTGGCCTCGCTCCCCAGCCGGGGATTGCCGGCGTACTGCGTCTTGCAGAAGGAATGCCACGAATACCAGCCGCGCCGTCGCGTGGGGAACTCGATCGGATCCCCCTCGCCGATGCGGCGGCCGCGCTCGGCGCCGTCCTCGTCGCGCTCGACGACGTCCTCGCGGTGCAGCACGACGGGGGGATGGCTCGCCAGTCCGATCGGCGCGCTTTCCGCCCCCTCGACGCGCACGAAGAAGAACACGGCGTGCAGCGCCGGCACGGAGACGAGTTCCTTCAGCCCGTCGCCGCGCTTGCGCGACAGATACAACTCGCCCCGGCGAAACGGCGCGTCGTACAGGCGGAATTTGGTTTCGCCGTCCGGCGGATCCTGTTCGTAGATCTCGGAGACGTCGTCGAACGGCAGCTCGAGGGCGACGTCGCGAAACCTCGCGACCATCCGCCGCGCCCGCGCCGCGTCGGCCTTGGTCTTCCAGTCGTAATAGACGGTGAGTCCCATTGCTGTCGCCTTCGGTTCCGAGCCATCCTACAGGACGAACGACTCGGCCGCCACGACCCGGATTCGCATCGCACCAGCCGCGGGCATTGCGGAAGGCTCCCGTCGTTGTCGATCCTCCTGAGATCGTCCACCTTCGACGCGCGCAGTATCATTTCGATATGGACACATCGCCCTCCGTGAACGTCCTGGACCAGCTTCTCGATCCGGTGACCGAGTGCCTGACTCCGGAAGTGGCTCGGCGGATCGTCGGGCTGGAGTTGGATCCGGGGCTGCAATCGAAGTTGAATGATCTGTCCGCGAAGGCCGCCGCCGGAGAATTGACTCCGGACGAGCAGGACGCGTACGAGGAATACGTCGAGGCGATCGACTTGGTCGCGATCATCAAGGCCAAGGCCCGAGCGTCGCTCCTCGGGGAAGCGTGATGGATGCCGCGACCCGGCGGACGAACGCCAACCGCCCAGGCGACGGCACGATTGCTGCGGTTCAACGGTCGGCGTCCTCTCCCCAGCGCTTGCCGGGGAGGTCACGATCTTCGATACCGACCGACGTCAATCGGCAGACCAGCCCGGCCCGATTCGCTCGCCCTCGTGAGGAACGATCTCGACCCAGTCCGATTTGAACAGCGGGGGTTCTCCACATTCCATGCGTGCGACCATGTCCGCGAACTCGAATAGGCTGTGATCGAGCCATTCTTCGTCGTGGTCAATCGACGCCGCACGTTTCACGGCATCGCAGAACAATCGCTGATTCTCGACGGTCATCGAACGAAGGTCGATGGACCGCACGATAATGGCTTGGTCGGAGTTTCGGAACCACGCCCCGTATCCGAGTTCCAGTTCATCATTCGGCCCCGGCAACTGCTCCAGAAGCCACTGCCGAAGCGGCATTTCGGTTACCAGATCGGCGATCGTTCGCAACACCGCATCATGCGCCGACCAGCGACGCGAAAAGCAACGGCCGTCGGGAAGCACGATGAAACCGGATGCCATCGCTCGTCTTTCGTAGTCGTCTTTCGGACAACTTAGAAGAATGCTGCGATCACGCATGGCGACTCGACGAACGAGCGGCGTCCTCGCCCCAGTCCTCCCCGACTGCGGTTACCGGATTGCGGGGCCAGCACCTCGTTCCGGCTCGTCGAGCGCTTTACGCAAGGAACCTCGCTCTTCTCCTCAACCAGACCACCCGCCTTAGCCACCCGCCGCAAATCCAACAACACGCCTCGAGCATCCCGCCGCTGTAAAGCAAAGCGCAGGCCTTCTTACAGGACAAGCACCTTGACATCAACGCTTCCATCTGCCGTGACGCGCTGACCTTGGAGATCTGAACAAAGTCCATCTGCATTTGTAATAAGATGGTCTGGGTCATAGATGGCACACCAGAGCGTCTTACAGGCGGGATGACGGCGATAATGCTCGATATCAATGATGAGTTCGTCGCCAACACGTCGGGCGTGCGCCCGGTCTCGAATGATCTTGGTCTCAATTACGAGTGAATAGGATGGCAGGAGAAAATCCATTCTAGTGCTGGAGCCAGCATAGCTTGGCGTGAATTCTTCAGGACGGATGTCGCTGATCCACGGACGTAGGAGGGCATGCAACAGATCCTGGACATCATACTCGCTGCCGAACGAGAGAGCCTGGCTGCCCTTTCGCCTATGAGTTAATGGGTGCATCGCTCGCCGGAGGCCCCGGACGAGAATCCCCAATAGTTCTTCCACTGTCTGAGGCTTGGAGACTGTCTGGGACTTCGCTTGCGATTGAGCAGGATCGGCTGGTGCCTCACCTTGGGGAAGGACTCTACCGAACCGGAAGTATCTCAGTCCGTTGTCCTCCAAGGCAGCTTCTACCCGAGCCCGATTCGCCTTCCATCTGCCATGCTCTTCGCTGCCCTCTTCTGGTGCAAGATCCATGAACTCCTCAAGCACATTGCCGAGAACGACAAGGCTGTCAGTATTGGGATCTTGCCCGGCGCGGAACAGCCACTCCTTCCACTTTGAATGATGAGCTGACGGCGGGGGCTCCCCCGGAGCGCCTGCAGAAATGAAGAGTGCGTCAAGGCTTGCATGAGATCCGCATAGGACTTCTCCGACGACTGCACAGAGTGCCCTGGAAAGTCGCATGGCGAGTAATCCCTGTGCGAATGCCTGGTTGTGTAGTTGGAAGGATCTCATACCGTGCGCTGTTGCGACCGGCCCGGTTTGCCTGATGCGCGCGGCCGAATCGCGGGGACAGCGATGCCTTTGCCATCGCCGCGCCAATGCGAATGATACCGCGCTCCGCCCGGAAATGCATCGGTGGGATTTCGCGAAACGCACGACGCCGCAGGGCGCCGCGGGGTGGCCGGGGCTGGACCGCAGGGAAGCCCCGGCTGCGACGACCGGGGCTTCGCGTTGCTCCAGCCCTTGTCATTACCCACATTTTTACAAGTTTTCGCAGTATCGGACGGAGG
>JBBDNT010000030.1:0-8105 GCA_040877445.1 Planctomycetaceae bacterium
TGCGGCGAAGTTCCCGCGCGCTCCACGTCCCGCCCGGCAGGCGGGACGTACTTGTCGCGTCCGACGGGAGTTCACGCTAAGATGGCGGTCGCTCGAACGATCTGATTCGCCCAACAACGTCAGGGGGACCACGTCATGCAACGCCGCGAGTTCTTGACCGTCGCCGCCGGGGCCGCCTTGTCGTCGCCGTTGTGGAACGCCTCCCGCCTGTTCGGGCACGACGAGCACGCTCACGGCGACACCCGCATCTTCGCCTCTCCCGCCGAGGCGATGAAGTCCCCCCGCGAGACGCTCGCCTACACCGTCGGCATCTACAGCGGCACCGTCGTCAAGCAGCCCGATTACCTCGCCACGATCGACGTCGATCCCGACTCGAAGACCTATTCGCAGGTGATTCACCGCTTGCCGATGCCCAACCTCGGCGACGAGTTGCACCATTACGGATGGAACGCTTGCGGAAGCTGCCACGGCATGGGATCGCGCAGGCAACTCGTGATTCCCGGGTTGTATTCCAGCCGGATTCACATCGTCGACACCGAGAACCCCCGCGCGCCGCGGATGGTCAAGGTGATCGAGCCGGAGGAGGTCATCGGCAAGACGAAGCTCACCGCCCCGCACACCGTGCATTGCCTGGCGGACGGGCGGATCATGATTTCGATGCTCGGCGACGAGAAAGGGGAAGGCCCCGGCGGGTTCCTGCTGCTCGACGACGAGTTCGAGATCGTCGGCCGCTGGGAAGCCGACCTCAAGGGGATGAACTACAACTACGATTTCTGGTACCAGCCCCGGCACGACGTGATGGTCTCGAGCGAATGGGCCGCGCCGAACACGACCCGCCCGGGCTTCAAGCTGGAAGACGTGCAGGCCGGGAAGTACGGGCACCATCTCCACTTCTGGGACTGGACCGAGCGGAAGATCGCGAAGAGCGCCGATCTCGGCGAGACCGGACTGATCCCGCTCGAAGTCCGCTTCCACCACAACCCCGACAGCACGCATGGCTTCGTCGGCGCGGCGCTCTCCAGCACGATGTGGCACTGGCACAAGCAGGATGGCGAATGGAAAGTCGAGAAGGTGATCGAGGTCGAGCCGGTCGAGACCGAGGGCTGGCCGTTCCCCGTGCCCGGCCTCATCACCGACCTCGTTCTCTCGATGGACGACCGCTGGCTGTACTTCTCGAACTGGCTGCACGGCGACCTTCGCCAATACGACGTCAGCGATCCGTCGAAACCGAAACTCGCAGGCCGCGTGTGGCTCGGCGGCGTGATCGGCAAGCCGTCGCAGTTCCGCGGCGGCCGCGAAAAACTCACCGGCGGCCCGCAGATGTTGCAGTTGAGCCTCGACGGCAAGCGGCTGTACGTCACGAACTCGCTCGTCAGCAGTTGGGACGACCAGTTCTATCCCGACATCGCCAAGCAGGGTTCCTACATGCTGCAGATCGACTGCGACACCGACAAGGGCGGCCTCGCGGTCAACGACAAGTTCCTCGTCGACTTCGGCAAGGAACCGCACGGCCCCGCCCGCGCCCACGAAATCCGCTTCCCCCACGGCGACAGCACGTCGGACATCTGGATTTAGTTCGGTTAGCCGCGACCGGTTAGCCGCGACCCAGCGGGGAGCGCGCCCCGTCACCGACTCTCCCAACCAAGGACACCTGCGATGCGAAACCGACTGCAACTGCACGCCTTGGCGTTCGTCATTGGTGCAGCGCTCGCGACAACTGCGCACGCCGGCGACGGCGCCGAATCATCGGCACATCCGGCTTTCAGCGACAGCGATCTCTTGCGCGCCGCCGAGTCCGCGGGTCTCCGCGTGAAGAACATCGAAATCGACGCCCCCGCCGTCGTCCGTTCGAACCTCGATTACAAGACCTCCAGCTACGACGATCCGCGGCTCGTTTCGCTCCGCAAGAAGTATCAGCTCGAAAAGGTCGTCGCCGGCGCCGCGGACGAATGGACCGCCCAACGTCTGCTGCGGAACTGGGTCCATGAGCGCATTCCCAACGGCACGCCGCGGGTGAAGGTCCGGCATGCCGAGGAGATTCTCGACGCGGCCGCCACGGGTGAAAAGTTCTGGTGCACCTATTACGCCATCAGCATGGCCGAGTGCGCCCAGTCGCTCGGCTGGCAATGCCGCAAGATCGCCATCGGCCGGCTGCACGAACCGGAAACGAAGGTCGCGGGGAACCATCACGGCATCACCGAGATTTGGTCGAACCAGTTCGGCAAGTGGATCGCGATGGACGCGCACTTCGACTTCCACACCGAAAAGAACGGTGTTCCCCTTTCCGCATGGGAAGTGCGGGCGGAATGGCTGAAGGACGGCGGCAAGTCGCTCGACCACATGGCCGGCCCCCCCGCGACCGCGGCGAAGAAGCCGCAGATGCGCGAGAACTGGCGTTACCCGGGCGAGGATGAATCTTCCACGTTCTTCTGGATCTACTACGAGGACCACGCGATCGCCCCCGAGGGCGCCGGGACTCAGCGGCTGATCTTCCCACAGGACGCCGCCAACGCCGGCCGCACCTGGTTCCAGCGATCCGGCGAAATCGGCGAGCCGGGACTGGTCGAGCACATCGGCTACCGCAAGAAGAGGTTCCTCCCGACCGAGCGGATCGAAGACGTCTATTGGACGGTCGGCGTCGTCGAGATTCGCGAAGCCTCAGGCGACGCGAAGTCCCGCGCGATCCGCCTCGCCCTCGATTCGCACTGCCCGAACCGCATCGGTTATGAAGTCGCGCGCGACGGCGGCGAATGGTCGCGGCTCGAAGGCGATTCGGCGACGTGGAAGCCGAAATCGGGGACGAACACGCTCCAACTCCGCACGCTCTCGGCCGGCGACGTGAAAGGCCCGGTGGCGACGCTGCAGCTGGAGGTGGAATAGTCGCGTCGCATTGTTCGTAGGATGGATTGGCAATCCGAGGGTGAGGTCGCTTCGTCGCCGGACGCCGATTTGTTCTGCCGCCATTGATTGTCATTGGCAGGATTGCCAATCCGTCCCACCACGCCCCAAACGTCGAATTCGTCTCTAGCGATCACGAATTCAATCCGATCGACGTAGCAGGACGGATTGGCGATCCCGTCGGTCCGGCTGGACCACCGCAAGGCGATTGCCGATCCTTTCCGACTGGTCCGCGCAACGGGAGGACCGGGATCGCCAATCCATCCTACCACCCCCCGAACGTCCCAATTCGAGTGCGATCGATCTCCGATGACCGCCGAACCATGGAATCTCGATCCGCCGCCTGGGTTTCAGGGACTGCGTCCCGATCTTCCGGTCACCGTTTATCACCGCCACCTGCCGCACTGGCGACAGGAGGGCGCCACGTATTTCGTCACCATTCGCCTCGCCGATTCGCTGCCGCAGGCGAAACTCCGCGAGTTGGAGGCGTGGAAGCGGGAGTGGCTCGCAAGGCAGGGCATTCGTGGGACGGATTGCCGATCACCCCTGCGGGCCGATGTGCCGCCTGACAAGTGGGAGGAGTATGCCCGCGAGATCGTGCAGAAGGTGGATCGATGGCTGGATCAGGGAATGGGCGCCTGCCCCTTCAAGTGTTCCGAAGCGCGCGACATCGTGCTGGACACGATCCGTCGATTCGACGGAAAGCGATACGAACTCGGCTGCTGCGTCGGGATGCCCAATCACGTGCATGTGGTCGTTCGCCCGTTCGATCCGCGAGAATCTCCCCTCGAGAAGATTCTCCAAAGCTGGAAGCTTTGGACGGCGAGAAAGGTCAATGCGCTGCTACGCAGAGACGGCACGCTGTGGCAACAGGAGGCGTTCGACCGCATCGTGCGAGATGCGGAGCATCTCTGGCGCTGCATCCAGTACATCGCCCGCAACCCAAGATACGCCGGCCTCTCGCCCGAACACTTCTCCTTGTGGATCAATCCGGCATGGGAAAGGTGCGGCTGGCGATTCGAACCGACGTAGGATGGATTGGCAATCCGACGGTGAGGTCGCTTCGTCGCCGGACGCCGATCTGTTCTGCCGCCATTGATTGTCATTGGAAGGATTGCCAATCCGTCCCACCACGCCCCAAACGTCGAATTCGTCTCTAGCGATCACGAATTCAATCCGATCGACGTAGCAGGACGGATTGGCGATCCCGTCGGTCCGGCTGGACCACCGCAAGGCGATTGCCGATCCTTTCCGACTGGTCCGCGCAACTGGAAGACCGGGATCGCCAATCCATCCTACATCCACGACATGCACCGCGCCCTTCTCACCGTCGAACCGTACCTGCACGGCGTGCGGGTCGATTCGTTTCTCGTGAAGCACTTCCGCAACTACACGCCGTTCCGCATGGCGCGGATCGTGCGCGCCGGGGCGGTCACCATCGACGACGCGACCGCCGTGCCGGCCGATCGCGTATTCCGCGGACAGCGCGTCGGCGTGAAACTGCTTGAACCGCCCGATAAGCTCATCTCGCCCGAACCGCTGCCGCTGTCTATCCTTCACGAAGACGATCGCCTGCTCGTCGTCGACAAGCCCGCCGGGTGGATTTGCCATCCGGTCGGCGACGTGCACACGGGGACGCTGGCGAACGCGGTGCAGCATCATCTCGACGCGCGGTCGCCGTTGCCGGGATTGTCGCGGCCGGGAATCGTGCATCGGCTCGACCGGTTGACGAGCGGGACGATCGCCGTCGCGAAGGACCATCTCGCCCACCGGCTGCTGTCGATCGCCTTCCAGCAGGGGCGGGTCGAGAAAACTTACCTCGCGCTCGTCGAAGGCACGCTCGCCGCGGACGACGGTCTCGTCGACCGCCCGATCGGCCTGCATCCGAACGGCGACACGATCCTCATGTCGGCCGCTGAGAACGCGCGGCACGCGAAGGGGGCCCGCACGCGATTCCGCGTGCTCGAACGATGCGACGCGACGACGCTCGTGGAAGCGACGCCGCTCACCGGCCGTCCGCACCAAATTCGGGTCCACTTCGCGGCGATCGGGCACCCGGTCGTGGGGGACGAGTTCTATGGATCGTTCGGGGCGATTCGGCCGTCGCGGTTCGATGTGCTTCGCAGTGACGAGTTGCGAGTGACGAGTGACGAGAACGGCGATGGGACTCGCGCTGTTCCGTCGGGCCGGCACGCGCTGCACGCGCTTCGGCTCGCGTTCGCGCATCCGATCACGGGGGAACGAATCGCGTGCGAGTCGCCCCTGCCGGCGGATTTTCTTGCGCTCGCGAGTCGTTCGAAGGGGGAGGGCGACAACCGGGAGGCAAGCGGGAACGGCGATCGCTAAAAGCACGAAGCCGGCGAGTTTCCTCGCCGGCTTCGTGCGATCGATCGTGTCGTGCGCTTAGTAGGGGCGGACGTTTTCGGCGCGCGGTCCCTTGGGGCCGCGGCCCTCGGTGAAGGAGACCGACTGCCCCTCGTGGAGCTGTTCGTAGGTCGTGCCTTCCACGTTCGACGAGTGGAAGAACAAGTCCTGCCCGTTCCCCAGGTCGATGAACCCGAAACCCTTCGCCGTCAACTTCTTGATCGTGCCTTCAGCCATCCCGTCACTCCTCGAAAAAATCCTTCACGGCGATGCCTGATCGGTTCGGGCTCCTTCACCGCATGCGAGCCATTCTACGCCCTCGCCCCGGTTTATTCAATGGCGTTCCGAAAGAAGACGCCGATCGACGCGACGCGCGCCACCGTCCGGTCGCGCGGCCCGGCGAAACCCGCCCCCCGCGCCGCACGGGACGGCGACGTTCAAGGCGTGCTCGACGATGCGGCTCGCGGCGCCGGAGTCGGCTTCGTCCCACCGCGGATGGCCGACCACCTCTCCCGCCGCGTAGATGCCCGGCGCCCACGTCCGCCAGTCGTCGTCGCACCACAGCCGGCCGCGATCGTCCGGGACGATCCCGGCCGCGGCCAGATAGAGCCGCTCGGTGTTCCCCACGCGCTCGGTGCACCACAGCACGGCGTCGGCGACGATCCGCCCGCCGTCGTCGAGGGCGATCGACACGCCGCCTCCCGCCAGCCGGGCCGCGCCGATCGCTTCGACCCCGGACCGCCAGGTGACGTTCGGCAGACAGGCGGGGTGCGGCAGGTCGTCGTCGGCGCCCTCGTCCTCCGCGTCGATGGCGGACCGCGCGTCGGCCACGAACACTTCCGAACCGAGCGCCGCGAACAACCGCGAGTGCTCGCGGCCGGTGGCGCCGCCCCCCACGATCGCGATCCGCGCGGGAAGCGTCTCCCAGCTTCGCAATTCGTCGGCGGTGATGATTCGCGGCGAGCCGAACGGAACGTAACTGGGCCGATCGGGACGCGTGCCGGTCGCGATCAGGATCAGCTCGGCCGACAACGACCAGACCTCGTCGGCGGACTCGACGAGGACGGTCGCCTCGTCGAGAAACCGCGCGCGGCCGCGAAGCATTTCGACTCCCGCGGCGCGCAATCGCCGTTCGCCCGCGGCGAGTTCGGCCCGCGCCAGCTCGGCCAGCTCGCGGTGAACGTCGGCGAGCGACGGACGGCGGGGAGGCGCCTCGTCCAGCAGCCGCGCGACGACTTGCCGCAGGTTCCGCGGGCGGCCTTCGGACTCGGCCTGTTCCGGCGGCACGACGAGGGCGACGCGGGGCCGAAGCGCGGCGGCGGCCAACGCCCCCGCGCCGGCGGCCGGTTCGTTGCCGATGATGAGCAGGTCGCGGTTCATCGTTCCGATCCTTCCCCGTGCCGGGCGGCGCTCGTAGTGACCACATGGCCAACGAACCCGCGGAAGCGGGTCGCTACGAACGCCTACGAACGGATCGGCGAGATGTAAGGATCGGCAAGACGGAAAAACCCCGCCGGTCGCGGGGGATGCCGAAACGGCGGGGAGTTTTCCGGTCGTGCGGAATGTGGCGGCACTGTTGTGGCGGGTCTCCCGACCCTGCCACCCGGTTGTGGCGGGGTCTCCCGACCCGGTTGTGGCGGGGTCTCCCGACCCGGTTGTGGCGGGGTCTCCCGACCCTGCCACACTCGCCGACCGAAGGTCTCCATGCCGCCATCCGCGCTCGCAGCCGCATCGGCGATTCGGGAGACCTGCGGTCGAACGGACCGGCACGGTCGGGAGACCGTGCCGGAACAGGAACCGCCAACGGCTCAATCGCGGCTGCTGAGCTTCGACAGCAGGCGGAGGATCTCGAGGTACAGCCAGATCAGCGTGACCATCAGCGAGAAGGCGCCGTACCATTCCATGTACTTGGGAGCGCCATGCGCGGCCCCCTGCTCGATCGCGTCGAAGTCGAGGACCAGGAACAACGCCGCGATCACCACCACGAACAGGCTGAAGCCGATGCCGATCAGCCCGTTGCCGTAGATCATCGGGTTCTGCATCCCGAAGAAGACCGAGAGCAGGAACGACCCCAGATACACCAGCATGATCCCGCCGGTCGCGGCGATGACTCCCGCCTTCAGTTTCTCGCTCGCCTTGATGATCCCGCTCTGGTAGGCGATCAGCATGGCGAACAGCGTGCCGAACGTCAGGCAGACCGCCTGCACGACGATTCCGTCGTAGAACATCGTATTGTACATCGCCGAGATCACGCCCAGGAACAGCCCTTCGGCGACGGCATACAGCGGCGCGGTCGCGGGCGCCCATTGCGGCTTGAAGATCGTCGCGATCGCGAGCACCAGCCCGCCGATCAACCCGCCGATCATCCACGGCATGGCCGCCTGCTGCCCGACCGTGGCGAACTTCCACCACGTGAACGCCGCCGCGCTGACGACCAGCATCAACAGGACGCCCGCCTTGAGGGCCGTTCCCTGAATGGTCATCGCGCCGGACCGCTCGACCTCGAACACGTCGAACTTCTCGAATGCCTGCTCGCTCAACGCGGGATTGCCGGATCGCATCGTTCCACTCCTGAAATGACGGATGATGATGGAGTTCGGAGTCGTCACTGCCGCGGCCGCACGACGCCGGCCCGCTGTACCGATTCCCAGACGGGAATTATGACTCCGATTCGATTGGAATGCCAGCGCAAAATTCGGTTGCGCGAATTTCGCGCGAAGCGGCGATTCGCTCCCGGCAAACGGTACGTCCCGCCTGCCGGGCGGGACGTGGAGCGCGGAGAGAGGTCGCACCACACGGCCGGCCGGCCCATGCGCAGCGACCCGGACGCTGCGAGCGTCCGG
>JBBDNT010000031.1:0-8028 GCA_040877445.1 Planctomycetaceae bacterium
ACCCTTACAGGGTACATTCGCCGTGAGTGAGTCGGGAGACATTGGAACTACTGTCAGTCCATGTGGGACCGCCTTTGTCCATCGCCGGGATTCGCAACTCCAGCAACGCCGGTCCCAGCGTCTTCCCTTGCGAATCGGTCCGCAACGAGCGGCTCGCGCCGCCGCCGAGCGCGTCGTGCAGCAGGAAATTGTAGGCGTGAATGCCGGGCAGTGCGAATCGTTCCACCCGCGTCACGCCGAGCGGGGCGAAGAACTCCGCGACGACTTCGGACGACAGCACGCGGCCGAGATGCTCGTACGCGGCAACATCGCGGGCGATGACGCCGACGTTGGCATGATTCCCCTTGTCCCCCGAGCGGGCGTGGGCGATCTCTCCCAAGCGGATCATGTCGCTCATTGCGTCCACTCCTCCGCGGTCCGCGCGGTGACCTTCGGAACCGCCCGATCGCGGGCGATCGTCGTCGGCCAATAGGCGAGAACCGGGTGCGGCTTCGGACGGCTCCCCGCGTAACCGGTCACTCCCGGCGGTCCCGACGTGACGAGCGGCACCATCTCCCGCAACACGCGCTCGACCTTCTCGCGCGAGGCGTCGTGCGCGGCGATCCGCAGCACGACTTCCCACGAACCGCCCCCCTGCTCCGTCGCCACTCCCGCCGATAAATCTCCCGGAATAGAAAGCGAAACCCCCGGCAGCGAATCTCCCGCCCCCAGCACTTCCACGTGCGTGCGCTCCGGCAGCAGCCCCGCGCGGCGGACGCGCTCGAGCACGATCTCGCCGCAACGGCGGGCGGTGTTCGCGGCGTCGCGCCCGGCGATCACGAGCGTGCCCGCGGCCATGTAGCCGTCGCGGTAGGCCATCGAAACCTTGTAGCGTTCCGGCCGGGGATTGCCGCGCGCGCCGGCGACGCGCACGCGGTCCGGTCCTTCCTGTTCAAGCCGCACGTGCGAGAAGTCGGCGTCGACGTCGGGGGTGAGGTAATGGGCCGGGTCGCCGATCTCGTACACGAGTTGCTCGGCGACCGTGCCGGTGGTGACCGCGCCGCCGCTGCCCTCCGGCTTGGTGACGACGCACGAACCATCGGCGGCGATCTCGGCGATCGGATAGCCGACATCCGCGAGGGAAATCGCGGGCGTCCAGTCGGAATACATTCCGCCGGTGGATTGCGCGCCGCATTCGATGAGGTGCCCGGCGACGGTGGCGGCGGCGATGCGGCTCCAGTCGGTCGGTTCCCAACCGAACTCGTGGACCGCCGGGCTGACGGTCAGCGACGCATCGGCGACGCGGCCGGTGACGACGATTCGCGCCCCTTTCGCGAGAGCGGCCACGATCCCGTCCGAACCGAGATACGCATTGGCGGAAACGATCCGCGATCGCACGTCTCCCAGCGGTTCACCAGTCTCGAAATGAGCGAATGGTTCGCCGCCGGCGACGTTGTCGTCGAGTGTGGGAAGCAGATCGTCTCCCGAAACCGACGCCACGATCGACGAGCCGAGTCCGTTCTCGGCGAGCGCTTCGGCGACTTTGCGCGCGCACGCTTCGGGATTCATCCCGCCGGCGTTGGTGATGATTCCCAGGTTCGGCTGCTCGTGCAGAACGGGAAGCAACTCGCGAACGACGTCGGGAAAGTCGGAAACGTATCCCGCCTCGGGGTCGCGCGACTTGAGGTGCGCGAGGATCGACATCGTCAGCTCGGCGAGATACTCGAGCGTGAGATAATCGAGCCGGCCGGCGCGGGCGAGTTCGATCGGCGCGAGACGGCTGTCTCCCCAGAATCCGGCGGCGTTTCCGATGCGAATGTGCTGCATGACTTGAACGAACCTGCTGGCCGCGCGCGAATGCGGGGTGTATTCTAGCGGATGGCGGCAATGATGTCGCAAGTCCTCGGTCGGTCGTCGTGACGATGGTCGGGCGAGGGACCGCGAAACCGCAAGCGTCCATATTCGCAACAGCAAGGAAACGTCCATGACTTCGGAATCGCAGAACGCGCCGCGCTCGGCGACGGACGCGGCCGGTTCCGCGCAGTCCACGCCCGATTCCGCTTCCACCGCCGATGCCCCGCCGGCCGGCAAGGGTTGGCGGCAAATCAAGGTGATCGTCCCCGCGGTGTTCCTGGCGGCGGGGTTGATCGCGGCGTTCATCTATCGTCATCAGCGGCTGGCCGATCTGCCCGATCCGGGCGATCCATTCGCCGCCGTCGCCGACGAAGTCCTCGCCCACGAAGAGAATGCATTCGCGGATTACGCCGCGGCCGCGAACCAACTCGTCGCGGCAGACGCGCTGCTCGCGACGGAACGGGACGAAGCGCTGGAGCGCGGATGGGACTCCGCCACGCCGAACGTCCGCGACTGGCTCGCGCAAAACCGGCCCGCCCTCGATCACTGGAGAAGGGGCGCCGCGAAGCCGGCCTTCCGATTCGAGGAGCGCGAGAACCTGGTGTCGCTCGAGCAACTCGCATCGCGGCAGACGCTGTTCGACCGGCTCTCCGAATTGGCGAAGGCGGCCCGGTTGGAGGCGGCGCGGCTCGAAGCCCAGGGCGACGTCGCGGAAGCCTGGAACTGGCATCGCGCCGTCTTTCGGTGCGGCCGGCACCGCGCGCAGCACGGCCTGTTCGACGACCGAATCGCCGGGACGAAGCTGCACGAACTGGCCGTCGATGGCATTCGCCGGTGGTCGGCCGCCCCGGGCGTCGACGCGGACCTGCTCTCGCGCGCGCTCGCGGACGTGCGAGAAGACGATCGCCTCACGCCCTCCGTCGAGACGCTGCTGCGGAACGAATACATCGCCGCCATGCGCCGGCTCGACGATCCGGAGTGGTTCGCGAAGGCGGGACGGGACGGCGGCGCGGGGCCGATTCCACTGTTCTTTCTCCACGAGCCGGAATACAGCCGCCGAGTCGTCCGCCACGTCTTCGCCAACTGGCGCAGGGAATTGGTCGAACCGCTTCCGACTCGGCAACCATTGAAGTCGAATGCGCCCCGCATCTACGCGGCGGCGCCCGAGCACGCCGATGCTCCCGTCGCGGAGCGGCTTCGCGGCTGGTTGGACGAATCGGTCATCGCGCCCATGACGCTGCCCGCGGTTCCGCAGTTGGACGAGGCGATTCTGTCGGAGCGGGCACGGCAGACGTGCCTGCTCGCGGCGCTCGCGGTCCAACGCGCGTTCCGCACCGACGGCCGCCTTCCCGAGCGATTGGACGAACTGGTCGGCGAGGCGTTCGAGACGCCGACGGATCCCTACAGCCTCACCGGCGAGCCGATCCGCTATCGCCGCGAAGACGCGGAGGCGATCGTGTGGAGCGTCGGTTCGGACGGCGTCGACGGGGAGGGCCGGTCGCGACTCGAAGGAGGAGTCTCCGACGACATCGGCCTGCGGATCGACACGCCGTCCTCCGCGCGTCCTCCCGCGTCCGGCGATGCGAAGGAATAGAACGCCCGCTTGGCCGGGGCATGCGACGCACTTCGCGTTTCAATGCCGCGCCAGCGGCCGAAGTCCCCTCTCCCCCGGCTTTGCGGGGGAGAGGGTCGGGTGAGGGGGCTTCGGTTCGCCAGCGCATCGCGGCGACGGTGGTTCGACCGGCAGCCGTTCTTCGATGCGCTTCGGCGACGCGGCCGAATGGGAGTGCGGCCCTTCACCCTGGCCCTGCTGATGAAAATCGGGCCGACGTGCAAGGCCTACTTGTTGCGCCGCAACTCAGGAACGAAGCACTCCTCGAGACGATCCGACCGAGTGCTCTACGCCGAAGGCGTTGCACGACACAGCCCAGGGTCGCTCGCCCAGCGAGCGCACCCTGGGATGGACGGAACGGTATCGCAGTGAACCCTGTCAGGGTTCCACGGGCGTGAAGGATCGGCGAATTCTCGCATTGTTCGGCGGTGGCGCGGCGGTGCAACCCCGTGTCTTAGCCGGACAGGCGCTCGCGCCATTTCTCTGGGTCGCGCGAGGTATGAAAGACGCAGTAGATCGTCACCTCTTCCGCATCGGCGTCGAATTCGTAGAACACCGCGAAAGGAAACCGCCGCACCAACGCGCGGCGATAGTCGTGGTGGACCTTCCCGTGCAATTCCGGCATCCGCAAGATCTGCTGAATGCAGGCATCGACGGAACTCAGAAAATCTTCGCCCAGTCCATGCCGGCGCTCCTCGTACCAAGCATAGGCTGCCTCGATATCCGCTTCCGCTTCCGGGGCGACGACCAGTTCAGCGGCCATGGCGACTCCGCACCCGGCGCTGGACTTCGTCCCAAGACAGGCCCGAATCCGGATGGCGGCTCAGGTTCGCCTTCCGCCGGTCGAGTTCTTCCAACTGCCAGTCGTGGACGGGAACGTCTCCCGGAGACGCGGCGAGATCGTCCCACAAATCCTCCACGAGCTGCAGCTTCTCGGCCGGACTCAGATCGAAAATCGTCGCGGTGGTCAGTGCCATCAGGGGCCTCGGAAGGGCGCGTCGAATACGTTGGCCGGTCCACTTGATATTCGTCGCGCATCGATCGCCAGTCAAGTGGATTCCATTGATCTTCGAAACTCGCGAAACTCGTTCGCGGGCGCGCTCCCCTGCGCTCGCGGCTGCGCCGTGAGGCTTCGGGTCGCGGCTAACCCGGTTATTCGAGGGGCACGCGTTTTTCCGTGTGGTAGCCCAGCTTCACCGAGACGATTCGCTGGTTGCCCACGTCGCTGACGAAGATGCGGCGGTCGGTATGGGTGCCGACGAAGCAGGCGTGCATCAGCGCGACTTCATCCCCGCCGATGCTCCGCGTGTTCGGCGGGCCGTCTTCGGCGATGAGGGGGACGCCGTCGTCGACGTTGCCGTACTGGCCGATGCGGAGAATCAGATTGCCGGCCGAATCGACGACGGCGACGCGGTACTGGTCCGGCTCGGGGGCGATCGAGCGGGCGAAGTGGTCCAGCTCGAACCGCGAGAACCAGCAGGCGCACCCGCCGCCGTGGCCGATCATGTTGAAGCCGGCGAAGCCGACGCCGCCGTACATCCACTCGGCCCCCTCGACCCACGCTTCGCCGTGCCGCGTCGAGACCAGATCGGGCGGGCGGTTCGGCTTCTCGGCGTCGCCGAGTTGAATCGGCGAGCCGCTCGAGGAGATGACCTTGCCGCGGCCTTCGCCGGGACGAACCTTCATCAGCGTCTGCGACATATGGTTGAAGTACCGCTTGCCGTCGATCGCGATCGTCGGGGCCTGCATGACGTAGATGTCGCCGCGGCCGTCGATGCCGATACCGTCGCACTGGCCGACGCCGGGGATGGCGTCCTCGACCTTCAGCCGCCCGTGCTGGTCCCAGACGTGAATGCACGGGGTGGTCGAGCCGCTGGCCCGGCCAGGATACATCCGCGGCTCGTACACCTGCTTGTGGTGCACCTCCTTGTCGTTGGCGCGGTGGCCGGAACTGATCCCCTCGAAGCGGTACGCGCAGCTCACCACCACGTCGCCGTTGGGCGCGATCGCGAAGCCTCCCTGGTGATAGCAAACGGGCGACGTGGAAGGCATCTTGAGCGCGGCGACCACCGAGGTCGAGCGGCCGTAGATGCTGCCGTCGTTGCCGAGCCGGGGATCCTCCTCGCCGTAGTCCCAGGGGACTTCCTTGAACTCGGGGAAGGTGTAGCGGGCGATCGAATCGGTGTTGCGGAGGTACAGCCGGCCGTCGAGATCGAACGCCCCTTCCATGCCGTTGAAGGGCATGGGAATGATGTCGATGCTCTTGTCTCCCTTCTCAGGGTCGATCTCGATCCAGTCGTTGGCGGCCTTGATGGTGGGGGCGCTGTCCGGCTCGGCGACGTACAGCTTGCCGGTGACGGGGTTCACGATCAGCCGCTGCACGTTGTGCCGCGGCGGGGCGGCCCGCTTGACCTTCTTCTCGGTGTCGACGCCGAACGAACGGACGACCTTCCACTCGCCGTCGACCCGCTTCTGCAACCGCACCCCCGCCTTCCACAATTCGGCATTTTGGTCGTTCTTGGCGTAGCCGCCGGAGAATCCGAACTCTTCCCCGCGGGCTTCGTGCTTGCGGCCCACGACCCACACGGCCGGCTCGTCGGCCCAGCTATCGAGTTCCACCCGGTACAGGTGCCCGGTGTATTCGAAACCGGAGGAGTCGGCGTACCCCAGCGGGAACGGCTCCCGCGAAAGCTGCTTCGGCTCGGGCATCGGCGAGAAGCGGGTCAGCGCCTGCTCGACCTTCTCCGGCTGGTATTCGTGCCGCTTGTGCAGATCGTACGGCACGCCGACCACCGGGTACGAGAAGACCCAGATTTCGCCCGTCTTCTCGTGAATGCAGACCCGGGCCGGCTGCTTGACGGGAATCGTCCGCAGCAGCGACCCGGCCGCATCGAACACCTGCACGCGGTTGTTGAGGAAGTCGGAGACGTACACCCGTCCCTCGGAGTCGGTCGCGACCGACGTCGGCACGCGGAAGCGCTCTTCGCCGTCGCCGTGCTCCTTCATGTCCCCCTTGAAGATCGTCGGCGGATCGTCCTTCTCGTAGTCGACCTTGTAGACCATGTGATAGCAGCCGGGGGCCTTGTTCCAGCTACCGGTGCGCCACATGTAGCCGGTGAGGTACAGCGTCTTGCCGTCGGGACTGAAGGCGGAACTGGCGGGGCCGACGTCGACTTCCGGCCCGGCAAGGCTCTTGATCGAATGCCCGACTCTCGCCCCGGAAAGCGGCAAACCGCCGGTGCTGCCGTCGAGGGCGAGGCGGTTGACCTGAATGAAGGCGAGCGCGAGCCGATCGCCGCGGACGCTCATCGTCGTGGTCGCGACGCCACTACGGGAGATGGCGTGATTGCCGGTGTGCCAGTTCGATCCCGATGTCAGCAGCGTGTGCTGATACAGCCCCCCCTTGAGCGGCAGCTTGTACCCTTGAGGAAAATCGTGCCAGTTCAGTCCCTGCACCTCGTCGAGCTTGTCGTGCGGGAAGGGGTACACGCTCTGGACGTAGTTCCCTTCGTGGTCGTATTGACGAATCAGGTCGATCCCGCGGCCATCATGCACGTAGGCCCCTTCCGGCCCGACGGCGAGCACCGGCATCCCCCCGTGCCGGCGATGCGGACTCCACAACATCGTCCGCTCGAACCGCGGCTTGAGGCCCAGCGACACGCGGACGGTGACGCCGTCGAGATCATCGACGTACCGCCCCTGATCGTTCTTGCCGTCCCATTCGAGCGACTGCCGCAACGAGTCCTTCCGGAACGGCTCGGGCGCGTTCTTCCCGAGCACGCCCGAGGCGAGATGCCGAATGATCCGCCCGCTGCGATCCTCGACGGCGACCGTCGCGTCGCAATAGTCCTTCGAGGCGAAGGTGATCGTGAACCGATCGCCGTCCCGCACGACGGCGGGCGCCTCGGTGAATTCGAAGACCTCCTTCCGCTGCGGCCGCAGGGACTCGACGCTCGCGGCACTCGCGGCGAGGTGCGATGCGAGGAGGATCAGGATCGAAGCGAGAATGCGCTGCGGCATGAGTCGTCCAAAAAGCAATGAGAAAACACTATGAGCCGCGGGGTTTATCCCCGCGGTGGGAACCGGGCGTGCCTGATTCGAATGGTAGCGTCTTAGGTGGCGGACGCACATGACTACCAACGGGAACCCGCCGGCCCATCCACGCAGCGGAGCATCAGTGAGTCACTGCCATTGAATTTCGTGGTCGTTAGAACGCATGGAGCAACGTTTCGATCAGCTTCCAAAACATCATGATCCCCATGATGACTCCCGTCAGGCCGCAACCGCCCGCAATGAGCCGAAGCAAGATGAGGCCAATGTCGACCGCAAAGAGATTGGGAACCCGACCCCGTTGAGCGTATCCTTCAATCGTTCGTTGCCGAACTTCATCGCGTACCGTGGAAGAAAAAGCGCAATAGAAACCGAGCGCCGCGCACAGTAACCATCCCCCAATGAGAAGCATGACGATCAGGAAGGTGAAGATTCCGGCCAACATTACGCGCACTCGATCTTCCGTACCCGTTCCCAAGCTCCGCTTGGGAACGCACGTCTTCGAAGCTCCGCTTCCTAGGCTCGAAGCGGAG
>JBBDNT010000032.1:0-8005 GCA_040877445.1 Planctomycetaceae bacterium
GGCCGGCGGGCACGACGGATTACAAATCCGTCCTACCCGCCCATTGGTCGACCCACAAGTTCGAGCTGAAGGCGCCCTACGCTTCGCGGAGCGTGCAGAGGACCGTGGTGCCGGCGCCCGCTTCCGAGTCGATCGCCAGGTTCGCGCCGATGAGGTCGGCCCGGTACTGCATGAAGCGGCGGCCGAAGCCGGTCGCGGGCGACGCGCCGCGATCGAAGCCCCGCCCGTCGTCGGCGATCGAGAGCGTGACCGTGTCCGCCTGTCGTTTCAGCTCGATGACGATTCGCCGCGCCTCGGCGTGTTTGATCGCGTTCTGAAACGCCTCGCGGGCGATGTGATACAGGTGGGTGGCGGTCGAGTTGTCCTCGACGGCGACGGGCGATTCGCAGCGGAACTCGACCACGGCGTCGAACAGCTCGCGGGTGTCGCGGACGAGCTTGTCCAAGGCGCTCATCAGACCGTTGGCGTCGACCTCGACCGGCAGCAAGCTGCGAGCCAGCGCCCGGGCCTGCTTCTGGGCGTCCTTCACGTGCTCGAGCAGACTGGCGGCGCTCGACGATTCGTGCGAGCCGTCGCGTTCCAGTTGCTGCCTCAGCCGCTCCGCCAGCAGACCGATGCCGGTGAGCTGCTGGCCCAGGCTGTCGTGCAGCGTCTGGCCGAGGCGGAGGCGCTCCTGATCGACGAGCTGCGCGATCTGCCGTTCGAGTTCCTTGCGTTCCGTCACGTCGCGAATGGTGCACAACACGAGCCGCGCCGAGTCCGAGGGATTCTCTTCTTCCTGATGGAAAACGACGCAACGACCGTGGAACCAGCCCCACCGCCCGTCGCCGCGGCGGAGACGGCACTCGATTTCGATCACGTCGTCGTTGGCGGCGCGGAACAGCCGGTCGCGCAGCTCGGCCACCCGCGCCCGATCGTTGGGATGGACGATGTCGATCCCGATCCGCTCCAACTCCGGCAGCGTGCAGCCGAGGATCGCGGCGACCTGGCGGTTGGCGTACACAGGCTTCCGCTCGACGAGGTCGTACAGGCAGACGATGCTGGGGAGCGAGTCGGCGATCCGCTCGGTGAACCGGCGGCCGCGCTCGAGCGCCTGGTCACCGATCCGGCTCGCCGCCTGATCGTCATGACCGGCTGCGAATTGCGCGGAGGGATCGAGTCCGGATGGCATGGCGTCTTCCATCGACGAACCGTGACGGCTCGGTGAACGGCATCGGTGGATGTCTCGAAGAGGATCTGTTCGGCTTCGGACGGACGTGCGGACGATGGCGATGACTTCCAGCGAGGGCGCGAACCCGGTTGAACCTAGCGGCCGGTCGGACCTCTGTCAAATCGGCCGAGATGAGGATTATCCCCATCGGTGCGGCTCGATTCCCGCGCTGGGAATTCGCATGGCCTTCCCTTTGCGACATCTCCCGATGGCGTCGAAAACGTCCCGCGCAAAGGATGGAGGTGAGGATCAATAAGCGGGTCGTGACAAGTCGACTCTTCGGCGACTTCGCGACTCGCCGTCACCCCTTCGCACCGCAAACGACCTCCGCGGCGCGCCGCGGGGAGAAATTCGCACACCTTGGAATGAAGGAGTGGTATCGTGAATCACTTTCCGAAAACAACGTTGCTCGGGGCCGCCGCGATCGGACTCGCGCTGACGGCGGGAACGACATTCGCCCAGGAACGACAGCCCGCCGGAACGCGTGCCCCCGACACCGTCCGCCAGACCGATCGGGACAGCGCCGCGACGGCGGCGCCGCTGACGATGAGGGCCAGCCGGATCAGCGGGACCGTGACCGGCATGAAGGTCGAGAACCCCGCCGGAGAAGACGTGGGCCGGGTCGAGGATCTCGTCATCGACATGCGGAGCGGAAAGGTGAGCTATGCCGCCGTCTCCACGGGCGGCTTCCTCGGCGTCGGCGATCGCCTGCACGCGGTGCCGTTCGAGGCCTTGCAGTTGGCGCAGCGGGACGACGACTACCTGTTCCTTCTGAACGTCGATCGCGAGCGGCTGAAGAACGCTCCAGGGTTCGACAAGGACAACTGGCCGAACTTCGCCGACACCACGTGGGCCGTGGAGGTCGACCGGTTCTACCAGGAGGACATCGAGAAGCGACGGACCGCTCGTCCGCGAACGAGCGCGTTCCGGCCGGAGCGACCGGAGACTCCGCCGCAGCGTCCGGAGACGCAGCCCCAACCTCAGCCCGAGCCATAAGGGGATTCGCGAGAGAATCACCTTTCCATCAATCAGCCTCGAAGGAGAGGAACATGAACTGGGACCGCGTCGAAGGCAACTGGAAGCAGATGAAAGGCAAGGTCAAGCAGCAGTGGGGCAAACTCACCGATGACGACCTCGATCGCATCGAGGGGAAGCGCGATGAGTTGGCCGGCGTGCTTCAGGAACGCTACGGCATCGCCCGCGATGAAGCGGAGCGGCAGATGAAGGAGTTCGAAAAAACGCCCTGACGTGTGCGTCGGCCGACGACTCGGCGAGTTCGAGTCCCACACATCGCCGACGTCGTCGGCCTTCGCGACTTCGCCCGATTCCGGGGGCAGGAGGCGCCGGACACTTCGCCGTCATGGCGGGTTCCGGCGCCTCGTTTCGATAAACTCGTGCAGGACGACTCGCATGTCTTGGATTCTATTGTTGATCGTCGTCATCCTTCTCCTCGCGGCCGTGCCCGCATGGCCGCACAGCCGCGGTTGGGGATACTATCCCAGCGGAGGCTTGGGGCTGGTGCTCATCATCGTGCTGATCCTGCTGCTGATGGGGCGAATTTGAGGCCGGAACCGATCCTCGGCGCGCCCAAGCCGCAACCAAAGGCGAGTTTCGACGCAAAGCCGCCAAGGGCCGCAACAGTGCGCAAAGTTGAGGACCAAGCGAGCCTCCCGCGTCAGCGGGGGGAGGCGATCGAACCACCAGGTCACGAAGAATCGAAGTACGATCGAAGTCATTTTCTCTTCGCGGTGCGATCGTTTCACTTGCGCACCCTCTGCGCGAATTCGCGACCACGGATCACACGGATCGGCACGGATGCGCTGACGAATCCATGATTATCCGAGCTGATCCATGCTGATCCGTGCCCATCCGTGGTGAAAATCCCGTCCTGGTTGCGACCTCGCCGCGCCGGGCGTGCGGCATTCCAATCATCGGATCGTTCCGTTCGAACGTTTCACCGCCAATCGCCGGCCGCCACATCCCGAAGAGGAAGTTCGGTTCATTCTCGCGGCCACGACGGGCGGGAATTCGCGCGGAAAACACGGAAGTGAAAAGACCGCACTGCAAAGGGAGGGGGAATCTCCCGACCTCGCCGCGCGGGGATCGCGCGGCGGCGCTTGCGGAATTTCCCCGTTGTGAATCGGCCAGCGACCGGCGAGACTTGGGTTCCATTCTTTCAATCCGCAAGGAGAGCACGGAGCGATGCAGCAACTCGAAACACGGACCAACGGATTCGGTACCGACCACGACCTGCGCGAGCGGATCGGGCAGGCGTTGCAGGATTCGGGTTACCCCCGGCTCCGGTCGCTGACGGTGGACGTGGAAGGCGGAAGCGTCGTGCTCCGCGGCCGCGTGCCCAGCTACTATTTCAAGCAGGTCGCGCAAACCGTGGCGATGAACGCGGCGCGGCCAGCCACTCTGCGGAACGACCTCGACGTCGCCTGACCGGCATGCCGGACGTAGCGCGCGCCGCCCAATTCGAAACTGTGGTGGCACTAGCCGGCGACGCCGTAGGACGGAATTGAATTCCGTCCGCCAAAGCACGCCATCCGAAACTCGCCCGCGTATCTCGGGCGGCCGACCCACAAGATCGGATTTGGTCAGTAATACGCCTTCAACGTTGATATTGTGGGTCGAATTCGCCGTAGGCCGGACTGCCAGTCCGTTCGAGGCGTGTCGGCCTACGCCGGGACTTCGACCGGACATTCCGAAGCGGGCGGGCACGACGGATTACAAATCCGTCCTACCCGCCCGTTCGATCGACCAACGACTTCAAGGTTGACGAACGTAGCAGGCCAACGTGAGCGAGTCGATGCGATCGCTCGCCGCGACATCGAAACGAAAACGGCCCGGCTTTCCAGGTTGGGAGCCGGGCCGCCTTCGTTGGAACGACGTCATCGAGAACGCGCGTCGAAGCGAACGGCGTGACCGCCGAAAGGCTCAGATTCCGGGACCGCGTTCGGCTGGCGGACCGGCTGGTCCGCGCTCGCCCCCGGGGCCGCGTTGGCCTCCGAAGCCTCCCGGTCCTCCCGGAAAACCGGGAGCGCCCCCGCGCGGGCCGCCGCGGCCACGCGGAGGACCGGCCGCATCATCGCGACTTTCTTCGTCGCGGCGAGGGGCTGGTCCGGCATCCCGCGCGGGACGGTCGCTCGCGCGGTCCTCGCCCCGTTGAAGCTGCTGCATCCGTTCCTGGAACTCGCGCCGAAGCTGCTCGATGTCTTCGCGGCTCGGGCGTTGCGGAGCCGCCGGGCGTTCCGGACGTTGGGCGTCGGCCTCGCGCCGGGCGGCCGCGCGCCCTGCGGCCTCGCGGCGCTCGGCGGGACGTTCGCGATCCAGCCGGTCCAACCGCTCGAACAACTCCCGGCGCAGGCGGTCGAGATCCTGCTGCGTCGCGGGGCGCGATGCGGCGTCGCGGGCGCGATCGTCGCGGGCCGGCTCCCGTTCCGCGGGACGCCGCTCGGCGTCTCGCTCCGCCGGTTGACGGCCGGGCCCGAACCGCCGGGGCCGAAGCCGCCGGGACGGCCGGCTCGGCCGCCTCGTCCGAACATGCCCGGGCCCATTCCGCCCCGCAGTCCGCCGGGGCCTCGACCGGCGGCGCGTTCCGCCGGCGGTTCGCGACGGGCCGGTTCGCGACGCGCTGCGTCTCGCGCCGCGGGAGCGGGACGCCGACCGGCCTGGGGACGCGCCTCGCGGCCACGCCCGCGATCGCGCTCTTCCAGTCGGTCCAACAGGCCGGACAGGAGTTGTCGCAGGGAATCGGCGGCATCGCGGCCGGCGGGCGGCGCGTCCCGTCGAGCCTGCGGCCGGTCTTGCGGCCGATCTTGCGGCCGGAGCCGATCGATTCCGCGTCCACCTCGATCGGTTCGCCGCTCGCGTGGGCCGGCTTCGCGACCGCGACGCGGCGAGAAGTTCCCGCGTTGTTCCCGTGAAGAACGCGCATCACTGCGTCCACCGCGATCGAATTCCCGCCCGCGCGCGGTTTCCGCGCGTCCGCCTCGCGCCGATCCGCGCCGCCCCGCGCGGTCTCGGGCGGCGACGAACGTCGAATCCGCGTCCTCGGCCGAATCGGCCGCGGTCGCTGGCGGAGCGTCGCCCGATGATCCGCTTTCGTCCGCGCGTGCCGCGCCGGCGGCCGTTCCGCCGGCGAGCAGCAGCGTCGCCATCCATCCCGCACCGACCCATGACGTCCACATGCGCTTGTCTCCCATTTTCCGAGAAGGTCTTGAAGCCCTGACGATGGGGGAAGTCCGACCGCGGACCTCCTGTTGCCGCTCCCGCGACGACTTCCAACCCGACCCGGGGTGGTGGAACGATTGCGGAAAGCGTCCCTGCTCGGGATATTACCCGCAAGCCGCGCCGTTCGCGTGACCGCTCAGTCCTGACAGACTCCGATCGGCCTGCTATGATGCGGCGGTGCGAAGCGGTCGCGTGTGCGGCCCACCTTCCAATTTCACCGCTCGAACAAGGGCATCGCCCATGCGACTCGCCATCGTCTCGCTGACCGTCGTCTTCACCCTGAGCGCCGCCGTGCTCTTCGGCCAGAACCAACCCGCGGCGAACCAACCCGCGGCGAACCAGCCCGCACCGAACCAAGCCGATCCCGCGCCGGCCCAGCCGCAAAACACAGGCGATGCCAAACAGAAGGCGAGCTACGGCATCGGATACAACATCGGCGAGAACCTCGCCACGAACCTCAAGGAGTCGGGGGCCCCGGTCGTTTCGGCGGAGTTGATTCGCGGCCTCAACGACGCGCTGGGGGGCAAGAAATCGGCCTTCACCGAGGAAGAGCTGGAAGCCGCCATGCAAGTCTTCCAGCGGGAAGCGCAGGCCGCCCAGCAAAAGCGAATCGCCGAACTCGAAGCCGAGCAGCAGGCGTTGGCGGACAAGAACAAGAAAGAGGGCGAGGCGTTCCTCAAGGCCAACGCCGCCAAGCAAGGCGTGAAGACCACCAACAGCGGCTTGCAGTACGAAGTGCTCAAGTCCGGCGCCGGAAAAAGCCCCGACGCCAACGACGAAGTGAAGGTGCATTACCACGGCACGCTGATCGACGGCACCGTGTTCGACAGCTCGGTCGAACGCGGCGAGCCGATCGAGTTCCCCCTCAACCGCGTCATCGCCGGCTGGACCGAGGGGTTGCAGTTGATGAAGGTCGGCGATAAGTGGAAGCTGTTCGTTCCGTCCGACCTGGCCTACAAGGACAACCCGCGCCAGGGCGGACCGATCGGCCCGAACGCCACGCTGATCTTCGAGGTCGAGTTGCTCGGCGTGACCGAAGTCCCGAACCAGCCCGCCCCGGCCCCGGGCGCGCCGCCGCGCAGCAATTGACGGCACCCGGCGAGCGGCCCGGCGTGAGCCGGCCGGTGATCGCCGACCTCCGCGGTCAACCACTCGAGCATCGTGGCCCGACGCGCAGCGAGCGAGATCCACCGAACGGACGCACTGCTTCCCGCAACGCGGCCGTATCGGCGAATCTCCCTTGCTTGCGCCGCGGGCCGGCGTGCGGCGTCGAAGCCACCGGCCGGCTCACGCCGGCCGCTCGCCGTTCGATTGACCCGGCGACTTCGGTCGGGCACAATCCCGGCACTCACCGTTCCCCGCTCTTCGACCCGCGCAAGGAGTGCGCCGCGCCATGACGGAACCGAGTTTCGACCGCATCGTCCTCGGAGATTGCATCGAAGGACTGGAGGAACTGCCGGACGGCTGCGTCGATCTCGCCTTCGCCGATCCGCCGTTCAACATCGGCTACGAGTACGACGTCTACGACGATCGCCGCGCCGCCGAGGAGTATCTCGACTGGAGCCGCCGCTGGATGGGCGAACTCGTCCGCGTGCTGAAGCCGGATGGCACCTTCTGGCTGGCGATCGGCGACGAGTTCGCCGCCGAGTTGAAGGTGATGCTCACGGGCGAACTCGGGATGACCTGCCGGAGTTGGGTGGTCTGGTACTACACCTTCGGCGTGAACTGCAAGTACAAGTTCAGCCGCTCGCACGCGCACCTGTTCCACATGGTGAAGGACCGCGAGCGGTTCACGTTCAATTCGGACGATCCGGAGATTCGCATCCCCTCGGCCCGGCAGCTCGTATACGGCGACAAGCGGGCGAACCCCAAGGGCCGCCTTCCCGACGACACCTGGATCCTCCGCCCGCAAGACGTTCCCGACAGCTTCCGTCCCGACGAAGACACCTGGTACTTCCCGCGCGTCAACGGCACCTTCAAGGAGCGCAAAGGCTGGCACGGCTGCCAGATGCCCGAGCAGCTTCTGGGCCGCATCATCCGCGCGTGCTCGAACGAAGGGAACATCGTCCTCGACCCCTTCACCGGCAGCGGCACGACGCTCGCCGTCGCCCGCAAGCTCGGCCGGCGGTTTCTCGGCTTCGAACTCTCGCCGGAATACGCGCAGCGCGCGCAAGAGCGCGTGGAAAATGCGAAAGCAGGCCAACCGCTCGACGGCGCCGCCGACCCGTTGCGCAGCGCGCCGACGACCGCCGACGGCATCCGCCTGGAAGATCGCGAGCGGCGCACGCAGACACGAAAAGCGTAGCGCGGCGAAGCCGCAACCAAGTGCGAGTTTCGACGCAAAGACGCCAAGGGCCGCAAAGGTGCGCAAAGAAAACAAGTAGAGCGAGCCTCCCGCGTCAGCGGGGGGAGGCGATCGAACCACCAAGTCACGAAGAAACGAAGAAACGAGCCGTCGAAGTCATTTCTCGTCGCGGCGCCATCGTTTCACGTCCGCACTTCCGGCGCGAATTCGCGACCACGGATGACACCGATGGGCACGGATGCGATGACGAGGCT
>JBBDNT010000033.1:0-7975 GCA_040877445.1 Planctomycetaceae bacterium
GATCCCTTCGCGAGCAAGGCGGTCCATGTGCGGGGTGACGACTTG
Organism: Planctomycetaceae bacterium; assembly: GCA_040877445.1. Taxonomy (GTDB): domain Bacteria; phylum Planctomycetota; class Planctomycetia; order Planctomycetales; family Planctomycetaceae; genus JBBDNT01. Next base: position 46 of record JBBDNT010000033.1, read on the forward strand.
CGAATCGGGGTTGTAGCACCGCAGGTCGCCGTAGCCGAGATCGTCCGCCAGAATCAACACGATGTTCGGCCGCACCGGGTCTTCGCGGTCCGCCTCGGTTTCCTCCGCGGCGGCCGGCAACGGCCACAGGAACAGGCACGCGGCGAAGGCAACGAGGGCATTTCTTCGACCAATGCTCGGCATCGTGCATCCCTTTCGATGGGCCGCGCCGCGAGCACCGGACTCACTGGTGCCATTCGCCGACGAATGGCACGTAGAACTCGCGGCAGGTGCGGTTGTGCCACGTTCCCGATGAGGGTATCCCCTCCTGACCCAAGGCGTCAACCGCGACGATCCAGTAGCGACGCGGTCCCGGGCCGGCGTGCGCGTCGGTGAAGCGGGTGGCGGCGACCGGCTCGTCCATCAGCCGCAGCGCCTTCTGGCCGGGCGATTCCGTCCGTGGGCCCGCCATGGAGTCGATGCGGTATCCTCGCGGTGCTTGCTCTGACGCCGAATCGCTCCCTCGCTCGTGTCGGAAGATCGCGCGCGGGGGCACTCCCCGCGTCCGGGTCGCTTGCATCGTCTGGCGCGACGATCAACAATGGCGGCCTGACCGGACCGCGGAACGTCATCCGACGTGAAGCCGCAACCGAAATCACGTTACGATGCACAGCCACAAAGACTCGAAGTCGAAACATCATGCCCGACACCCCCCAGGTCATCATCAGCGGCCTCGCGGATGACGCGGCCAATCACAAGTCCGCGGTCGAGCAACTCGCCGCCATGGCCGGCATCGGCCTCAAGTACTACACCCCCCGCTTCGTCGACGTTCACAACAGCGGCACCGTGGAGTACGTCGTCGAGCAACATAGGACTCGCGCCATGCGACGAATGATCGATTCTCGGACGCGCTGGATCGCTTGCCTGTTTCTGGCGTTGGGTTCCTTCGTCCGTCCGGCGTGGGCCGAGGAACATGCCGACGCGGCACAGCCGAAAGAGACGCTGGTTCTTTGGATCGGATCGAGTTCGACGAAACTGCTCGTCAACGGGGTGGACGAGATCGTCAATTCCAGCGGCGACATCCGCATCCGGTCCCGCCGCGACGGAGGCTACTTCCGGATCGACTACATTTCCGAATGGATCAGCGATGGCAAGTCGGAACAGGTCGAGAGCGCGATGGAGGATGTCCGTCGCGCGATCGGCCGGAGGAAGTACGATATCGTGGCGTTTCAACTTTCCTACGGGATCTTCGCCAACGAGAAGACGGAGCGCCATGCCGCCAAGATCGTTGACGACATGTGCCAGCTGATCCAAGCCGCGGGCGCAACGCCTCTGATCTATGAACATTGGTCGGACCATCCCGAGCGGATGCGCGCTTATTGCGTCGAGGCGGCCAACCGGCATGGCGGCCTGGTTGCGTTCTGCGGGTCGAGTCTGCTCGCCGTCAAGGAGGCGAAAGGAAAGGACTACGCGTTCAACAGGGGGCACGCCGGGCCGAATGGAAACTACCTCTCCGCGTGCAGCGTCTACGCCGCGCTGACCGGTCGCTCGCCCGTCGGGTTGCCGGCGACGCAAGTCCGCTCCTCGGGACCGGTCCGTGGGAAACCGGAACTGAAGCCCGGCGCGATTCGCGTTCACGACATTCCGGCGGACGAAGCCCTGTCGATGCAGACGGCGGCATGGACGATTCACCAGAAATACGTCCGGCTGCTCGACCGTAAAGACGGCAAGGAAACCGACGACGCACGGAAATCGCCACCGCCGGAGCGTTGAATCGACACGGCCCCACGAGAAGCGCGGCACGAGCCGCTGGACCTGGCGTTCCACTTCAGGTGACACGTCTCGCCGTCCTCTCGCGAAAACAGATTCTGCGGGGCCGACGAGATCGTGAGGATGTACGGCGAGGGCCCGCTTTCCTTTCCGGCGGCGCTCACCGCCCGCACGCGGTAGGCGAACACCGCGAAGCGATACGGTTCGCCCTGCGGATCGAGTTCGTTGCGGCTGAACCGTTGCGGTCGCAGCAAATCATCTTCGATCGGCCGCGGATTGGTGAGGTCGATGCCGCGGTCGGCGAATTCCGTCTTCGCGACGGGGCGCGAAGTCAGTCGCGTGAAGGTTCCGATCGCCTTGATTTCCCCTGCGCTCGGCGGCTCCAGCGGGGGCGTGTCGCGTTTGAGCCGCACGATCTGTCCTCGCTGAACGGCTCGACCGGCGCCCGCTCGACGTGATAGCCCACCATGTGTTCGCCCGCGGAAGGCGGTAACCGTTCACGGGCCGGGATGATGTTCGGGTGAAATTGGTCTTCGCGCCGAGGCGGAAATCGGCGACATCTCCCGCATGTCACCACCGTCCGACCTTCCGATCACCCCCGAGCAGATGGCTTCGCTGCCGCCCGAGTTTCGGGCGATCTTGCAGGCGGTCATCGATCATTATGAACGGCAGGTGACGGCCCTGAAAGCCCGCGTCGCCGAATTGGAAGCGGAAGTCGCGGCACTTAAGGCGGAACTGAATTCCGTGCGGAAGACGCCGCAGAATTCCTCGTTGCCGCCCAGCACGCAGCATCCGCACGCCGAGCCGCCCGCGAAGAAGCCGAAGTCGAAACGGAAGCGGGGCGGCCAACCGGGGCATCCCAGGCACCAGCGGGTTTTGATTCCCGTCGAAGAGTGCGCGGCGGTCACCAGCAAGATCACCATCCCCGGTCCGTCCCGCTCGTAACCGGTCCAGCGGTCGAAGCCCACGCTGGCCGCGGTCAACGGATCTTGGTCGAGAGGCAGGACCGCCTTCAGGCTGGGATGCCGTCCTGCGGCCTGGATGACCAACTGATGCGGCTGGGACGGCATGGGGAACCACTCGGCGGGGCCTGCCCCTGCCACGTCTTCCCGGAAGGATCGGCGGTCAGTTCCCGCGGGCGAGCGTTCCACGTACACAGCGGCTGGGGGCGGCTGTTCGACGAGGATCTCACGCACCACTGGGATCGGCCACGACGACCTTCAGCGGGTACGTCTTCCATTCCGTCGCCGGGTCGCCGTAGCGGGCCACGTGGGTACGCAAAGCGGGAGTTTTCCCGGTGGCCGGGACTGCAGGAGCCCGTCAGAATCGATCTCGTTCCAAACAGGCAGGAGACGACGATGACGATGGTCTTCGAGCGGGTCCAGACGCAGGGAATCGCGCAGTTTTCGTACCTCATCGGCGACGACAGCAGCGGTACGGCCGCAGTGATCGATCCCCGGCCGGATGGGGAGGATTATCTGGAACTGGCCCGGAAATTCGGCGTCTCGATCACCCATGTCTTCGAGACGCACATCCACGCCGACTTCATGAGCGGCGGTCGGGAACTCGTCGATCGTCTGGGCGATGTCAAGCTCTGTGCCAGCGGCGAGGGAGAGGCCGAATATGGATTCGATCTCGAACGGATCGGAGACGGAGACCGATTCGAGTTCGGTTCCGTGCTTCTCACCGCACGGCATACGCCGGGACACACGCCCGAGCACATGGCCTACGAAGTCGCCGAAAAGGACAACCCCGGCGAGCCGTGGGGCGTCTTCACCGGCGATTCGCTGTTCGTCGGCTCCGCCGGACGGCCGGATCTGCTCGGCGAGGAGCAGACGGAGCAGCTGGTCGAATCGTTGTTCGAGACGTTGCGGGATTATTACCTCCAGCTGGACGATGGCGTCGTGATTTTTCCGTGTCACGGTGCAGGATCGGCTTGCGGGGCGGACATCGGCGATCGGCCGATGGGTTCCATCGGCTTCGAGCGGCGGACGAATCCGTTCCTCCAGCACGAAACGCTGAAGGACTTTCGGCGATTCGTCGAGGAAGGGGCTCCGCCGGAGCCGCGCCACTACCGGCATCTCAAGCAGGTCAATGCCAAGGGGCCGCCGATTCTCGGCCACGCACCGGTCGCACCCGGACTGCCGCCGGAACGGTTTCGAAAGGCGATTGAGGAAGCGGACGCGCAACTCGTCGATACGCGGCAGATGCTCGCCTTTGGCGGCGGCCACATTCCCGGCGCGATCAACATCGGCCCTCGACCGGAAATGTCGGTCTGGGCCGGACAGATTCTCGACTACGACAAACCGATCCTGCTCGTCGTCGAGGACGAGACGGATCTCGATTGGTTCTTGTGGAAGTTCGTCGACACCGGATTCACGAACTTCGCCGGTTATCTCATCGGCGGGATGAAGGCATGGGCGAACGCCGGGATGCATCTTCAGAAGCTGCCGCACCTGACCGTCCACGAACTGAAGGATAGCCTCGCCGACGTGACGCTCCTCGATGTCCGCGCGCCCGACGAATGGGAGCAAGGGCACATTCCCGGCGCGAAGCACCTGTATGTCGCCGACATGCCCGACAAGCTCGACGAACTCCCGGAATGGGACTCAGAGAAGCCGATCGTCACGTATTGCGACAGCGGCTATCGCGCCGCGATCGCCGCCAGCCTGTTGCAGCGTCACGGCCACGCGGACGTTCGCAACGTCCCCGGAAGCTGGCAGGCCTGGACGACCGCAGAGTACGAAACCGAGAAATCAAAGGAAGACCGAAGGTGAAGCGCGCCATCGCGATCGTCGTCGCAGCGTCGAGCGCCTGTCCCGGACTCGCGTCCGCGCAGGATGTTCACGATCTGACCGCGCCCTATCCTTATCCCGAACCGGCATGGTCACCCTACCTGGTAGGAGCGCTGATCGGCGTGCTCATGATGATCACGTTGATCGTCTCCAAGAAGCCGATCGGCGCATCGAGCGCTTATTCCGAACTGGCCGGAATCATCGGTCGAATCATCGCTCCGCGGCACATCGCCTCGTTGAAGTACTACCAGGAACACAAGCCGGCGATTGGCTGGTCGCTGTTGTTCGTCGTCGGAATCATCGGCGGCGGATTCATCGCCGCGACGACCGGAGGCGAGATCACCGGCTATTATCTGCAGGAGATGTGGGTCGCCCGCTTCGGTTCCGACAGCCATCTACTTCGTACCGTCACGGTCTTCGTCGGCGGCGCGGTGATGGCCTATGGAGCCCGCATGGCGGGAGGCTGCACCAGTGGTCACGGCATCAGCGGAACGCTGCAACTGGCGGTCGGTTCCTGGATCGCCGTCATCTGCTTTTTCGTGGGAGGAATTGCGACGGCAATGCTGATGTATCGATGGTGATGGACGCCGCGGGGCCGCGACGCCGCAACGAAACGCAACCGGAGGTGGAACATGGCCGATGCTTCGACCGATGAACCACTGGATCCGCAGACGCGCTCATCGCGGAGCGAAGCCCTTGCGGCTCCATCTTCAGTAGAAGCGGAAGGGCGGGCCCGGGCGTCGGCCGACGTTGACCGGTGGGAATGGGTCGAGGCATCCGGAGCGAAGCTCGTCCAGGCGCTCATCTTCGGCGTCGCCTTCGGGTTCCTGCTGCAGAAGGGAGGCGTCGCCAAGTTCGACATCCTGATCGGCGTCCTGTTGTTGGAGAACTTCGTCGTCGTGCAGGTCATGCTCTCGGCGATCCTCGTGGGCATGGTCGGCGTGTATCTGCTCCAGCGTGCGGGACTCGTCGAACTTCAGATCAAGGAAACCGTGTACGGTGCGAATATCGTGGGCGGACTCGTCTTCGGCGTCGGATTCGGCCTCCTCGCATACTGTCCGGGAACGGATGCCGCCGCCATCGGACAAGGGAACCTCGATGCTCCCGTCGGTGTCGCAGGGATGATCGTCGGCTCGTACCTGTTCGCGCTCGCCTCGAAGTTCACTCGCGGGACAGTGACCACGTGGGGAGAGCGCGGAAAGCTCACGCTGCCGGAATTGACGGGCGTCTCTCGCGGTGCGTTCGTCGTCGCCGCCGTCGTCCTGCTGGTGGGCATACTTGCTCTGCTGGAGCTGTTCGTCGTCAGCCGGACGGGTTCGTGAAGCTCGCGGCATCGCTCATGGCAGACAAGCAACAGGAACTTGCTCGGGAACGCACCACCACGGCACACGAGCGAACGCTCCTTGCCGAGGAGCGGACATTCAGCGCGTGGGCGCGGACCGGCTTGGCGTCCGTCGCGACCGGATTCGCGATCGTCAAGCTGACGACCGAAGCGGAGCAGGAATGGCTCATCCGCCTGCTCGGAGCGACTTTCATCGGCGCGGGAGGGATGGTCTTCGTCCTCGGATACTGGACCTATCATGCAGCCATGCGACACATGCCGGAAACTCCCATTCGTGGTGCCCCGATGTGGGTCATCACAGGTCTGAGCTTTGGATTCATGCTGGGAGCGGTCGCTGCCTTGGCACTGGTCTTCATCTGACGGCGGGTGGTCGTGATGCGATCTTCGTTTCCCTGGAACGAAAGGAGGCGTCGATGAACAGTCAGGAACCCGAGCGACGGCGGCTCGGTCGGCGCGGATTTCTTCGCGCCGCGGCCACCGCCCCTCTGATGTATGCGGCTGCCTCGTCGGTACGAAGCGCGGAACCAGCCGCCGCCCCGGCCGATCCCGATGGCATGCGGACCTTCTCCGGCGTCATCACGCGACAGAAGAACCCGGACAATGTCGAGTTCCCGTTTCCCACCCTGAATTCGTTCCTGACGCCCAACTCGCAGTTCTACGTTCGCACGCACTTCGCCGTTCCCGGAATCGACGCATCGAAATGGAAGCTGACCGTCGAAGGACATGTCGATCGCCCGTTCGAGATCGGCTACGACGAATTGCGCCGGATCGAGCCGCGAACCGTGACGTCGCTTCTCGAGTGCTCCGGCAACGGCCGCGTGTTCCTCGATCCGCCGCAGACGAGCATTCGCTGGGAACAGGGCGCGGTCGGCAACGCCGAATGGACCGGAGTGCCGCTCGCCCAATTGCTCGAGCGAGCGGGCGTGAAGAGCGGCACGGTCGAGGTGATTCTCGAAGGGGAGGACAAGGGAAAGTTCGAGGCCCCCCATTCGCCGACGCCCGGCGAAATTCACTACGCGCGCAGCCTGCCGCTCAAGAAGGCCAGGGAGCCCGAAGTGCTGCTGGCGTTTCGGATGAACGGAGAGGAACTTCCTCCCGCACATGGTCACCCGATCCGAGCGATCATCCCGGGCTGGTACGGCATGGCCTCGGTCAAGTGGCTGCGGCGCGTGATCGTGACCGATCGACCGTTCCACGGCTACTTCCAGACGTTCGCTTACGCTATCTGGGAACGCATGCACGGCGAGCTGCCAACTCTGGTTCCCGTCACCGAGATCGACGTGAAGGCGCAAATCGCCCAGCCCGCGCAGCACGAGGTCGTCCCGGTGGGAAGCGACTACCGCATCTTTGGCGCTGCTTGGGCGGGAGAGGCCGAGATCGCCAAGGTTGAGATCAGCACTGACGGCGGCAAGCGCTGGGAACGGGCGAAACTGGATGATCGATCGATTCGTTTCGCCTGGCGGTTCTTCGATCACGCCTGGCGGACCCCGTCGACCCCCGGCCGCCACACGATCATGGCCCGCGCAAGCGATGCACGAGGCCGAATCCAGCCGATGGAACGTGACGATGATCGGCGCGATGCTGTAATCAGCCACGTGCAACGAATCGAGGTGCTCGTGCGATAACGCCCGATGAGGGTCGTGGAACTCGCCCCTTCGCCTGTCTGGTCCTCTCCCCAGAAGCCCGCGCCGTTCGGCGTGGAACACGAGCTTCACAAGCGCGTCGTGCGATCCTTGCACTGAAACGGCGGAATCGCACTCCACCGCCAATCCGAACGATACCCGCCCCTCGATGCGCGGCGAGACGGAAGACCCCGTCACCAGCGTCCACGGCCGCCCTTGCCGTCCGCCCGCGTCCGCCGATATCCTTGGTGCGCCATCCACCGCGATCCACGGGCGTCCGGGGGCGTCCAACTCCGGGATTGGCTACACTTTGGCTGAAGAATGATGCTTTCGGGCGGTGCCCTGGAAAGAGCGCAGCCCGCAACCCTTTGCTGGATGCGGGTTTTGGCAAGCGAGGCCAACGGGACTTGAATCCCGCAACC
>JBBDNT010000034.1:0-7962 GCA_040877445.1 Planctomycetaceae bacterium
GCCGTCGCTGTGGCCGACCGGGCCGCGATCGTGCTCGATCGCGATGCCTCCGACGACGAAGGGCCGGCCCGATTCGAGGCGATGCGAGTCGTGCCCGAGACCGACGCGAATCGAGCTGTGGTCCGTCATGCCGGGGGCGTCGTCGAGTGAGGTGTCCGTTCAGCGGGCATGATAGCGGGCGGAGAAAAAAGTGACAACGCGGGGTCGGCGCGGCGGCGCGTGCGACAGGCCGCACTCCGATTCGGCCGCCTCGCCGGGTTCATTCGATCGAGTGATAGCTCGAATCGATGAACCGTCGCCGCGATGGAGTGGCAAACCGAAGCCCCCTCACCCTGACCCTCTCCCCCGCAAAGCCGGAGGAGAGGGGACTTCGGCCGCTGCCGCGGCATCGAGAATCGCGGCGCGCTTTACACCGGCGGCCGAGTGCCGATAATGGATTGGAGAGTCGTTTCGCGCTCCGTTGTCCCGCCGAGTCTCCCGCCCGCCGCGTCCATCCCGGGAATCGCACCTGGATCGCCCCATGACGTTTCGTCCCCGCGTTGCCATTCTCGTCGCCGTGCTGGTCGGTCCCGCGTTGACGGCCGTGGTCTGGTCGTTTCTGGCGCGGGCGGCGGACGATTCCGATCGGCTCTTCTTCTACTGCGCCGCGGGGATGCGCTATCCGGTGGACGAGATCGTGCGGCGGTACGAAGAGGAATACGGGGTAAAGGTGGAAGTGGGCTACGGCGGTTCGAACGATTTGCTGAGCCGGCTGGAAGTGGCGCGGGTGGGCGACTTGTTCCTCGCCGGCGACGATCATTACACCCGGCTGGCGAGGGAGAAGGGGCTCGCGGCCGAAACGATTCCCGTCGCGACGATGCGGCCGGTCATCGCGGTTCGCAAAGGGAACCCGAAGAACATCAGCGGCGTCAGCGACCTGCTCCGTAGCGACGTGCGGACCGCGTTCGGCAACCCGGACCAGGCCGCCATCGGCAAGACGGTTCGCAAACTGCTCGAGGAATCGGGCCACTGGTCCGACGTCGAAGCCCGCGTTCGCCGCGACGGCGTCTTCAAGCCGACCGTGAACGAAATCGCCAACGACGTGAAGCTGGGCAGCGTGGATGCGGGCATCGTGTGGGACACGACGGTAGCGCAATACCCGGATCTGGAGGCGATCCGCGCGCCGGAACTGGACGCGGGGATGGCGCGGATCGAAGTCTGCGTGCTCGCGTCGTCCGAGAGTCCGACCGCGGCGCTGAAGTTCGCCCGCTATCTCACCGCCCGCGACCGGGGGCTGGAGGTCTTCCGCGAGAAGCGCTTCGAAACGGTCGAGGGGGACAAGTGGGAGGAGAAGCCGCGGCTCGAGTTCTACATCGGGTCGGTGAATCACCGCGCCGTTCAACCGGTGATCGATCGCTTCCAACAACGGGAAGGGGTCGAGGTGGCGACGAAGTACAACGGGTGCGGCATCCTCACGGCGGACATGAAGCTGATTCGCGACCAGAAGATGAACGCCCACTTTCCCGACACCTATATGGCGTGCGACGTTCATTACCTGAACGTCGTCCGCGACCAGTTCCAGGAGGCCCGCAACGTCTCGGACACCGAGATCGTGATCGCCGTCGCGAAGGGGAACCCGAAGAACATTCGGAACCTCGGCGATCTCAAGCGGCCGGGAATTCGTCTCGCGTTGGGGGAGCCGTCGCAGTGCACGATCGGCGTGTTGACGGTCAACCTGTTGCGCGCGGAAGGGATCGAGGCGGGCGTGACGAAAAACGTCGTCACGCGGACCCCGTCGTCGGCGATGCTGGTGCCGAGCGTGATCACCGGTTCGGCCGATGCGGCGCTCGCCTTCGAGACCGACACGCGGGCCGAGTCGCACAAGCTGGATGTGATCCGCATCGAATCGAACGCGGTCAAGGCGATTCAGCCGTTCGCCATCGCCCGCTCGAGCGATCACAAGGAACTCTCGCGGCGGCTGTACCAGGCGGTGGCCGCCGCCCGCGACGACTTCGAGCGGGCGGGGTTCCACGTGCGTGAGGGCGACGTTCCGGCGGAGGCGGAAGACGCCGATGCCGCCCTTCGCGATTCGCCGAGAAGCCTGGCGGAGGCGCCATGACGTCCGCCGCGCTCTCGTCTCCCGCGCCGCCGCCGGAATCCCCCGCTCGCCCCTCGCTGGGGACGGATGCGCTGTTTTTCGCATTGATGGGGACCATCGGCGGAATCTACGTGGTGATGCTGGTCGGGCTGCTGGTGGCGGACGTGGCTTACATGGTGACGGCCGAGCCGGAGCGACTGGTCCTTCCCGAGTGGGCGCGGTCGAACGCCGCGCTGTTGCGGCCCGTGCTGCCGATGATCGCGGCGCTGGCCGATCCCAACATTCAATACTCGATCAAGCTGACGCTCGTTTCCTGCGGGGTGACGGCGGCGTTGTCGCTGATCGTGGCGGTGCCGATCGGATATCTGCTGTCGCGGTATCGGTTCCGCGGGCGGAACCTGATCGACGCGATCCTCGACATTCCGATCGTGCTGCCTCCGCTGGTGGTGGGGCTGAGTTTGCTGATTCTGTTCCAGTTTCCGCCGTTCTTGTGGATGCGGTCGCTGGTGGTGTACCAGATACCGGCGGTGATTCTGGCGCAGTTCATGGTGGCGGCGGCGTTCGCGGTGCGGACGATGCGGGCCACGTTCGACCAGATCGACACCCGCCGCGAGCAAGTGGCGCTGACGTTGGGTTGCACGCGGGCGCAAGCGTTCTTCCGGGTCGCCCTGCCGGAAGCGGAGACGGGCATCCTCACCGCGGGCACTCTGGCGTGGGCCCGCGCCTTGGGCGAGTTCGGCCCGCTGCTGGTGTTCGCCGGCACCACACGGGGGAAGACCGAAGTGCTGTCGAGCACGGTGTACCTGGAATTGAGCGTGGGCAACCTTTCCGGTGCGGTCGCGGTCTCGCTGATCATGGTTCTGTGCGCGGTCCTCGTACTCGTCGTCGCTCGCGTGTGGGGAACGCGGAACCTCACGCTTTGAAATGGAACGCCTGAATCACGAACGTGAGTCGGGAGTTCCAAGTTCCGCAAGGGCGAGGATTCCAGCGTTGCCGTCGTGGCGAAGTGGAACTCGCGACTCGTCACTCAGTAGGTCCAAGTCCAAGAATTTCACTCGGAAGGATCGTCATTCCCGCGAAGTCGGGAATCCAGTCACGCCGAAGCGGCAACGATGCGTGAGGCCCACTCCCGCATCCGCTGGTTGCCCGCCTTCGCGGGCATGACGCGCGGCGCGGCCTCGACGGACTGCCAACACGGAACTTGGAACCACTGTCACTCGTAGCTCGTCGGTCCCCATGCAACTCACCCTGGAATACGCCGGCCAGATCAAGCGCGCCGCGGGCGTCGCGGCCGAATCGTTCGAACTGCCCGCCGAGGCGGCCGTGCTCGATCTGCTGCGGAACGCGGCCGACGCGCATGGCGACGACCTGCGGCGGATTCTGTTCGACGGCGCGGGCCGCGTTCACCCATCGCTGCTGGTGTTCGTGGGAGACGCCCAGATCCGCACGGGCGACGCCCCCGCGTTGCAGCCCGGCGACGTGGTGACGGTCCTCTCGCCGATCAGCGGGGGATAGCGGCGCTCTTTCAAGTTCGGTGCTCCGTCCTCCGCTCGTCCATCCGAGCGGGCGCGGTCGGCTCTCGACCAGCATCGGGCGACCTTCAACCGTCGCGTTCGGCATCGCACCCCAACCCGGCCGCGACGATCGCGAGGATCGTCTCGAACCGGTGAGGCGGCGAGAAAAAGGCGTCGTCCAGCCGACGGATCCAATCGCGCAGGGCTCAGTCCGCCTTGAGTTGCGTCCGTCCCAGAACGACGGCGAGAAACGTTTCCTTGAGCAGCGGCGCCGCCTTCGCGGGATCATCGACGCGATCGAGGACGATGCCCAGCATCCGCAGCGCGATGTTGTGCCTGCGGGAGTTGATCGCGAATCGAAATGGAATCAGGATCAACGATTCGACGATCGAGCCGCCGATGAACGCCCCGATCCGCGTGCCGGTGTCGTGATGGGCCACTCCCATCCCGAGCAGAACGAGTCCGAACAGGAACAGCACGACGGCCATTCCGTAGGAGACGCATACCACGACCTTGTTCTCCCGCAAGGCTTGCGAGATGACCGCTTGCGCGTCCGCGAAGCGGCTTGTTTCCGGGTTGGGAAATTCCAAGGCGGCGAATCGCCGGCGGTCCCTTGAGACGTGCGCCGTCCGGCGGCGGCGAATCGACCCGGGCCACGCGTCCCGGATCGGGCGCACACGGCGGATCGACGCCCCCCGCACTGCAATCGTTCGACTTCCGTTCGCCGTGCGGGAATTTGCGAAGATCAGCGTTCCTTGCTTTCGCCTATGGCACTCGTCCGCCGCGTGCCTCCGGGGATCAGGAACACTCATCTTCGCTGATGTTCGCTGATCTTGACTGATGATGCTTCCGATGCTTCGTCCCGCGCCGGACGCATCTTCTTTGCGGTCATGGCGTCGGAAGACTCTTCGGTTGCGGCTGTGCCGCGCCAAGATCTTTCGTCAGGCGGCGCGGCGCTTCTGTTCGGGGCGGCGGTGCGGCACCTTCAGCGATTCGGGCAGCACCTCTTTCTCGCCGCGAACGAACTGCCGGACCGTCCACGTGAGCACCATCACGAGTGCCGAGGCGAGCACGGCCCCGACGGACGCGACCAGCGCGATCTGATCGTCGGTCAATCCATCGAACATGAACCACGATCTCCAGGCTAGCGATGAGGCCGGACCGCGAACGGCCGAAACCGCGCGTTCGCACGCGGGACCGGCACTCGACAGGGAAGACGAAGTGAGACAGCCCTTGGTTTCGTCCAAGGGCGGACCGCCGCTGCATTCCGCAGGGCCGCATCGCTGCCGTCGCGCGGATCGGCAAAACCGCGCCGCGGACTGTGCCGGTCGTGCCGTTTCTGCCACAATCGAAAATCGCGATTTCGCCGGTCCGTCGCGGCCGGCTCGCTGCGATGGACGAAAGAGCTTCCGGATGACAGGGACGAATGACGGGGACGAAATGACGGGGACGAAACTCCTGCGTGGATTCGAAGGGGCCGCCGATTGCCGGGGCGGATATGTGTCGATCGGCAATTTCGACGGCGTGCACCGGGGGCACCGCCGCATCATCGAGTTGCTCGTCCGGAAGGCCCGGGCCGCCGATGCGCCGGCGGTCGCGCTCACGTTCGATCCGCATCCCATCGCGCTGTTGCGGCCGGAGCACGCGCCGCCGAACCTGACCACGACGGAGCACAAGGCCGAACTGCTGGGCCGGGCGGGCGTCGATTTCGTCATCGCCTATCCGACGGATGCCGCGTTGCTGGAGTTGACGCCGCGGGAGTTCTTCGAGTGCATCGTCCGCGAGAAGTTGGCCGCGCGGGGCCTGGTGGAAGGTCCGAATTTCTTCTTCGGTCGCGACCGAACCGGCAACGTGGAGACGCTGCGGGCGTTGTGCGCGAGCGCGGGAATGACGTTGGACATCGCCGAGCCGTTCGCGCTCGAACCGGAAGGGCGGATCGTATCGTCGAGCGCGATTCGGGGACTGATCGCCGAGGGCCGCATGGCGGAGGCGGTCGCGGCGCTCGGGCATCCGTATCGCGTGTCGGGGCGGATCGTGCCCGGGGCGGGACGCGGCCGCCAACTCGGTTTTCCCACGGCGAACCTCGCCGACATCGCGACGCTGCTTCCCGCCGACGGCGTGTACGCGGGGAAGGCCCAGGTGGAAGGGAAGCCGCACCCCGCGGCGATGCACGTCGGCCCGAACCTCACCTTCGACGAGGCGGAGCGGAAGGTGGAATGCCACTTGCTCGACTTCAGCGGAGCGCTGGCCGGAAAGCTCGACGTCGACCTGACGGCCCGGTTGCGCGACACGGCGCGATTCGCGAGCGGCGAGGAATTGGAGGCGCAACTCACCGCCGACTGCGAACAAGCGCGGGCGCTCGCCGCCGGGTGACGCCTATTCCAAGTCGGGTTCGGTTGAGCCGAGGGGCTCATTCCCTCGGCGGGAACACGGTCGACCGGAAGAGAAAACCGACATCGCTCCTCCGGTCGCCAGAAGAGGACCAAGTGGATAAGACTCGTTGGATCATCGTTTCCTTCGCGTCGTTCGCAGTGCGATCGTTTCATTTTCGTTCGCCGTGCGCGAATTCCGTGAGACCGCGAAAGTCCCCGCGCGGCGTCACCGCTACCAAAATTCTTTTCGACGCAACGACGCCAAGGGTCGCAAAGTAGCTGGGATCCCGAATCCTCGTGACTTGGTGGTTCGATTGCCTCCCCCCGCTGACGCGGGAGGCTCACTATGCTTGTTTTCTTTGCGCACCTTTGCGGCCCTTGGCGTCTTTGCGTCGAAACTCGCACTTGGTTGCGGCTTCGCGCGCCGAGATTTCGCGTGATCCGACCCGTGAGAATCACCGCCTCCGCGCAACGGCCGGCCACAGCACGCTTGCAATCGCGGGTGGGGGAACGTAAATTCGTTGCTCCGTCGCCGGACGATCGACGGAAGAGGAAAGCCGGTTTCGTTTTCGCCGCCATCGCCGCCGCCATTGCAATCGCCGAGGAGAAGCTGAATGGGTCGTTATACGGGCCCGAAGGGTCGGATCAATCGCCGGCTGAATTCGCTGGTGTACGAGGACGGCGGCGCCGTTCGGGCGCTGGAGAACCGGCCCGTTCCGCCCGGCATGGCCCAGCGCCGCCGGAAGATCTCCAACTACGGTTTGGCGCTGCAGGAAAAGCAGAAAATCAAGCATTATTACGGGCTGCGGGAACGGCAGCTCCGCCGCTATTTCGACAAGGCCCGCAAGCTCGCCGGCAACACCGGCGAGCAGTTGCTTGTGTTGTGCGAGCGGCGGCTGGACAACGTCGTCCGCCGCGCCGGCTTCTGCGTGACCCGCAACCAGGCCCGGCAGGGCATCGTCCACTCCCACTTTCAAGTGAACGGCCGGACGGTCGATCGCCCCTCGATCTGGGTTCGTCCCGGCGACGTGATCACCGTCCGCAATCGGCCGAACCTCAAGACGCTGTACGCGGGCCTCGTCGAGTCATCGGCGACGCCCCGGTGCGACTGGATCGATTTCGACTCCGGCGACCTGAAGGCCATCGTCACGGCGTTTCCTTCTTACGAAGACGTCAGTCTTCCCGTCGACGTCGGACAGGTCGTGGCGTTCATGTCCCGCTGAATCGTGAACCGTCGGTGCCCGAAGGATGGAGGCGCGGCATTCGCGGCCGCCCGCCGGCTTTCACCCGCCGCCATTCGGCCGTCAACGAGCGATCATGCCCATGCCCGCCGAACGTTATCGATCCGTGCTGCTGTACGGCGCGCCGGGCGTCGGCAAGGGAACGCAGGGACGCATCTTGGGAACCATCCCTGGGTTCTTCCACCTGTCGAGCGGCGACGTGTTCCGCTCGATCGACGTCCGCTCGCCCGACGGCAAGGAGGTTTCCGCCTTCATGTCGCGGGGGGAGCTCGTCCCGGACGATCTCACCATCCGCCTCTGGCGACGAGCGCTCGAC
Source organism: Planctomycetaceae bacterium (assembly GCA_040877445.1). Classification (GTDB taxonomy): domain Bacteria; phylum Planctomycetota; class Planctomycetia; order Planctomycetales; family Planctomycetaceae; genus JBBDNT01. The sequence goes on from JBBDNT010000034.1 coordinate 7,521, forward strand.
GCCCGCATCGCCACCACCGAGTACAAGCCGCACGAAGATCTGCTGATCCTCGACGGCATTCCCCGCAGCGTCGGTCAGTCGCAACTTCTGCAGGGGCACATCGAGGCGCTGGGAGTCATCCACCTCGTCTCGACCGATGAGCCGAAGATGATCGAACGCATCCGCCGCCGGGCCATCCGCGAGAACCGCGCCGACGACGCCAACGAGAGCGTCATCCGCCGCCGATTCGAGATTTACCGGCAACAGACGGCCCCCGTCATCGACTTCTACGATCCCGGGTTGATCGCGGAGGTCGATGCGCTCGGCTCCCCGGCGGAAGTCCTGCGCGACGTGCTCGAGTGCGTGATCCCGATTCAGAACCGCATTTTCTACGGGAACGGCAGGCAGTAAGGCAGCGGCGGCAAAATGAAGTACCGGTGGGGTGGCTGGGGTCGATCTGCCG
>JBBDNT010000035.1:0-1276 GCA_040877445.1 Planctomycetaceae bacterium
TGGGCCGGAAATTTGCGCACGCTGGGAAAATTCGAAACGTTAGTAGCACGGATGGGCACTGATTCCCGAATTCCTCTTGCATCGTTCGCGATAAGGATCCAGACTGCGCCTGTGTGAACATCGGAACCGATGGTCATTCGGTTCCAATTCCCTCGCCAGAGGCCCGGCATGGATGCCCCTTTCGATGAGCGCGGCTTCCCCTTTCCGCCCGATTCGCCCGCGGCCGGCGACGCCGTGCCCGCCCCCGCGATGCCGCTCGCCGAGGCCCGGCGGATTCTTTCCGAACTCCGCCTGTTCCCCGATCAGCTCGACGCGCTCCGCGCGCAGGGGTTCGTCTCGGCGGAGCGCCGCCGCGACCGCACCATCCACAAGCTGCGGTTCCGCGAGAAGGGACGCCAGATCGTCCGGTCGATCGGCGGCGATCCCGACCGCGTGCGACTCGTGCGCGCCGCCCTCGCCCGCTGGCAGACCGTCGCCGCCTTTCGCCGCGGCGTGAAACGCTTCGTCGGGTTCGTGAAGGAGCGGCTGCGTCGGCAGCGCGCGGAACTCGCGCCGCTGCTCGCGCGGTACGGGCTGCTGTTTCACGGCCGCTCGATCCGCGAGGCGAGTCCGCTCGAGCCGTTCCCCCCGTTTCGTCCGTTCGAATCCCTGGAGGCCGAACATGACCGACCCTTCCCGCCCCTTCGACCGTTTTCCCCGTTCCGCGCCTTTTCGGAACGAATCGCCCGACGACTGCGCGGCGAGTCGCCCCTGCTCGACGTCGGACTTGAACTCGGAGGAGGACGAGACGGAGCGGTTTCCGGAACTGCTGTGGCTGGAGAGGATGTTCGAGGAGCCGCGCCCGGGTTATCCGCGGGAGTGGCGGGACCAACGGCTGATGGATTACCTGGCGGAGACGCTCGGCCGTCCGGGGGCGCTGGGGGCGAACATCGGCGGGACGAACGCCGACGTGATGTGGCTGTCGCAACGGGTGATGGCGTTCCTCGAGCGCTGGCAGCCGGATCTGGACGACGACGGATTCGACACGCTGCGGGTACTGATCGAGTCGCTGGGGCACGTCCACGAGCAGCTCGCCCGCCTGACGACGCTCGACACACGATTGACCCTCACGACCCCCAACCCCCGCCGCCGCCGCCGTAAGACGGATCGCCGATCCGTCCCGCCGGCGGGAAGCAAGGCTCGACGCGAAGCGAAGTCCCCGTGACCCGACGGCTCGGCAAAGAAAAATGGTATGACGTTGCCGGAATGCAGTGGCGCACTGGCGGTAGGGGGGGGG
>JBBDNT010000035.1:1286-7961 GCA_040877445.1 Planctomycetaceae bacterium
GCCATGTCGGAATTCTTGCGAATTCCGCTACGACGACGACTTCGCCGCCACTCGGGGTAAAGCGCTACAGAGAATGCGCCATCGTTCGCCCATCCCCATTGGAAGCCGTTCCGAACAACCGGCGACCGGGCGCAAAGCGAAGAATTCGCGATTCGATACCACCCGCCATCGCGGCGGCCATTCGTCCCGCCTCAGCGCTAGCTCATGCGGCCGCTCGCATCGAACTCCGACAGCCGCCGCGCGTCTCCTTCGGTCGGCGCGACGCCCATCACGACGCGCGACAACCAGCCGCCCTGGAGTCCGCGCAAGGTGCGCCGAAAATCGTTCAGAACGCACTCCACGATGTCATCCTCTAAGGCCGACGATTGCATGAGTACCTCCCCCCGCTGACGCGGGAGGCTCGCTATCGTTCGCACCGGTGGGTCGATTGGTGCTGCTTTGCGGCCTTGGCGGCTTTGCGTCGAATTCGCTCGAACCAAACGACTCGCCGCCGCCTCAGATCCGCCACCCCTTCCGATACTCCTTCCGCACATGGCGGTTCGCCACGTCGGAGTTCGTCACGCGCAGGTCCGCCGCGTTCCATTCGAGCTTCTCGCCGGTGCGGAATGCGACGTTGCCCAGCAGGTTGTTCTCGATCAGCTTCCCCGAGTAGTCGAAGTTGCAGGTTGTCGGCTCGCCGGTTTTCGCGGCGTGGATCCATTCCTGGTAGTGCCCCTTCGAACGCGGGATCGTCGGCTCGGGTCGCTTGTAGCCTGCGAACTTCTCTTCGGGGAGCAGCACGATCTTCCCATAGTCGGCCACGAGCTGACCTTCATCCCCGATGAACAGGATGCCGTTGAACCATTTCGACAGGTCGATGCCCGCGGGCGATTCGGGACGCTTGCCGCCGTGGTGACCGTCGACGGATAGACCGCCGCCTGGAGAAACCGCTCGGCTCATTCCGGTGGCGGGGATTCTCGCTTAGAATCGAGGGCTGGGTCGATTCCCGCCGACTTTCCGCCGGAGTGCTCATCATGCCCGCCGCCACCGCCTGGCCGATTCTCTCCCCCGATGTTGAATCCATCCTCGCCGCCGAGCCGGACCCGATCGCCGCGGTCGCCCGCGGGGAGGTGGCGGCGCTCGTGGTGCGGCAGGCGTTTCCCGCCGACGACTGCGCGAGGCTCGTCCGGCGGTTCGTCGACGATGGGCTGCTGTACGACAGCGACGATCCGCGGATCGACCAGAAGGCGATCCCCAGTGCGCTCGTCAACCGACATTCTCAGAAGGGATTGAATCCGCAGGAGAGCAAGCGGCGGCGGATCGACATCGGCTCGAGCCTCGGCTATCTCGGCGACGACAAGGAAAACTTCCTCGCGCACTCCGCCGGGACGCACGTGCTGTTCGAGCGGCTGTTCGCCGATCATCCGGACCCCGTGCGCACGATCTACGATCACCTGCGAAAACTGTCCCCCGGCAAGAACGTCGTCACCGCCTACGAACCCGACGGCCGGAAGTACGGCCCGGCGATCTTCCGCGCCCATTACGGCGGCTACACCTACGGCCCGCATTTCGACAGCGTCCGCAATCGCGAGCAGCGAACCCAGTACGCCGTCAACCGTTTCGAGCGGCAACTCGCCGGCGTGCTGTGCCTTCAGAACGCGACGCTGGAAGGAACGTCGGCGCAGGGAATCCTCCACCGGCAGTTCTGGCGGCTGGAGCTGGACGAGCACCTGTTGAGCATGACCTTCTCGAAATACGCGGAGGCGAACGGCGTCGAGAACGTGCGGATCGAACTCGAGGCGGGCGACCTGTATTTCTTCAACGTCGGGATGATTCACGAAGTGCCGGGCGTGCCGGGGAACTTGCCCCGCATCGTGCTGGCGACGTTCATCGGCTGGTCGGAGGCCGATCCGGAAGTGATGGTCTGGTCGTGAAAGTAGGACGGGCTTCAGCCCGTCCACGACGTCTCGAAGACGAGAGGGGAACTCGACGACAGGAGAAGAGCATGTCCACTGCGGAAAAGCTGAAGGTCACGCCGCGCGAATACGCGGCGCTGGAGGAGCGCTCCGAGGTTCGCCACGAGTTCCATCGCGGGGAAGTGTTCGCGATGGCGGGAGCGAGCCTGGCCCACAACGCCATCGTCGCAAACATCACGCGGCGATTGAACGAGCAACTGGAGGACGGCCCTTGCATTGCCGTCGGATCCGACATGCGCGTCAAAGTTGAGGCGACCGGCCTCCACACCTATCCCGACGTCGTCGTCCTCTGCGGCGAGCCGGAGTTCGACCACGAGGTGCCCAACACGCTCCTCAACCCCATCGTGCTGGTCGAAGTCCTGTCCGAATCGACCGAGAGGTACGATCGCCGCACGAAGTCGGGCCATTATCGGCGGATCGAATCGCTGCGGGAGTACCTGCTCGTCGCGCAAGACGAATGTCTGGTCGAGCAATACGTGCGGGCCGACCGCGGGCACTGGATCCTCACCGACGCGAACGATCCCGAGGAGGCGGTCACTCTGGAATCCATCGGCTGCACGCTGCGGCTCGCGGACATCTATGCCAAGATCGAAATGCCGCCGCCGAAGGACGACATCCCACCGGCGGCGGATGAAGTGCGAGAGCCACGCGCCGCGGATGAACCCCGCGGTTTCTGAATCGATTTTCGTAACACTTGACCCGGTTGGCGGAACATGACTTCCAGATCGATCTCGTGCGACCGTTGGAGTCGAATTCGACGCGGCGGGCGTCGTAGGGCGAACTTCAGTTCGCCGTGCGAAGCCCTCGCGCGCGGACTCGGCGAACCCAGCTGATTCTCGCCGATCTTGATCGTTGGTGAGAACGACGTCGCGGCCGTCGGTCTGGGAAGGCGGGCACGACGAACTGAAGTTCGTCCTACCCGCCCGATCGTCCACCGACGAGTTCGAATCGGCCACTACGCCATTCGGGTCAAGTATCACCGTTTTTCCCGGATTGGTTCCATGACCCCACCCACTCCCGAATCCAGCGCCGCCGATCACGAGCGGACGGCGAAAGACATCGGCCCGCTCGGGTTCGCCGTGCTGACGTTCTCCGACACGCGCACGGCGGAGACCGACGCCAGCGGGAAAGCGATCCGCGAATTGATCGAAGCCGCGGGCCATTCCGTCGCCCGCTACGAGGTGCTCGCCGACGATCCGGCCCGCATCCGGGCGGCGCTGGTCGACGCGCTCGGCGATCCGGACGTTTCGATCGTCGTCACCAACGGCGGGACGGGCGTCGCCGTGCGGGACAACGCCTTCGAAGTGGTCTCGACGCTGATCGACAAGCCGCTCGGCGGGTTCGGCGAACTGTTCCGCATGTTGTCGTGGGAGCAGGTCGGCGCGGCGGCGATGCTCAGCCGCGCCACCGCCGGCATCGCGCGGGGAAAAGCGCTCTTCGCCCTCCCCGGCTCGACGAAAGCGGTCCGCCTCGCGATGGAAAAGCTGATCCTGCCACAAGCCCGGCACCTGGTGCAGGAGTTGCGGAAGGGTTGAGGGTTGAGCGTCGAGAGTCGAGAGTCGAGAGTTGAGGGTTGAGAGTCGAGACGCGCGAAACCGCGAGTGAGTGGCTGCCGACTGCCTCCTGCCGACTGCCGACTCTCCATGACCATCCCGCCCCCGTCCACGACCGAGACTCACCCGGCGCGGAGGCGGTGGGTTTGGCTCGTCTTGAAGTGGACGCTGCTCGCGCTGGTGCTCGCGTTCGTCGCCTGGCGAGCCCGCGACTTGTGGTCGTCGAGCGAGGAGCAGGTCCGCGCGACCGAGTTTCAGTGGCAGTGGCTGTTGCTCGCGGCGCTCGCGTATGCCGCCGGGTGGCTCCCCTCCGTCTGGTTCTGGCAACTCCTGATGCACCGCCTCGGCGCCCGCCTGCGCTATCGCGACACCGCCCGCGCCTATTACTGCGGGCATCTCGGCAAGTACATTCCCGGCAAGGCGAGCGTGCTGGTGATTCGAGCCGCGCTGCTGAAGGACCGCGGCTTCCGCCCTTCCGCGGCCGCGCTCACCGTCGCTTACGAAACGCTGGTGATGATGGGAACCGGAATCGCGCTGGGGTTGGCGGCGGTTCCGCTGTTGTTCCCGAACGTCGACGCCTCCCGCTTTCCCCTCGCGACGCGGTGGATCGGCCGATCGCTGGAGTGGATGGTCGCGCATCCGTTCGTGCCGGCGCTCGTTCTCGGCGGCGCGTGCCTGGCGGCGCTCCCGCTCGTCGGGCGACTGTTCACGCGGATCGCGACCAAGATGACGCCCCGCGACGCGCTCGAATCGCAAGGCCCGGTCGGAATCGACGGCTGGGTCTTGTCGGCCGGCGTGATCGCGTTCGCGGCCGCGTGGGCGCTGCACGGGCTGAGCCTCGGCTGCACGTTGCAGGCGGTGACTCCGGTCGCGGCGGACGCGCGCTTTCCATGGGAAGATTGGGCCACGTGGACCGGAGCGGTCGCGCTGGCGACGGCGCTCGGCTTCGCGGCGTTGTTCGCCCCCGGGGGGATCGGCGTGCGGGAACTGATTCTGATGGAAGCCCTCGCCGCTCAGGCGGAGATCGCCGCCGCCCCGGCCGTGGTCGCCCCGGTCTTTCTAAGAATCGTGTGGTTCGGGACTGAAATCGTGGTCGCCTGTGTCTTATACTATGCAGTGCGGCCCGCTGCGCGGAGTGACGAGTGACGAGTGACGAGTTGCGAGTTGCGAGTTGCGTCCGCGTAGGACTGCCGACTGCCTTCTGCCGACTGCCTTCTGTCTCCCCCCGCTTCCCTCCGCGACGTTCCCGCCTTCTTCGAATCCCGCCTCGTTCCGCACTCCGTTTCGCCATGAAAATCTCGATCATCGTCCCCTTGCTGGACGAAGCCGGCAGTCTTCGCGAACTGCACCGGCAAGTCACCGAAGTCTGCGCCGCGAACGACATCGACGCCGAGATCCTCTTCATCGACGACGGCTCGCGCGACGCCTCATGGAAGGTCGTCTGCGAATTGGCCGACGAGGATCCGCGCGTGTCGGGCATCCGCTTTCGCCGGAACTTCGGCAAGGCGGCCGCGCTCACCGCCGGCATGCGGGCCGCCATCGGCGACGTGATCGTCACCCTGGACGCCGACTTGCAGGACGACCCGACCGAGATCCCCCGCTTCCTCGAAAAGCTGGCCGAAGGCCACGACGTGGTCAACGGCTGGAAGGAGCGCCGGCTCGATCCCTGGCACAAGACGAAGCCCAGCAAGGTCTTCAACTGGATGGTCGGCGCGCTCACCGGACTGCGGCTGCACGACCACAACTGCGGCTTCAAGGCCTTCCGTCGCGATGTCGCCTGCGAGATTCGCATCTACGGCGAACTGCACCGCTACATCCCGGTGCTCGCGCACGCCCGCGGGTTCCGCGTGACGGAGATTCCCGTCAACCATCGCGAGCGGCGGCACGGCCATTCCAAGTACGGCGTGAGGCGCTTCCTCCGCGGCTTCCTCGATCTGCTCACCGTCAAGTTCCTCACCGGCTTCGGACAGCGCCCACAGCACGTGTTGGGGGGCATCGGCGTCGGTTTCTTCCTGCTGGGCGCACTCGGTCTGGCGTACCTCGCGATCACGTGGCTGCTGATGAACGTCCCGCCGATGGTGGGAGCGGAATTCGTCACCCCCCGCCCGATCGGCGACCGTCCCCTGCTCGCCTACTCGGTCGCCTTCACGCTGCTGGGCGCGCAGGCGCTCTCGCTGGGCCTGCTCGCGGAAATGCTCGTCGCCTACACCGGCCGCGACGTCGACACGTACAGCGTCCGCGAGCGCGCAGGGGAACGCTGGGAAGAGCGGGAGTTGAGAGTTGAGAGTTGAGGGGCGACGCACGGAACAGGCGAGCGGAGGGCGTCAGCCCTCTGGTGCGCACCCTGATCATGCCGCGCACCAGCTGGCTCACGCCTGCCGCTCGCCCGTCGAGTTCGGGGCGAGTGAGCGTTGCGGGTTGAGCCGGCTTCAGGGGAAAAAGCGATCGAGATCGCGGCGAGGCAGGCAGCGGACGAACTCGGCCTCGTCGTCTTCCACGATGATTCCGATTCGATCGTCGCCGATACGGATGCGATGGCAGTTCGCCGTTCCGCTGATCTTGCGAAGGTTTCCGATCGCGTGAATTCCCTCCGCCGCTTCGACTTCTTCGATGACTTCCCGAACTCGATCGAGGACGGCTGCGTCCTTGATCTTCTTGACGTCGCGCTGGAAGCTCTTGCGGAACGAGACGTTCATGGCTTCCGCCGCAGTGCGCGGAAGACTTCCTCGCGCGTGGCGCGCCCGGTTTCCCGTCCCTCGCGGATCGCTTCCGCGAGCGCGAAATCCTCCAGCACCTCCGCGAAGACTTCGTGCAACAGGTCGCGCTGCTCGCGCAACGTTTCCGCCACCGCCTCCTTCACGGCTTCCTTGAGGGCCAACGCGTCTTGATCCGCGGAGGGCATCGGTTAAGGCTCCCGAATGGCCGAAGGTGTTTGGGCTCATTGTAACCCCATTCGCCGCTGCCACGCCATTCCGATCGAGAGTCGAGAGTTGAGCGGCAACGCACGCAACAGGCGAGCGGAGGGCGTCAGCCCTCTGGTGCGCACTCCGAACACGCCGCGCACCAGCCGGCTCACGCCGGCCGCTCGCCCGTCGAGTTCCCGGAGAACGAGCGTTGAGAGTTGAGAGTTGAGAGTTGAGAGTTGAGAGTTGAGAGTTGAGAGTTGA
>JBBDNT010000036.1:0-1706 GCA_040877445.1 Planctomycetaceae bacterium
AGAGCACCGGATTCCAAATCCGGCGGTTGGGGGTTCAAGTCCCTCCGCCCGTGCGTTCACGCGAGGCGCACCGCGGTTGTCGCCACTTTTTCCTTTTGCGGAATCGACACGACATGGCGGAAGCACGCAACGGGCGGTCTCTGTGGGGAGGCCTGCTCGCCTTCGATTTATACAAGCGAAACCAGGGGCGGCTGGTCCGCCAGGTGACGGCGATCACGGTGGCGGTCATCGTGATCATCGGCGCGTGGACCTTGTCGCGGAGCGCGCTGCTGATGAATGAGCAGCGATGGGCGCGGATCGGCATCCCGCTCGCCGTTTCGATCCTCGGCGGCTGGGCCGCGTTCCGGCTCGTCAACTGGCCGCGCTTCGCCGACTTCCTGATTTCCGTCGAAGCCGAAATCGACAAGGTCTCGTGGCCCTCCCGCCAGGAATTGAAGCGGGCCTCGATGGTGGTCATCTCGACCATGTTCGTCCTCGGCGCGATCCTGTTCCTGTACGACATGTTCTGGCTGTGGCTGTTCAAGATGCTGAACATCCTGCACGGCTGACGCCGCGACGCCGCCGGTTCGACTGGCACGTTCCGACCGGCGGCGGGCCTTCCCGCGAATCGTCGCCGAAGAAATTTCATTCCCGCCCCTCGGGATCATTGAAAATTTCATTCCGAAACGGCAAGATACAGACCCCGCGCCTCGACCAGCTTGTGATCCGGGTGGTGAAGCCCGCTCGCTTCGCCCGTTCGTTCCCCCGCCCGACGTTTCTCCATCGACGTTTCTCGGCCGAAACGCACCGCGGTGAACTTCTCGATGATGTCCGACGACAGCGCCAACCCCGACGACGAACCCCGCTCCGCCGGAGACGGGCCGTCCCAGCCCTCCGGCGGACCATCCTCCGGCAACGGGCCATCCTCCGGCAACGGGGAGGCCGCGCCGGCCGACGAGAAGAAGTGGTACGTCCTCAAGGTCCAAAGCAACCGCGAGCGGACCATCAAGGAGTCGCTGCTGCGGCGGATCAAGCGGGAAGGCCTCGAAGAATTTTTCGGCGAGATCATCATCCCCACCGAAAAGGTCGCCGAGACCAAGGGGGGCAAGAAACGGATCGTGGAGCGCAAGCTGTTCCCCGGCTACATGATGATCAACATGGTCCTCAACGAAGAGTCGTGGTATCTCGTGCGGGACACCAGCGGCATCGGCGACTTCACCGGCACGCAGGGCACTCCGCAGCCGATGGAGGCGCACGAGGTCGAGAAGATGCTCGGCGCTCAGGAGGAGAAGGCGGAAGACCAGGCGAAGATTCGGATCGACTTCACCGTGGGCGACACCGTCAAGGTGATGAAGGGAAACTTCGAGAGCTTCGAAGGGACGATCGACGCGATCGACGAGGCGAGCGGCCGAATCACCGTGTTGATCGAAATCTTCGGCCGGTCCACGCCGGTCGAGTTGGAATACTGGCAGGTCGAGGCGGTTTGAGACAGGCGGGACGGATCGCCAATCCGTCCGCCGCGGTGACGACCGGCAACGAACAGCGCATCGGACGGATTGGCAATCCGTCCTACAACGCGAATCATCATGGCGAAGAAAAAGCAGATCACCGCCCAGATCAAGGTGCAGGTCACCGGCGGGCAGGCGACTCCCGCGCCGCCGGTCGGCACCGCTCTCGGCCCGCACGGCGTGAACATCGGCCAGTTCGTGCAGCAGTTCAACGAGCGC
>JBBDNT010000036.1:1716-3491 GCA_040877445.1 Planctomycetaceae bacterium
CCCGGTCATCATCACCGTCTTCAACGACCGCACCTTCGAGTTCGTCACCAAGAGTCCGCCCGCGGCCGTGCTCCTCAAGCAGGCGGCCCAGGTCGCCAAGGGCGCCAGCAACCCGCGCACGGAAAAGATCGGGACGGTGACCCGCGAGCAGGTGCTCGGAATCGCCAAGACCAAGTTCGAGGACATGAACGCCCCCAGCGTCGAGAACGCGGCCCGCACCATCGAAGGCACCGCCCGCAGCATGGGCATCAAAGTCGTCGATTGACCCGTGGGGCAGACATTCCTGTCTGCCGTCCCGGGCAGTTCAGCCATATCGTGACATGTAATTCGGGGCAGACAGGAATGTCTGCCCCACGATACCGAATACCAGACTTCCGAACTCTCATGGCCAAGCAATCCAAACGAATCCGGCATCTCCAGAAGGCGGTCGAAGACCTCGGCACGGTCGAGTTGCCGGTCGCCGTCGGAAAGCTGAAGGCGCTCGAAACCGCGCTGCCCAAGGGGGTCAAGCCCTGCCGGTTCGATCAGACGGTCGAGGTCGCGGTGCGGCTCGGGGTCGACCCGAAGCAGGCGGATCAGATCGTCCGCGGTTCGATCGTGCTTCCGCACGGCATCGGCAAGATGCAGCGGGTGGTGGTGTTCGCCCAGGGGCCGAACGTGGCGGCGGCCGAAGAGGCGGGTGCCGACCTCGTGGGAGGCAAGGATCTGGCGGACAAGATCAAGGAACGCTGGCTGGATTTCGACGTGGCGATCGCCACGCCGGACATGATGGGGGTCGTCGGTCCGCTGGGCCGGGTGCTCGGTCCGCGGGGCCTGATGCCTTCGCCGCGGGCGGGAACGGTCACCAACGACGTCGCCACCACCGTCAAGGAATACAAGGCGGGCAAGGTCGAGTTCAAGGTCGAGAAGGCGGGGATCGTGCACTGCGTCGTGGGGAAGATGTCCTTCGACGAACAGCAGCTCGTGGAGAACATCGAGGCGCTCCTCCGGCAGATCAACGCCCTCAAGCCCGCCTCCTCGAAGGGGAAGTACATTCGCACGGCGACGGTGACGGCCACCATGAGCCCCGGCATCGCGATCGTCGCGTAGCACTGCGAGAGCGTGGGACGGATTGCCGATCCGTCCGCCGGAATCGCGAGCGACAACCAACAGCGCAATCGGACGGATCGGCAATCCATCCTACGACAAAGCCGGCGAACCATGAGCAAACGCATCAAAGGGATGATCATCGACGAGATCCGCGAGCGGATCGGCGCGCACCGCGACCTGCTGGTGCTCGACTGCTCCAAGCTCGACGGCGTGACCAGCAACCGGCTGCGGCTCGCGCTCCGCAAGCAGTCGATCGGGGCGCTCGGCGTGCCGAACAGCCTCGCGCGGCGGGCGCTTTCCGACGCCGGCGTCACCGGGTTGGACGGCATCCTCGAAGGGCCGAGCACGCTGGTGTTCGGCGGCGAGGACATCGTCTCGCTGTCGAAGGAGATCGCCAAGTGGGCGAAGGACATCGCCGACTTGGAGATCAAGGGAGGGACCGTCGAAGGGACCGCGCTTTCGGGGGCGGACGTCGAGAAGCTCAGCAAAAGCCCCAGTCGGCTCGAGTTGATCTCGCAGATCGCCGGACAGTTGCTCAGCCCCGGCGCGAACTTGGCGGCGGCGTTGTTGGGACCGGGGGCCAAGCTGGCGTCGCAGATCGAAAAGATCGCGGAGAAGCAGGAGGAAGGCGGTCCGCCGGAAGGGGAGGCCGCCGCGTGACGACGACTCCGTCGTGGGGGGGGGGG
>JBBDNT010000036.1:3501-7912 GCA_040877445.1 Planctomycetaceae bacterium
GTGCGAACTGAAGTTCGCACTACGATCCGCAACACGAAACGAAACCGAAGTTCGGGCGACGGCGTGTGCCGCCCGCGGTCGAGCCGATGTGAAAGGAAGATTGAACGATGGCGACTGAAGTGGCTGAATTCGACGCTCCGACGAAGGAGCTGGGCGACAAGCTGGTCGGCTTGACGCTGTTGCAGGCCCGCAACCTCGCGGACTACCTGAAGGACGTGCACGGCATCGAGCCGGCCGCCGGCGGGGCCGTGATGATGGCCGGACCCGCGGCCGGTCCGGCCGAAGCGGTCGAGGAGAAGACCGAATTCGACGTGGTGCTGACGGGCTTCGGCGACAACAAGATCGGCGTGATCAAGGTGGTCCGCGGAGCGACGGGTCTGGGCTTGAAGGAAGCCAAGGATCTGGTCGAAGGCGCGCCCAAGACGATCAAGGAAGCGATCGCCAAGGAAGACGCCGAGAAGCTGAAGAAGGAAATCGAGACGGCGGGCGGCACCGTCGAGATCAAGTAGCCGTGCGGTCGGGTTCGTGGTGACCGGTTCCCGCGGAGGCGCCGCCGGTTCGGGTCGCCGCGAACGGCGGCGGGGATGGCCGGGCCGCGGGATCGGTCCCGCGGTGTCGCGCGCCGGTTCGGTCCGTCAGGCGCCCATTCGGAGGGAGGGGGACATGGAGCGATGCGGGCTTGGGGCCGCCTGGTCGCCGCCGCGGGGGCAGGGCGGCCGTTTCCGCGTTCGCGGCGGTTGAAATCCGCGAATGGTTGCGCCGCGGGTTTCGCGCGGCGCGCCCTCCGCCGATGAGACTCCCGCCGGTCGAAGCATTCATTATTCTCCCAGGAGAGAGCCACGCATGCCGATCTCTGCAGTCCGCGTTCTTCAGACCGACTCGGTCCGGAATTTCGGCAGGATCCGCGCGGAGCAGGAACTGTCCGACCTGACCCGCATCCAAACCGCCTCCTACGATCTCTTCCTGCAGCATGACGTGCCGGCCCGCGAGCGGAAGCCGCAGGGTTTGGAAGAGATTCTGCAGGAAATCTTCCCCATCGAAAGCTACGACGGGCAGTACAAGCTCGAGTACCTGCGCTACGAGTTGGGGAAGCCGCGGTACACGCCGACCGAATGTCGGCAGCTCCGGATGACCTATGGCCGTCCCTTTCGCGTGTGGATGCGGCTCCTCAAGGAGCAGCCCATCGAGGAAGAGGTGTATCTGGGCGACATGCCGATCATGATCGGCGGGGGCGAATTCATCATCAACGGGGCCGAGCGGGTCGTCGTCAGCCAGTTGCACCGCTCCCCGGGCGTCGACTTCGTCAAAAGCTCCGAAGCCGAAGAAAAGGACAACTACTCCTGCCGCGTGATCCCCGAGCGCGGAAGCTGGATCGAGCTGGTGGTGGGCAAGAAGGACACGCTGGGGGTCCGCATCGACCAGAGCGGGAAGTTCTCGGCGATGACGCTGCTCCGCGCGATGGCCCCGGAGTATTCGACCGACGAGGCGCTCGTCCGCCTGTTCCACGACGTCGAGACGGTCAAGATCTCGAAGAGCACGAAGACCGAGGAACTGGTCGGCAAGTTCGCCGCCGCCGACGTCGTGTTCCCCGCCAGGCACGAGCGGATGGGAGAGATCATCGTCGAGGCGTGCCACAAGATCGGCGAGCACCACGCGCAGCTCATCCTCGAATCGACGCTGAAGGGGGTCGAGGTGATTCCCAAGGTCGAGGACGAGCTGGTGCTCGGGAGCATCCTCGAGGACGGCACCGCCAGCCACGAAGAGGCGCTGCTGAAGATCTACCAGCGGCTCCGCCCGGGCAATCCGCCCCAGCTCGAAAAGGCGACCGACCTGTTCCACGAGAAGTTCTTCGACGTCAACCGCTACCGGCTGGGGCGCGTCGGCCGGTTCCGCATCAACCGTAAGTTCGACCAGGACATCCCCGACACGGAGATGACCCTCCGCCCGGAGGACTTCGTCAACGCGATCCGCTACCTGATGCGGCTCCGCGGCCGCGATTCCATGGCCCACGTGGACGACATCGACAACCTCGGCAACCGCCGGTTGCGGACGATCGACGAGCTCGCCACCGACGAGATCCGCAAGGGCTTCCTCAAGCTCCGCCGCACCGTGCAGGAACGGATGAGCCTCAAGGACGTCGAGGAGATGACGCCCCGCACGCTGGTCAACCCCAAGAGCGTTTCGGCGGCGATCGAGTATTTCTTCGGCCGCAGCGAACTGTCGCAGGTGGTCGACCAGACCAATCCGCTGTCGATGCTCACGCACGAGCGGCGGCTTTCCGCTCTCGGTCCGGGCGGTCTCAACCGCAAGCGGGCGGGCTTCGAGGTCCGCGACGTGCACATTTCGCACTACGGCCGCATCTGCCCGATCGAAACGCCGGAAGGCACCAACATCGGCCTGATCTCCTCCCTGAGCATCTACGCCAAGGTCGATCCCTACGGCTTCCTGATCACCCCGTACCGCAAGGTCGTCGCCGGCAAGGTCACCGACGAGGTGACGTGGCTCCGCGCCGATGAAGAGGCGCTGGTCCACGTCGCCCCGGCCGACACGCTCGTCGAGGACGGCAAGCTGGCGGAGGCGCGCGTCCTGGCGCGGCACCGCAACGATGTGGTGTGGATCACCGCCGACCAGGTCGAGTACATCGACATCGCCCCCAGCCAGATGGTGGGGGTCTCCGCCGGACTCATCCCGTTCCTCGAGCACGACGACGCGAACCGCGCCCTGATGGGCTCGAACATGCAGCGCCAGGCGGTCCCGCTGCTCATCACCGAGCCGCCGATCGTCGGCACCGGGCTGGAGCGGGCGGTCGCCGAGAACTCGGGCATGCTGGTCCGGGCCGAGAAGGCGGGCAAGGTCTCCTACGTCGACGCCGACGTGATCGAGGTCGAGGGCAAGCGGTATCCGATGCGGAAGTTCGTGGGCCTCAACGAGCGGACGTGCCTGAACCAGAAGCCGGTCGTCTCGGTCGGCCAGCGCGTGCGCAAGGGGGAAATCCTGTGCGACAGCGCCGCCACTTCGAAGGGCGAACTCGCGCTGGGGCGGAACCTGCTGGTCGCGTTCATGTCGTGGGAAGGGTACAACTTCGAGGACGCGATCATCCTCTCCGAGCGGCTCGTCAAGGAGGACGTCCTCACGTCGATCCACATCGACGAGTTCGACGTCGAAATCCGCGAAACCAAGCTCGGCCGCGAGGAGTTCACCCGCGACATCCCCAACGTCAGCGAAAAGGCCTTGCGGCATCTCGACGAGACCGGCGTCGTCGCCGTCGGCACGCGGGTGCAGCCGGGCGACATTCTCGTCGGCAAGGTCTCCCCCAAGGCGAAGAGCGAGTTGACCCCCGAGGAAAAGCTGTTGCACGCGATCTTCGGCCGGGCCGGCGAAGACGTGAAGAACGAATCGCTCGAAGTCCCCAGCGGCGTCGAGGGGATCGTGATTCACACCGAGCGGTTCTCCCGCCGGATGAGCCTGTCCGACCTCGAACGGAAGAAGTACGAGTCCGACTTGAAGAAGGTCGAGACCGAGGGGAACCAGGCGATCGCCGAGGCGTTTCAGAAGTTCCTCGTCGAGTTCGAAAAGGTGCTGGGCAAGAAGCTCGCGGACGAGTCCGGCCTGGAGCTGCGCACCGCGACCGACGCCAAGGCGGTGGCCGAGTACGCCGGCGATTTCCATTCGCACGTCGAGAAGCTCGACCTCCGCAGCCCGCAGAAGCAGGCCGAGGTCCGCAAGTTCATCAAGAGCGAGTGGGGCCTCGTCGAGGACGTGATCGACGACCGCGAGCACGCCGTCAATAGCCTCAAGCGCGGCGACGAGTTGCCCTCCGGCGTGTTGCAGATGGTCAAGGTCTACGTCTCCTCGAAGCGGCAGATTTCCGTCGGCGACAAAATGGCCGGCCGGCACGGGAACAAGGGGGTCATCTCCAAGGTCTTGCCGATCGAAGACATGCCGTACCTCGCGGACGGCACCCCGGTCGACATCATCCTCAACCCGCTGGGCGTTCCCAGCCGGATGAACGTGGGGCAGATTCTGGAGACGCACCTCGGCTGGGCGGCTTCGAAGCTCGGCTTCCGCGCCATCTGCCCGGTGTTCGACGGCGCCCCCGAGGAGGAAATCCAGGAGGCCTTGCGGAAGGCGGGCTTGCCGGAAGACGGCAAGTCGGTCCTGTACGACGGCCGCACCGGCGACCCCTTCGAGCAGAAGGTGACCGTCGGGCAGATCTACATGCTCAAGTTGCACCATCTGGTGGACGACAAGGTCCACGCGCGGGCCACCGGCCCGTACTCGCTGATCACGCAGCAGCCGTTGGGCGGCAAGGCCCGCTTCGGCGGACAGCGGTTCGGCGAAATGGAAGTCTGGGCGTTGGAAGCCTACGGGGCGGCGTACATCCTCCAGGAGCTGCTCACCGTCAAGAGCG
>JBBDNT010000037.1:0-7859 GCA_040877445.1 Planctomycetaceae bacterium
CAAACGCCGGCCGCGGGCAATCGAAGCACCCTGGAGAGAACTATAAGGACGGATTGGCGGCACCCATGCGATCAAGCCCCACTGGCGTGTCGGCCTCCGCGCACCTGGCGAACTCACCGTGTCATGGCCAATCCATCCTACGGTCGACCCACAAGATCAAGGGTGAAGGCGTACTACGGCGAAGGCTCGCGCCCGGCGGCCCACAGCGCGCCCCGTTAGACGAACGGCCTCAGTTCCTTCGTCTTCTCGGGATGCGGACTGAAACAGATGATGCGCCCCTTGCCGTACTCGCCGGTGACGATCGCCGAGGCGCCGATCATCACTCCCCGCGGCGCGCCTTTCAGCGCGATCTCCGTTTCGAATTTCGCGAGTTGTTCGTAGTCGGGAAGGTCCGCCTTGCCGCCGGGAGCGAGCAACGGTCCCTGGGCGTATTGAATCGTCAGTCGATCGGCTTCGGCGCCGAGCAGTTCGCGTCCCCGCGGTGAGAGGCTGATTTCGACGTCGCCCTTGCCGCGGGCCCAATGCTCGTAATCGACGATCT
This sequence comes from Planctomycetaceae bacterium, assembly GCA_040877445.1. Taxonomy (GTDB): domain Bacteria; phylum Planctomycetota; class Planctomycetia; order Planctomycetales; family Planctomycetaceae; genus JBBDNT01. The sequence goes on from JBBDNT010000037.1 coordinate 542, forward strand.
CGGCGTCGAGGATGCCGAGGTACGCGTCGACCTGGCCGGTGGCGAGGTACGCGCCGGCGCAGATCCCCACGTATCCGCCCCCCTCGCGGACGAACCGCCGCACTTCCTCACGGCCTTCGTCCCCCAGCGTGTTGCCTTGCACGCGGGCGCCTCCGCCGGGGTGCAGGATCACGTCGTAACCGGTCAACTTGCCGGCGCGAATGTCTTCCGCCGAAAGTCGGTCGGCTTCGAGATGGGGCGAGCGGCGAAGCGTGCCGAGCAGCACTTGCACCGAACTGCCGGTCCCCTTGTCGCCGTACACGGCGACGCGCGTCTTCGCCGCCGCGGGTTCCGTCGCCGCGGGTTCCGTCGGTGAGTCGGCGATGGCGACGGTTCGGCAGAGAAGCAAGAGGGACAGCGCGGCGATCCAAGCGGATGGACGAGTCATGAGAGATCCTTCGAGGCTGTTTTCGAATTCGTAGCGGAAGTCGCAAGACTTCCGATGCTCGCGGGGCGATGCCCGGAATTCTTGCGAATTCCCCTACGATGACGGAGGAGCGCTACTCCGCCGCTCGCTTGTGGCGGTACAGCACGATTTCGCCGTTCGGCCGGCTGTCGCCGGCGATGTGGAACACGTGCACGTTGAGTTCGGGCGAGTAGAAGCTGTTCCAGGATCCCCGGCGCTGCGCTTCCTCCGGCAGCGGCACGGGTTCTTTGCTCCACTCGTTCTTCACGGGATCGTAGATCGCCAGGCCCAGCGACTCGCCGGGAACGTTCCGCGGATCACCCGTCCCGCGCTTGACGCGCATCCGCATCACGACGACATCGGCGACCGAGTCGTAATGCGCTCCCGACGACGTCGAGCCGAGCATGAGTTGCCCCTGTTCGACGGTGTTGGTCGCCGGGTAAACCTGGTTCTTCGCCTGCAGGTCAGTCATGGTGTTCGACTTGAAATCGTACGCCCACGGGAGCGAAGCCTGTCCGCGATTGAAGAGACACAGCCGGTCGCGCTTCGAGTCGTAGCACAGCGTTCCTTCGTTGGAAGGACGACCGTTGGCGGTCGTCGGACGTCCTCCTTCGGCGGCGACGTTCTCCCAGGCCGCCTTGTCGTGGTCGTAGAACCAGAGATTTCCCCCGCGCTGGTAGAGGACCGTCTTCTTCAGGGTGGGGATGTATTCGAGGGCATCGGTGAGTCCGGTGCGGGGGCCGTTCCCGTCGACCTTGCGGCGGAACCAGCGAGCCTCATCGACGTCATAGAAGTAGGGATGCTTGCCCGAGTCGCGGCCGTAGGCGGCATCTTCCCCGGCCATTTCCTTGATGCGGGCCTGGATGCTTCTCGAATAGGGGCTGCCGGTCTGCAGCGTCATGAATTCCCGCGTCTCGGGACTGTAGGACAGGCACTCGTAGCCGTGGACGGCGATGGCGATCGGGAGGTGCTGCCCGTCCGCGGCTGCGACGAAGCCTTGATCGTCGAGCTTCACCTCGAACGACTCCTTCTTCGTCCCGGGGTACAGACAGATCCAGCGATGGGCCATCAGGTCGTAGAAGAAGACGTCGTCGTTGAAGTGCCCTTCGCGGGGACCGTCGCCGCTAGCGCCGTGGACGCCTTCGCCTTGAAGAAAGGCGCCGACCAGATCGGGGGCGTAGGCCATCTTGTTGGTGTAGGCCCGGCCGGGGGCCGGTCCCCACTGGGGATCGGGAGCGGGCGCGCCGAGCGCCAACCACTCGCCGTCCCCCAGCGCCTTGATCTTCTCGGCGTGCGGCCCCGCCGGCGAGGGCAATCCGGCCAGCGGCGCTTTCTCCGAAGGATTCTCGTCGGCCGAAGCTCCGTGCAACGGCAATAGCGACAGGCAGAGCGCCAATGGCAACAGTCTCATCGTTGCGTCTCCTTCGACGTGCGGTCGTGGTGTATTGCGCCGACCAGTTCAATGATCGGGCGGGTAGGACGGATTTGTAATCCGTCGTGCCCGCCGTACCGCAATGGATCGCGAACTTCGAGGAGCGTGCGCAACAATCACGTCCCGCCCGCCGGGCGGGACGTGATGCGTCCGCGAGCCTCACCCCAGCACGGACGTCGCGAAATGCGCGGCGGCCGTTTTTTGGCGGACGGAATGCAATTCCGTCCTACGGCGCGGCGGGCAGCGATGTGTGGGGAGACTCGAATGGAATACCGATGACGGACGAATGCGCGTACAATGCGTGGGGAGGAAACGCTGATGCTCACGACGTTCACTTCGGCCCCATCACAGGCATCGCGCGCTCTCGTTCGGTTCATGGCGCCGGCCGCGATGATCGGGCTTCTCGCCGCCGATTCCGCCAGCGCTCAACAAGTCACGGTCCAGCAGCCGGTCGTGGCGACAATGGGCGTGCGGACGACCGTCGGCGTTCCCGATCGCGGCGGCGTGTTCCTGGGGGGCGTGTCGCGGGCCGCTTCGTCGCGAAACACGTTCGGGCCGTATCCGTTTCGAGCCGGCTCATCGGTCGGCCGCGAGTCGCAATCGTCCGGCATCAGCGCTCACGTCCGGATTCACGATCTGGCGGCGATGGACGAGTATCTGCTCGGCGTCGACACCGGTCGCACGCCTCCCCAATCGCGGCCGGCGACCACCGCCCGCGGCGAGTTGATGCGACGGAACTTCGATCGCCCCGGCCTCGCGTCGAGTGGGCCGGTCGGCATTTCGCCCGCGGCGTCCGCGGCGCGGGTCGCGGTTCCCTCGATCACTCCCGCCGGCTTGCGCGACGCCGCTTCTCCGGCGGAGGGTCATCACCGGCTCGGCCTGCGGGCGGAAGCGCGCGGCGACGCGGCGGTCGCCCGGATTCATTTCCGGATGGCCGCCGAGCGCGGTTCGGAAGCGGCCCGCGCGAAACTGGCGGAGTTCGATCGTTCGACCGCCGCGCCCGTCGCGGTCACGGATCCCGCTGAAGAACCCAGCGCGGTGCACCCGTGATCCAAAGTGCTTCTCAACGCAAAGCCGCAGCGCGGCGAAGCCCCACCAAACTGCGCTTGGAGACGGAAAGTTCGAAGACGGAAAAAATGACGAACGATGAAGAACGACGAGGTCCACGACGGGAATGTCGGACGGGTCATGTTCTTGCCCGAAATATTCTTGCCTTTCCGCCGCCGCAAATTCGAGTGCGGGAAAAGGCAAGAACATCGAGGGCAAGAATATCCTCGATCCATTCGAGAAGGCCGGTCCGTTGGGTCGGCAGCGCGATTCGATGCTTCGCGTCTTCGCGGCCCTTGCGTCCTTCCGTTCAAAGGCCGCAAAGGCGGTCGCGACGTCAAGCGAGCCTCCCGCGTGAGCGGGGGGAGGTTACGACACGCCCATGCGAACAACGATCGAGAAAATTTTCCCCCACTCGTCGGAGTGTTCGTCCGCCGCGTGGTCGCCGGGGATGAGGAACACTGATCTTCGCTGATCTTCGCTGATGATGCTTCCGACGCCGATGCTTCCGATGCCTCGTCCCGCCGCGAACTCCTTCTCTTTGCGTCCATTGCGGTCTTGGCGTCGAAGACTCTTCGGTTGCGGCTGTGCCGCGCTCCGGCTTTGCGTCGAAATCTGAACTTGGTTGCGCCCGTCGCGGTCACGCCGCGTCGCGTTCCGGCCGGAGTCGATGGCGGAGGCGGACCTTGAGGTAGCGGATCCCCTTGGCATCGTAGAAGTAGACTTCGTTCCGCTCCGCGACCCAGATCGCCCCCAGCCGCACGCGCCGCGGACCTTGCAGGCTGAACTGCGATCCGCACGGCTTTCCGCGGCGGGTGAGGGTCATTTCGGTCATGCGGAACTGGTCGGCCAGCAGGTTTTCCTTTTCGCACAGCGTGCGGTGAATGTACGTCCGTAATTCATGCGGATCGTGAACGTGGTCGATGGTCTCGTTCAACATGCCGAAGGCACCTCGCCGGTTTGCATCGGGGGATCGCTCGAGGACTCGCAACGCACGGTATCGGCGGGCGGGCGCGGCGAGCCGGAACCGGTCTCCGCCAGCCGGACCGACCGACACTTCGCGAGCGAGCGGCCGATCCGCCCCGACAGGAACCGCCGGAATCGCACTGAAGTTTCCCGCGGGGAGATTCGCCCGATCGCATCGGTCGTGCGGCCTGCGCCGGGTGGGGAACGAAGCCGCGTCTCCGCGATGAACTCGGGAACTTGGGAAGGCTCCGCACCGTTGATCTTGACTCGATCGCTCGATCCGGATACTTCCCCGCAGCGGCGATCGCGGTTCGTTCGCCTCGTCGGTCATTCCTCGCGCCTCGTCTCCAACGACCGTTCATGACGACTTTCGATCGCTATCTGCTGCGTCGATTCCTGCACGTGTTCGGCATTCTGTTCGTCGCGTCGTTCGGGCTGTTCGTCGTGATCGACGGCTTCACCAACGTCAACAAATTCCAGGACGACGCGGATGACCTGTCGGAAGTCCTGGGGGAGATGGCGCGACATTACGGGCTTCAATCCAGCATGTTCTTCGACATGGCGGGGCCCACGCTCGCGGTCGTCACGGTGATGATCGTGCTCACCATGCTGGTGAGGCACAGCGAGGCGCAGCCGATCTTCGCGGCCGGCATTCCCGTGTTTCGGCTGCTGGTGCCGCTGGTGACGGGGGTGGTGTTCGTCAACGTGGCGCTGTCGTCGAACCAGGAGTTCGTCATTCCGCGCATCGCCCACAAGATTCAGGCGGTGGGGAAGGACGACGACGACAAAGGCGATCCGGTCGAACCGGCGTACGACAACAACACTCACATCCACATCGGCGGCGCCGAGGTGTTTCCCGGCGAGCGGCGGATGCGGGACGCCGAGTTCACCCTCCCCGCTCCCGAAATCGCCCAGGAACTGGTCACGCTGAAGGCGACGGCGGCGCACTACCTGAAGCAAACCGAGGGCCGCCCCGCCGGCTGGCTGCTGAAAGGCGTCTCTCCCCGATTCGATCAGCTTTCGCTGACGCCGCACGGAGGCCGGAACGTGCTTCCCGTCAAGGATCCCGCCGACGTGTTCATCGTCAGTCCGATCGACGCGGACATGCTCCATAACCGCACGCAGAACTTCCGTTACGTCTCGACGCCGGAGTTGATCCGCCGCATCCGCAATCCCGCCTACAGCACCGACACGATCCGCAGCCAGTCGATTCACCTGCACTCCCGGTTGACGAAGCCGATCCTGAGCATCATCGCCGTGCTGATCACCGTCCCGCTGATCCTGATGAAGGAAAGCCGCAACGTCGTGGGGAACGTCGCGCTGTGTACGCTGCTTCTCGGCGCGCTGTTCGCGATCGGGCAGGGCTTCGAGTACCTCGGGAGCGCCAACCTGGTTTCGGCCCCGCTCGCCGCCTGGGGCCCCGTGATCCTCGACGGCACCATCGGGGCGTGGCTGTTCGGCGTGGTGCAGACGTGACGCGCAATCCCTCCCGCCGCGGGGCGGGACATCGAACGCTTCAGCGAATGGAACCGGAATCGTGCGAACCCTCCTCCGCCGCGGATCGATCGCGTCCCTGCTGATCGGACTGGTGATCGCCGTCGGCTCGAATCGCGTTCCCGCCGATCCGACCGCGCCGTTGACGGTCACTGGCGACGTCGCGCAAGCCGTCGATCCCGATGGGCCGCTGCGAATCGCCACGTTCAACATCCACAGCGGCAAGGGCAACGATGCCCGCGTCGATCTCGCCCGCACCGCCGAGACGCTCCGCGAGGTCGACTTCGCCGCATTGCAGGAAGTCCGCGGCGGTTGGCGACCGACGGACAGCCAGGCGGCGAAACTCGGCGCGCTGCTCGGACTGCGGGCCGTCTTCGTCGCGGGAGAGCGCCGCTGGTGGCATGACGGGTTCGGCAACGGGCTGCTCTCCCGCTTACCGATCGAAGCGATTCACCGGGTGCCGCTGCCGAACACCCGCGGCAAGGCGTATCGCGTGGCGACGATCGCCGAAATGTCGCACCGCGGGACGACGGTCCGCGTGCTCGCGGCGCACATCGCGCGGGGGGCCGATCGAGAAGTCCAGTTGCGGGCCGTCTGCCGGTTGTTCCTGTCGCTCGAACAGCCGGCCGTGCTGCTCGGGGACTTGAACACTTCCGCCGACGATTCGGAACTGGCCGCGCTGATCGCCCACGCGGAAACGACGGCGGTCGTCGGCGTGGGAGTCGACGCGCGCGGCGCGGCGGGCTCGCCCGCGGCGACCGGAATCGACTGGATCATCGCTCGGGGACCGCGTTGCGTTGGCCGGAAAGTCGTCGACAACGGCGCTTCGGACCACCCGGCGATCGTCGCGGAACTGGAACTGGCCCCGCCCGCGGCGCATCGCCTCGCACGGTCCCCGTTGGGCGAGACGCCCTGAACCCGACCAGCGCGACGAGCGCTCATCGAACGTGAATGGTCAGCTTGGGACGGGCGGCGCGAAGTCCCTCGGCGCCGTCCGGCGTCACCCCGGTGCCGCGGGCGAACAGCGTCTTCATGTTCGCGAGCGGGGCGAGCTGTTGCAGCCCCTCGTCCGTGACGTCGTTGTAGGAAAGCTCCAACTCCTCGAGCGAGGCGATCCGCGCGATGTGCTCCAGCCCGGCGTCGGTGATGCCGGAATCGTACAGATGCAGATATCGCAGGTGCTCGAGCGACTCGAGCTTCGCCAGATCCGCCTCGTCGATCTTCTGGTTGTTGAGGTCGATTCCGTCGACGCGGAACGGCTCGGCGGGCAACCGGGTCGCGTCTCGAATCACCAAATCGTTGACGGTGAGCGAGGCCCCGCCCCCCTTCGAGATCGCCCACAAGGCGGCGGCCCGGTCGTCCGGCGACTCGGCCATCCCGCACCCGCCCGCGAACATCAACACCGCCCACGCGAAGCCCGAACGCCGCTGCATGATTCGAACGCCTGATTGCGGAAATGCCAGGATGCCCCACCAGCCGCTCTCAGTCTACCGGCGGACCGGACGAAGTGGCAACGCGACGCCGGGAACGACGGCGGCAACCCCTTCGCCGCCCTCATCCACCAAGGGGACATTTCCAATGCTAAGTAGCTGTCCAAAATCAACTTCGCACTTCATTCGTTCCAATTCCCTTCGTCGTGCGCGAATTTCGTGAGACCACGGATGTCGCGGATGGCACGGGTGGCGGTCGGCGATTCGGCGATTCTCGTCGAACGTCGTCTCTCTCTGGTCTTCTCCGCGGCCTCGGCGCACTCGGCGGTTCGATCTTTCCGCGGCGCGAGGAATCGAACCGCGGAGGACGCCGAGGGCGCGGAGAGTTCGATTCGGCGAAGTCCGATCTCGATTGCGGTCTCGCCGCGCGAAGATCAGCGTCGATCAGCGAAGATCAGCGTTCCTCATGTTCGCACGGAATATTCGTCCGCCGCGTGGATCGCC
>JBBDNT010000038.1:0-7808 GCA_040877445.1 Planctomycetaceae bacterium
TCGGGACGACAGGATTCGAACCTGCGACCTCTTGACCCCCAGTCAAGCGCGCTACCAGGCTGCGCCACGTCCCGTTTTTTCTCTCGTTTTATTCTCTGGATGGCTCGACTTTCGAGTTCGTAGGTCTGTTATGGCAGGGTTCGGGGTGGATTGCAAGGCTTTACGGGGGCGGGGTTCGGGCCGTTTCCAGGAGCGACTTCCCGCGGAGGTCCGGCGGGAAGTCATTCCGGCCGGGCGTCGCGCGTCGCGCGCTCGAGTCGAACGATGAAGTCGTCGCTCATCCCGGTGGCGCGGCGCGGGGCGGGGCGGAAGGGGAGGGAGGCGGCTTTTTCGGGTCGCAGCGGCCAGTGCAGATGGTCTTGCCAGGCGTCCCAGTCCGACTGGTCCGGCGGTTTGAGCTTTCGCAGCCATTCCCACCCGAAGGCGACGTGGGCGATCTCGTCGCGGTGGATGATCCGCACGAGAGCGGCGCCGCGCTCGTCGCCCGCGCGGCGGAAGTGATCTTCGAACTCGAGGGTGTGGTCGAGGTTGCGGTTCTCGAACACCAGCGGCAAGCCGGCGAGGTAATCGAGCACGCAGTCGAAGGCGAGCGCCTTGCTCCAGATGTAGCAGTTCACGGGGAGTTCGCCGAACGGCAGGCCGAGGGCGGCGGCCCGCTCGGCGTGCATGCGGGTGTGCTTCTGCTCGTCGGCCATGATTCGCGCGAGGCCGATGCGGAACTCGGGCGGGGCGTCGGGAAAGGCCCGCAGCACGAAAGCCATCACTTCGAGGGCCTGCAATTCGTGGTTGGCCATGATGTGATGCGCGACCGCGCGCTTGCCCGGGTCGGCGAGGGCATCGGGGGCGGGCATCGCGGGCGCGGTGCGCGGAGGGGCGAATCGCAGGTTCGGCGGACGGGCGGGAGCGGCGACGCGCACCGCCGGTCCGGGATCGTCGTCGCTCCAGGGCGACTCCGCGGGACGCAGTTTCTCCGCCAGCGATTCGGAGAAGAGCACGCGATCGGCGAAACGGCGAAGTTCCATGCGGCACGGCTGGCGAGTTACGGGTTGCGAGGACAGTCGTTCCAGGTTCTCCCATCACGCGCACTCGCCGACGATCGCGGCTGAGCGATGTGATTGCGATGCCCGGCTTCGATCGCCTGCGGGAATCGGCTCACTCGACCTCGAGCCGCAGCGTCGCGATCGCGCCGCGCACGTCGCCCGCGGAGACCGTGCGCAGCTTGAGCACGTTCGCGCCCGAGCGCGGCTTCCATTCGACCGACTCGCCGGAGAGCGCTTCCCAGGGGCCGTCGTTCCGGGCGACTTCGTAGCCGGTGCGGTTGGGGCAGTGGGAGTCGAGTTCGAGGCGGAGCGTGCCGTCCGCCGCCGCGGCGATTCGCGGTTCGACGAGGCCGACCGTCCAGTACACGTCTTCGATGCGCTCGGTGGGGACGAAGCGTTTGCGGCGGTAGCCCTGGTGTTCTTGTCCCCGCTCGCCGTTGTTCTGATACCAGACGAGTCCGTTGTTGGCTTCGTCCTGCGGGAAGATGAGTTTCACGTCGCTGGTCGATTCCGAGCCGAGGGCATGGTCGGAAAGATACATCCAGAAGTAGCACGCGGTTTCGTCTTCGTCGGGGAATTTCCACCAGTTGATGGCCGGGTTCTTGTGCACCGCCCGCGGGGGGATGCCGACCAGATGTCGCACGCCCTTGCCTTGGTCTTTCAGCCAGGCGGCTCGAATGTCCCACGCGGAGAGGGGAACGCCGTCCTTTTCGAAGTGCAGGTTGCTCTGCGGGTCGATGACGACCCACTTCCGGAACTGGTTCGACCAGACTTCGGAGACGCCGTGATGCGTGCTGCCCGCGCCTTCGGGTCCGTGGTTGCGGTCGACGCCGATCTTCCGCGCCTGCCAGCCGAGGGCCAGCGCGCACTCGGTGTAGGTGATCGCGTAGAACGTGCACCAGAACTTTTCCCCCTTGGCGGCCGCTTCGAGGATCTCGTGCGCGGTTCGCACGCGCACGTTGGGAGTTCCACCGGGAATGCGGTCGTGTACCCATTCCTTGAGGAGCAGTTGCCTGCTCCATTCGTCCTCGCCGGCCGCGACGACTTTCTCCAACTCGTACTGCCGGCGGAGGTGGACGAGCGCCGGATCGTGATAGTCGGCGGTGACGAACGGGAGGTTCGAGCGGGCCGCCGCGGGAACGTCCGCCTCGGCCTGCGCGACCGCAAGCCCCGCGGAGCGCGCCGCTTGCGACAGGCGCGCCACCGAGAGGACCGGCGGCTGCTCGCAGGGCTGCTCCGCTTGCTCCGCGGCGAAGGCGGCGCAGGTCGTGCCGATCAGGATCGCCGCCGTCGAAAGCAGTCGCTGGGAAGATCGCATGACGGGCCTCGTTCTCGGGTCACATCGATCGGCCGCGAAACGGACCGGGCGCGAATTCCCGATTCTGCCCGCGCGGCCCGGGCGAAGTCAACCAACGTCGCGGAAGCGGTCCCGGCATGTTTCGAGCGGCCTGGTGCGGCCGGGCGCTTCGCATCCCGCGGGCGCGGTCGCTTATAATGCGGGGGCGAAGTGGGCGACGCGACTCCCGAGAAAGACCGCCCGCCGAAGAGAGGATGCGCGATGGCTCCCCTGGATCAGTTCCACCATCTGCTCGTGCCGGTCGACTTCAGCGAAGAGGACGAGTCGCTGTTGCGGCTCGTCCTGGGGCTGTCGAACCGGCCGCGGGTCACGCTGATGCACGTCGTGGAAGCGCTCGAGCCGGACCCCGAGGACGATCTCGACGAGTTCTATGGCATGTTGCAGGCCAACGCCGAACGGAAGATCGGCGAACTCGGCACGCGGTTCCGCACGGCCGGGTTCGAGGTGGTCGAAGAGGTGCGCGTGGGGCGGCGGACCGGCGAGATCGTCCGCTTCGCGGCCGCCGTGTCATGCGACCTGATCGTGATGCGGACGCGGACGATCGACCCGAATCGTCCGGAAGAGGCGTTCCGCGCGCTCGCCCAACAGGTGATGGCGTTGTGTTCGTGCCCGGTGCTGGTGTTGAAGGAGGCAGTCGGCAGTAGGCAGTAGGCAGCACTCGCTTGCGGTTTCGCGACCCGCAACCCTCGACCCGCAACCCTCGACCCTCGACCCTCGACCTTCGACCTTCGACCTTCGACCCATGAAGTGCCCCTACTGCCGACACGACGAGACGAAAGTCATCGACTCGCGGGTGAGCCAGGAGTTCGCCATCCGTCGGCGGCGGGAGTGTCTGAAGTGCGAGCGGCGGTTCACCACTTACGAGAAGATCGAGGAGTCGCCGGTCAAGGTGATCAAGAAGGACGGCACGCGGGTTCCCTTCGATCGCGAGAAGATCCGGGCCGGGCTGGAGAAGGCGTGCTACAAGCGGCCGATCAGCGACGACCAGATCGAAGGCATCATCTGCGCGGTCGAGGCTGAGGTCTACGAAGGGTTCGACCGCGAAGTTCCCTCCCGCGAGATCGGCGAGAAGGTGATCGAAGCGCTCCGCAAGCTCGACCAGGTGGCCTACGTGCGGTTCGCCTCGGTCTATCGCGACTTCAAGGACGTGAGCGACTTCGTCGAGGAACTCGGGCCGATGCTCCGCCGCGAAGGGTGATCGGCTTCGCGAACCCTCACGCCAGAATTTCCGGCCGCACGTTTCCGAACACGTCGGTCAGCCGGAAATCGCGCCCTTGGAAGCGGTGGGTGAGGCGTTCGTGATCGATTCCCAGCAGGTGCAGGATCGTCGCCTGCAAGTCGTGAATGGGGAACTCGTCTTCGACGACGTGATAGCCCAGTTCGTCGGTGACGCCGAACTCGAAGCCCCGCTTCACGCCGCCGCCGGCGAGAAACATCGTGCCGCAGTGCGGATGGTGGTCGCGTCCGAGGAACTTCGACCCGCCGCGGGCCTCGTTCATCGAGGTGCGGCCGAACTCGCCGCCCCAGATCACCAGCGTGTCGTCCAGCAGGCCCCGCTGCTCGAGATCGGCGATCAGCCCGGCGACCGGGCGGTCCATCTCGCGGCACTTCAAGGGCAACTTGGTGATGATGTCGTCCTTTTCGCCCGTGCCGTGCGTGTCCCACCCCCAGTCGAAGAGCTGCACGAAGCGGACCCCCTGTTCGACCAGCCGCCGCGCCAAGAGGCAGTTGTTGGCGAACGATCCCTTCCCCGGTTCGCTGCCGTAGAGTTCGTGAATGTGTTTCGGCTCGCGGGAAATGTCCATCACCTCGGGGACCGAGGCTTGCATGCGGAAGGCCATTTCGTACTGGGCGATCCGCGTGAGCGTTTCCGGATCGCCGAAGGTTTCGAGCTGCATGCGGTTCAAATCGGCGATCGCGTCGAGGCTTTTCCGGCGGACTTCGCGGCTCATGCCCTCCGGGTCGGTGAGATACAGCACCGGGTCGCCCGACGACCGGCATTGCACTCCTTGGTACACCGTCGGCAGGAACCCGCTGTTCCATCCCGCCTCGCCGAGATCGGGCCGCGATCCGCCGGAGAGCAGCACGACGAACCCCGGCAGGTTCGCGCTTTCCGAACCGAGGCCGTAAGTGACCCACGACCCCATCGACGGCCGCCCGTTTCGCGGCGATCCCGTGTAGAGGAACAGCTGCGCCGGCGCGTGATTGAACTGGTCAGTCTTCAGCGAGCGAATGATCGTCAAATCGTCGACGATGCTCGCGATGTTCGGCAGCAAATCCGAAACGTAGGCGCCGAGTTCGCCGCGACGCGCGAACTTGTGCGGCGTGCCGAGCAGCTTGGGCGTTCCCTTGATGAAGGCGAAGCGTTCTCCCTGCGTGAGTTCGGCGGGGCAGTCCTGCCCGTTCAGTTCGTTGAGCTTCGGCTTGTAGTCGAACAGATCCTGCTGCGGCGGGGAGCCGGTCATGTGCAGGTAGATGACCGATTTCGCCTTCGGCGCGAAGTGCGGCGCCCGGGGCGCGAGCGGCTCGTCGGCACGGTTCGGCGGGGCGGCTGTCGCGCGCGAAGCCGGGGCGTCGTTCAGGAGCGTCCCGAGAGCCATCGCGCCGATGCCCGCGCCGCCGCGGCCGAGAAAATGCCGGCGGGTGATGGATTCCAGCGCGCGCAGGCGCGCGGATCGGGGTCGGTCGGTCGTCATCTCATCCATGAAAGCAGCGTCGTCCGCGAAGATCAAGACCGTGCGTGTTTCGCGCGGCCGGTCCGCGATCATTCCTTGCGAAGATCGTTTTCGACTCGTCGATGAACAAACTCCCTCCAGACGAGCCGGGGGAACTCGCGGGCGTCGCGGGCGTAGCGTTTCAGCAGGCGGCGCGGTTCGCTGCAGAGGCGATGCACCCATTCCAGTCCGGTGCGGCGCATCCACCGCGGCGCGCGCGGCTTCTCTCCCGCGAGGAAGTCGATCGTCGCCCCCACGCACAACGCCACGCGGGCCGAGACCAGTTCCCGATGCTCCTGGATCCACAACTCCTGCTTCGGCGCGCCGAGGCCGAGCACCAGCACGTCCGGGTCGGCCTGCGCGATGCGCGCCAGGATGTTCGCGTTCTCGGCGTCGTCCTTCTCGAAGCCCAGCGGAGGACTGTAGACGCCCACGACTTCGACCGCCGGCCAGCGCGATTCGATTTCCCGCCGCGCCCGCTCCGCCACCCCCGGCGCCGCGCCCAGCAGGTAGACCGTCAGCTTCCGCGAGTCGTCCGCCGCGTCGAACAGCGCCGGCACGAGGTCCGCCCCCGCGACGCGCTCCGGCAAGCGCTTGCCCAGCAATCGCGACGCCCACACCACCGGCATCCCATCGGCGAGCACCAGCGCCGAATCCGCATACGCTTTCCGCAGTCCCTCGTGATGCTGCGCCATCACGACGTGGTCGACGTTGGGGGTGACGACGTAGCGGCACTCGCCATCGGGCGCGGCGATCCAGTCCATCAGCTTCGCGACCGCGCCCCGCATGGTGAGCACGTCGATCGTCAGACCGAACAGGCGAATCTGCGCGGATTTCACGGCAGAAGGCGAGCCTCCCGCGTGAGTCGAAGGCGAGCCTCCCGCGTGAGCGGGGGGAGGAGGTGTCGTGGTGACGGTCATCGTGTTCTCCAAAGGTCGAGCAGCGTAGGGTGGACTTCGCCCACCACGATGAAGAGTCAAGGTCCAATCGTCGTTCGGCCCGCACAAGTACGGAGACTCGCTTGGTCGTGCTGGTGGGCACAGCCCACCCTACATCGCTACGTCATTTCACGGAATGCGTCTCCCGCGCATCGACCCGCTGAAGCGGGTCACTACGAACGGGAAGCGGGTCGCTGCGAACGGTGCGCTCCGTGCGCACCCATTGCTTCTGTCGCTTGAAGAAGAAGGAAACGTAGATCGGCAACTTCCGCAGCATGTAAATTGGAATCGCCGCCAGCACGCGCAGCGGGACGTGTCTGCGGCAATGCTTCGCCCAGCCGACGGCGACGGCCGCGAGCATCATGCCCCCTTGAACGGCCAGCGCTCCCGCCGGCCACCAGGTTCCACCGAAGAAGCCGAAGGCGATCGCGAGCACGAACACGAACGCCCACGTCATCACCAACAGCGACAGCGGCGGGACGGCGAGGTCGAGCGCCATGCCGATCAGGTCGAGCCGCCGCCTCCGCACTCCCGCGAGGAGCAACCGCGGCACCTGCGTGGACAGCGTCGCGAGATGTCCCTGCTCCCATCGCGTGCGCTGGCTGACGAAGGCGGACCGCTCGCTCGGCGCCGGGCTGGTCACGCCGACTTCCGGGCGGAACAGGGGGGGAAACCCGGCGATCGCGAGGTCGATGCCGAGTTGCATGTCTTCCGCGAGGTTCCCGCCGCACAGCCGGACGTCGCGCAGCCGCGACCACGGAATCGCCATGCCGGTCCCCATCAGATGGCACGGCAACCCGAGCCGCGCCATTCCCGCCGGGCGCACGAGGTTCTTGAAGCGAAAGCTCAACGAGGAGACCGCGTGAATGCTCGCGGCGGGGCCGTCGGTCTCGACGAGATCGAGCGCCTGCACCGGCCGTCGGGTGCGGTGCGCGACGCGGGCGATGGTGTCGATCAGTTCGGCGTCGCCCCGGCAATCGGCGTCGAACACGACGACCACGTCGGGCGGATCGGCTTCCAGCTTCGATAGCGCGAACTCGATGGCGTACCCCTTGCCGCGACGGCGCAAGTCGCGGCGCTCGAGCACGTCGGCCCCGGCGATCCGCGCCAGCGGCGCGGTTTCGTCGTTGCAGTTGTCGGCGATCACGATGGCCCGCGCCGAAGCGGGAAGCGTCGGCAGCAGATGCGCGAGCGTCTCGCCGATGACCGCCGCCTCGTCGTGCGCGGGAATCAACACGACGGTCCGCGGCGAATCGTCTAGTTCGACGGTCTCCGCGGTCGAATCCCCATCGGAAAGCGCTCGTCGTCGCAACGGCAGCGCGGAAGCGAAACACTCCACGCAGAACACCGCGATCGGCAAACCAACGGCGACGCACGCGAGAGCGAACAGGATCGTGAGAAGGTCGAGCATGGGGCGGCTAGTGGTCAGTGGTCAGTTGTCAGTGGTCAGAGATTGTGAAACCTTCTTTCCGCTGAGTGAGCCTCGGAATCGTCATTCCCGCGCAGGCGGGAATCCAGTAATCGCCAAGGCGGTCACCAATGGGATTACTGTCCGTGCATCGACTGGATTCCCGCCCCCGCCTTCGCTGGGGGCAGGCTCTTCGCGGGAATGACGCGCTGCGGACACGGTCGAATGGCGAAAGATTCACAACCTCTCAGTTGTCAGTTGTCAGTTGTCAGTTGTCAGTGTTGGTGAGTCGCTCAACTCTCAACTCTCGACTCTCGACTCTCGACTCTCGACTCTCGACTCTCGACTCTC
>JBBDNT010000039.1:0-7788 GCA_040877445.1 Planctomycetaceae bacterium
CGTGATCCCCATCTGCTCGGCGATCGAGGCGAAGAGGTTGTTGAAGATTTCGAGGCGCACGGGGTCGGGGTGGTTGTCAGTTGTCAGTGGTCCGTGGTCAGTTGTCTGATGTGGGCGTTCCGGGCGTGCTTCGGCGCTGGCTTCGTCACGTTTCTCTTGGTGCATGACCTGTCGCGCGCTCTCGTAGGTCATTTGGCGCAAGCGGTCGTCGGGATCCCGTTGATCGGACAAGGCGATTCTAATGCGCGTTTCTAGACCTGAAGATCGAGCGAGCGATTCTGCGATCACCGGAGAGACACGCATCGCACACCGGTACGCGAAGACCGCGACAGCGTGGTACTCGCGCGCGAGTGCCGCCTCGGCGACGGCGATATGGAACTCGACGTTCTGCGGATCCAGCGCGAGGCCGTCTTCGCCGGCTTCGTCGAGCGCTTCCCAATCCCGAGCCGCACGCGAGATCCGGCAGCGTTCACGGATCAAGCCGACTTGCGCCGGGTCGCCCGCCTGCGACGATGCGGCCGTCTGGAAATTCAACTGGCCGCCGCGCAATAGTCGGCGGTACTCGACATTGTCGGGTGCCAGGCGAATCGCCCGGCGAATATCAGTTGCGACGTCGTTCCAGTTCTCGCGCGTGATGGCGCGATCGTGAATGTCGGGCGCGGTGCGCGTCGGCTCGCTCGCCTTCGGCTCGCGGCTAACCGGACGCTCGTCGGCGCTCAATACCACTTCGCCGCGCTCCGCGATCGTCGCGGTCCAGCCGGGGTCGATGACGATCGTGGAGGTCGGCTCGCAGACGATCGCCGGGCCAGGGAACGTGTCCCCGGCGTGCAGGTGTTCGCGGAGGAACACGCCGGTGCGGCGCGGCTCGCCGTGGAAGATCGTCTCCGTCCATTCGGACGGTTCCGGCGTGCGCGGCGTGACCGGCTCGGTCGCTTCGGCCGGCTCCGGCATGTGGCCGGTGACTTCGACGCGGGCCGCGGTGATCTCCAGCGTTCGCCCCGCGTGGGCGTAACCGTACATCTGCCGGTGCAATTCGTCGTAGCGGCGGGCGTAGTCGCCGTCTTCGGGATGAGGGACGTTCAACGTCGCCTCGACGCCGCGGTAACGCAGATCGAGCGAGCGGACCGGCGGGGCGATGCGGTCGTCGGTCACACCTTCGGCACGCACCGCGGCGACCGTCTCCGCCTCGAGTTCCGCGAAGACCGCTTCGAGCGATGCGAGCGTTTCGTCCGAGTAGGGCTGCAACACCGACCGCTCGCCGAAGCGGCGGACGTCGGCGAGGCCGATGCCGTACGCGCTCAGAATTCCGGCGAAGGGATGGATCAGCACGGTCGTCATGCCGAGCGCGCGGGCGATGGCGCAGGCGTGCTGCGCCCCCGCGCCGCCGAAAGTGACGAGGGCGTAGTCGGCGGGGTCGTACCCTTTCGCGACCGAGATGTTGCGGATCGCCCGCGTCATGTTCGCGTTGGCGATCTCGACGAAGCCTTCCGCGAGCTGCGCCGGCGAGTACGTCGTGCCGAGGGGCGAACTCGCGATCCGCTCGCACAGTTCTTCCAGCCGGCGTTCGACGGCGGCGCGATCGAGCGGGAAGGGGAAGTGCGCGGGGAGAATCTTGCCGAGATGCAGGTTCACGTCGGTGACGGTGAGCGGTCCGCCGCGTCCGTAACAGGCGGGACCGGGATCGGCGCCGGCGCTGTGCGGGCCGACGAAGAGCTTCACGCCGTCGAAGCCGCAGATGCTGCCGCCGCCGGCGGCGACGGTTTCGATGGCGAGCATCGGCGCGACGACGCGGACGCCCGCCTTCTTCGTCTCGAATTCGAGGTCGTAGGTTCCGTCGAAGCGGGAGACATCGGTGCTGGTGCCCCCCATGTCGAAGCCGATCGATTTCTCGAACCCGGCCCGCTGGGCGACGCGCGAGAAGCCGATCACCCCGCCCGCCGGCCCGGAGAGAATGCTGTCCTTCCCGACGAAGCGGTCGGCGTCGATGAGGCCGCCGGCGGAGGTCATGATCTTCAGGGTCGAGAGTTGAGAGTCGAGAGTCGAGAGATGGTCGAGGGTTGAGGGTTGAGGGTCGAGGGACGAGCGCAGCGTGGCGACGTACTCGCGAAGGATCGGATTCAAATACGCATCCATCACCGTCGTGTCGCCGCGGGAGACGATCTTGATCAGCGGCGAGAGTTTGCTGGAGACGCTGATTTCGTCGAAGCCCGCCTCCCGCGCGAGTCGCTCCACGATCCGCTCGTGCTCGGAATTGGCGAACGAGTGCAGCAGGCAGATCGCCACCGATTCGACGCCCGCCGCCTGCAACTCGGCGAATTGCTCGCGGATGCGGACCTCGTTCGGGGCGCGGAGGACGTTGCCGTGCACGTCGATCCGCTCGTCGATTTCGACCGCGCGCTCGAAGAGCGGCTCGGGCTTTTGGATCGCGAGATCGAACAGCCGCGGGCGGTCCTGGTTGCCGATGAGCAGCACGTCGGCGAACCCGCGGGTGGTGACGAACGCGGTGCGGGCGCCTTTGCGTTCGAGAAGCGCGTTCGTGCCGCGCGTGGTGCCGAGCTTCACGATCACCGGCGGGATCGGCGCGTTCGAAGGAAGTCCGAGGGCGCGGCGGATCGCGACGATCGGGGCTTCCTCGTTCGCGTCGAGTTCGTAGGCGCAGCCGGCGGCAACCGTTTCGGGAAGCTGGCAATCGACGCGGATCAGCCCTGCGGCCGACTGAAAACCAGCGACGCGCGCCTCGTGCAGCGTATCGCCTGTCGCGTCGAGAAAGCGGATCGTGTAGCCGGTCCAGAATCCGTCTGGATCGCCGCGGCGGGTTTCGTCGGCGATGCGGTCGGTGCCGATGCATTCGGCGACGCGGCCTTTCGTGCGGCCGGAACTGAGCGTCTTGACGGCGTGCAGTTTCCCTTCCGGCGACAAGGCGAGGCAGTCGGTGAAGGTGCCGCCGACGTCGATCCAGAACTCCCAGGGCTTCATGGCGTGAGACTTGTTTCGGCGGTCGGATGTCCGGGCGAAACGTGGACTATAGCGGGTCGCCGCGGAGAATTCTTTCGAGTGCGGCGATTCAGAACACCGCCCAGCACAGCGCCGCGGCGACGAGGCTCATCGACAGTCCCCACACGAGCGCTTGCCGGAACAGCTTGCGGCGAGCCGCCTCGTTCGGGACCGCCGCCACGCACAGCGCGCCCAGCGTCGACAGGCTCGACACGTCGACCAGGTTGCTGCCGATGTTCACCGACGTCGCGATCCCCAGCAGATCGTCGCTGCCGACGCGCTCGGCCACGCCGGCGACGGTCGGCAGAAAGGTCGGCATCACGACGCCGGAAGTGCTGCTGAAGACGGAGATCAGCCCGGTGCTGCCGGCCATCCACGCGGAGATCGTCTCGGCCGTGGCGACCCGCGCGATCAGCGCGCTGAAGAGATCCAGCCCGCCGGTCTTCTCGCACAGCGCGACGAGCACCGTCACGCCACAGACCATGAGGATCACGCTCCAGGGCATGTCGCGGATGGCGGCCCGATCGTCGCCGCAACCCGTCACGACGAGCAGCGCCGAGGCGGCGAACCCCGCGAAGCCGATATCGACGCCGAACCGGATCACCCCCACGATCAGCAGCGCGAGCAAAACGAGCGTGAAGGCGCGGGGAGCGTCGAGCGCGGTGTTGTCGTCCGTCGACGCGGGCGAAACGGGCGATGATGTCGCCGCGTCGATTTCAGACGATGCATCAGGCGGCGCGAGCCTCCAGCCGCGGAACAGCACATAGCCCAGCAGGGCGACCAGCGCGTTCGCGGCGAAGTTCATGCCGAAGGTGTAGCCGGAGTAGCCCACGAGGCCGAGTTCCGCGAGGTTCTTTTCGGCGATGATGCCCATCGGCGTGAGTGGCGACAGGTTCCCGGCGATGCTGCCGTGGGCGACCATCAGCGTCATCACCAGCGGCGAGATTCCGGCCTGGCGTCCCGCGAGCATCGCCGAAGACGCCAGCAGCGCGACCGAGGGGATGTTCCCCGCGCCCGACGCCGAAAGCCCGCAGGCGAGGATGAAGAACATGAACGGGACGAGCGCGTTCTTTCCGCGGCAGGCGCGCAAGCCGGTCGTGGTGACGAGTTGCAGCGTCCCGTTCCGCTGCGCGATCGAGAACAACAGCGTCACGCCGGCGAGCTTGACGAACAAATCGACGGGGAAGAACCCGGCGACGGTCCGCGCGTCGTAGTCGTATCCGTACCGGGGCGCGACGTAAGTACCGATGACCCACGCCAGCGATAGCGCCAACAGGCCGATGTTGACGCGCGTGACGCAACTCAACAGGACGATCGCGGCGAGCGCGAGGAGCGACAGAGTGGCCAAGTCCATGGTCGACTGGTTTCGGAGTGTGGCGATGGTCGCGATGCCGCCTAGGCAGCGGCGGGATCAAGACCACCCGCAGCCGACGCTCGCGGATCGAGCCCCGACGGTGAGGAAAGGCGCCGGCGCGGGAATGAAAGTAGTTCCAAGCTCGGTGGTCCAGCAACAGGACGGCCGAATCCCCGACCCTGAAAGGGTCGCATTCCAAAGCCCAGGGTCGCGAGCGCCAGCGAGCGCACCCTGGGTCGACGGCCCCTCCTCTCGCGAATCAACCCTGAAAGGGTTGCACCCGGACACCATCACGGTCGTCGGGGAACGATGCGGGCCGCGCCGCCTGGAGTGCAACCCTTTCAGGGTTGGGGTCGATTCGACGGCCTCGAACCCAGGGTGCGCTCCCTCCGGTCGCGACCCTGGGCTTTGGAATGGCACCCCTTCAGGGTGCTCCGCGCCGTGCGTCGAACGGGAGAGATGGCGTGAGAACGTTCGGAGTCCGTCCATTCGACGTCGGTTGGGAAACTTGGAACTACTGAATCACGGAAGGCGCCGGCGCGGGAATGAAGTCGATGCGCGTATCTGCGGAGGTCAACGGTCGATGTTTTTCACGCCGCTGCCTTCGTCGCGGTCAATCCCCGCCGCGAAGCGGCTCGCCTTCCTTGAACCAGGCCTCGTTGCAGGCGGCGAACCGCAACCGCGAGCCGATGAGATGGATCGTGCCGTCGTCTCCTTGGGCGAGCGACATGTATCCGGCCACCGGCGCGTCGACCTTGCGGGCGTGCGGCCACGTCTTGCCGTCGTCGAGCGAGAGCGCGACGAACGAGCCGCCGCCGAAGAGTTCCCGGCCGGAGTCCATCGACAGCATCAGGATCGCGCCGCTCTTCAAGCGGAGCGCCGCCGCCTTCTGGCCGACGCCGATCCCCGGGAAGGGGGAGTCGCGTTTCTCCCACGTGTCGCCGAAGTCGGTTGAACTCAGCACCGGCATCGGCTTCGGCCCGCGAAGCCAGCAGAGCATCGTCCCGTCGCCGCGCTCGACGATCGCGGGATGAATGGCATATGCCCCGACGGCGGCCCGCATGTCGCCTTTGCGGACTTGCCAGGTCTCGCCCTTGTCGCCGCTGGTCATCACGTGCTCGTTGCGGTGTCCGCGATCGCCGTCGCAGGTGAGGACCAGCGTGCCGTTCTGCGCCACGAAGGCGGAACAGGGCTGGCTGAGCGTGTCGGGGGCGTCGCGGCCGAGGATGATTTCGGGCTGCGACCAGGTCGCGCCGCTGTCGTCGGAATACCGCATGAAGTTCGCCGCGTGGTCCCACCCGGCGAACGACTGAGTGCCGAAGTGGTAAATGCGGTTCCCGTCGCGCAGCAGCACCGGCGCATGGCAGTTGACATCGGGGACTTCGAAGAACGGCGACGCGGGTTCCCACTGGTCGCTGCCGGCCCGCAGCCGCGTCGCCGCCTGCGTGAGTTCGCGGCCGGCTTCGCTCACGCAGGTGTACCACACGGCGAGCACGTCGCCGTTGGGGCATGCGACGCACGCGGTGAAGTGATTGTGCTGGGCGAAAACCGGTCCCCACGCGTCCGGCGGAATCGTCGGCCCGCGGCCCTCCTTCGAGTAGTCGAAGAAGTACGGTTTCGAGTGATCGGGACCGTTCTTCGACGCGCGCGTCTGTTTCACGTCGCGCTGGTTGAGCGGCGGCTGGGCGACCGGCAGCGGCTTCGTATCGGGCAACTCGGCCTGCACCACGCGGAAGCCGGTGTAGACGTTCGCGTCTTGCGGCAAGTGCCCCGACCGGTTCGCCGAGCGGCAGAACCGCTGTCGATGCTGCCCCGTCCGCAGATAATGCCAACCCCGAGTGACCCGCGCGACGCCGTCCGCCCGGCCGACGGGATCTGTCTGCGGTTCCTCGGTATAGGGTCCGTGCCAGTCGAGGCACCACTCGGCGACGTTGCCGTGCATATCGAACAGCCCCCACGGATTCGCGGGATAGCTGCCGACTTTGACCGCGGAAATCTGCTTCTCGCCGTCGGGGGCGAGTCCGAAGTTCGCCTGCGCTGGGGCGAGCGTCTCGCCGGTGGAGAAAGGCGTGGTCGTGCCGGCGCGGCAGGCGTATTCCCATTCCGCTTCCGTCGGCAGGCGATACGGTTTGCCTTCCTTCTTCGACAGCCATTCGCAGAAGTCGACCGCCTGCCGCCAGGTGACGTAAGCCACCGGCGCGTCGTCGTCCGATGAGTTGCCGAACTTGCCGCGAAGTTCCTTGTGCTTCCCGTCGAATTGCTCGAATTGGGCGTTGGTGACTTCGTGCGCGCCGATGAAGAAGGGGCGCGCGATGCGGACGCGGTGCGCGGGGGACTCGTCCCAGTCGCGCTGTTCCCATTCTTCGCGCGACTTCGGCGGCGCGTCGCCCGTGCCCATCGTGAACTCGCCCGGTTCGACGCGGACGAGCGTCATGCCCAACGAGTTGGCGACCGGTTCGGCCGCGCGGGCGGACAGAGCGAGAGCGAACGCGAGCGAAGTCGTCCAACCGCCGATCGTGAGCAGCGAACGCATGCCGAATCTCCTTGAGCCGTCGAAACCGGCGCGGGCATCGACCGACGTCCGCGCCGAGCGTCCGCCCGTGTCGGAGGGCGGGCGACTGCGTCGTCAAGTTCGATCTCGTGAGTGGACCGTAGGATGGATTGGCAATGGCCTGCCGAGGTCGCAAGGTACGCGGAGGCCGACATGCCAGCGCGGCTCGATCGGGTGAGGGCCGCCAATCCGTCTTACCACGGCTCCAACCGCCGGATTCAAGCTTGACGTGGTACTACGGCAGGATAGCGTAAATCAGAAACGCGCCGAATGCGACCGCCAGCAGCGCCCAGCCGCGGATCATCCAGTACGGCCGGCGAGCCCACCAGTCGATGAATCGCCGCAAGCGGTGGAACCCGACGACCGGCAGCGCCAGTCCGGCGGCGATCGTGATCGCCCCCAGCACGCGGAACGTCCATGGGAAGCGGGACTGTTCCGCGGCGACGATCAGCAGTGCGCCGATCGCCAGCCGGATCGCCGCGCCGACGAACAGAATCCGCGGAGCGCGCCACACGATTTCCGCGAAGCGGATCAACCCCAGCGGAAACAGCGCGCCGAGGAGTCCGACCGCGGCGATGAACACGCCGATGAGAACGATCGCGATCGTCATGCGTGTTGATCCTCGAGCGGAGGGGGCGGCGCTCGCCGTGGGAACCTGAAATGGCGCGGGGCGAAAAAGAAGAAGCGGTCGAATTCCTTCGACCGCTTCTTGCTCGTTGTGGCGTGGTGGAGGCGAAGCTACTTCTTCTTCGCCTTCTTCTTGGCGGTCTTCTTCTTGGTCGCCGCCTTCTTGGTCGCCTTCTTCTTGGTTGCCTTCTTGGCAGCCTTCTTCGTCGCCTTCTTGGTCGCTTTCTTCTTGGCCACCGTAATTCCTCCCTACAGAGCCAAA
>JBBDNT010000040.1:0-1465 GCA_040877445.1 Planctomycetaceae bacterium
GGGACCGTCGAGCACGTCGTCGATCTCGACAAGGCGAAGCTCGACCACCTCAAGTCGCTGCACGCCGAGTACGGCATGTCGGTCACCAGCATCGGCTCGCGGATCGGCAAGGTGAAGCTCCGCGACGTCGACGACGGCACGCACAACAAGTACGTCCCCATCGAGCAGTACGTCGAAAAGGACGTCCGCCAGACCATCCACGTCGCCCAGGCGCTGGGGACGAAGCTCATCCGCGGGTTCGCCTTCTATCACCCCCGCACCGACGATCCGGCCAAGCACTACGACCAGGCGGCCGAGAACCTCGCGAAGATCGTCAAGCTGTGCGCGAGGGAAGACGTCGTTTTCGGGCTCGAAGTCGAGTCGAACCTGATCGGCTACGACGGCCAGTCGCTCGCCGCGCTCGCCCAGCGGGTGAACAGCCCGAACATGGTGCTCGTGTTCGACGGCGGGAACATCGCCTACCAGGGCTACGATCCGATGGAGGTGTTCGACGAATACCGGGCGATGCTGCCTCACCTTGGCTGGATGCACATCAAGGACTACCAGCGTCCCGCCGGCAAGGTGAAGGGGAGCGGCCCGTTCGACGAAGACGCCGACTGGTTCTTCGTCCCGCCGAACATCGGCGATGCGGGTCACGAGTACATCTTCCGCGACCTGCGGAAGGAACTCCCGGCGCTCGAAAAGCGGCTGGCGAAGCTCGACATTCCCGGCCTGTTCCTCGACATGGAGCCGCACGTGAAAAGCGGCGGCCAGTTCGGCGGCTTCAGCGGACCGGACGGCATGGGCGTCGCCGTGCGGGCGCTTTGCTCGCTGCTCGATTACTGCGAAGTCGGCTACCAGTTGCGGACGTTCGACGACGTGGTCGCCTCGCGCGGCCCGGTGAAGATCGAGCCGCATTGAGGCGAAAGCCGTCAGCGATCAGCGATCAGCGATCAGCTGTCAGCTTTTCAGGCACGACGGACGAACACGCTGAAATCCGATCCGGCACCCAATAGCTGATAGCTGATAGCTGATAGCTGATAGCTGATAGCTGATAGCTGATAGCTGGTAGCTGATAGCTGATAGCTGATAGCTGAAAGCCCACCCCATGCCGTTCGATCCCGCCCCTCTTCGCGACCTGCTCGTCTGCCCGAAGTCCAAGTCGAAGCTCGTGCTGGACGGTTCCCGGCTCGTGTGCCGCGACGCCGATTGCCGGCTCGCCTTCGACATCCGCGACGACATCCCGATCCTGCTGGTGGACGAAGCGACGCAACTCGACGAAGCGGAATGGTCCGCCGTGATGGAGCGGCGCCGGGACGACGACGCGTACGAGAGATGATTCGCGAAGAGTCGATGACAGCATTCGTGGAAATCATCGATCGAACGGCAATCGCCCGCGAAGAAGCCGCATGTCCAGTCTGCCCCTGAACCCTCGCGTGCGCGGACTGGCCCCGTCCGCGACATTGGCGATCAACGAGCGTTGGGG
>JBBDNT010000040.1:1475-5157 GCA_040877445.1 Planctomycetaceae bacterium
CCCGCCGGTCGGGATGTTCTCGGCCTCGGTCTGGGACAATCTCCGTTTCCGGTTCCCGAGCCGGTCGTGCAGGAACTCCGCGACAACGCGCATCGCAAGGATTACCTCGCGGTGCGGGGCCTTCTGGAGCTGCGCGAGGCGATCGCCGCGTATCACGCCGACAGGCAAGGCATCGCCCGTACCGCCGAGAACGTGATCGTCGGCCCCGGATCGAAGGAACTGCTGTTTCTGTTGCAGCTCGTGTACGACGGCGATCTGTTGATTCCGTCACCAAGTTGGGTGTCGTACGCGCCGCAGGCGCGCATCATCGGGAAGCCGGTGCATTGGCTGCCGACGCGGGCGGAATCCGGATGGAAGGTGGTCGCCGACGAGCTCGAATCGCTCTGCGCCCGGGAACCACATCGGCCGCGACTTTTGATTCTCAATTATCCGAGCAATCCCACCGGACTCACGCACGACGTCGCCGAATTGCAGGCGATCGCCGCGGTCGCCGCCCGGCATCGCATCGCGATCGTCGCGGATGAAATCTACGGTGAACTGCATCATCGCGGCGAGCACGTTTCGATCGCGCGGTTCCATCCCGAAGGAACCATCGTCAGCGGCGGACTCAGCAAGTGGTGCGGAGCGGGCGGCTGGCGGTTGGGTACCTTGTCGTTCCCCGCGCAATTCGACTGGCTCCGCGAGGCGCTCGTCGCGGTCGCCAGCGAAACCTACACCGCGACCAGCGCACCCATTCAATACGCCGCCGTGCGGGCGTTTCGGCTTGGCGAGGAGATCGAAGACTACCTGCATCGCGCGCGGCGGATTCTCGGCTCGCTGGGCCGGCGTCTGGCGAACCGGTTGCGAACCGACGACATCGAAGTTCCTGACCCGCAGGGGGGCTTTTACCTGTTCGTCGATTTCGAGCGGCACCGCGAACGCCTCGCGGCGCGCGGCATCCGGACTGCCGCGGCAATGTGCGAGTCGCTGCTGACGGAGGCGGGCGTCGCGATTCTGCCGGGAAGCGATTTCGGGCGACCGGACACCGAACTGACCGCTCGGATCGCCTACGTGAACTTCGACGGCGAAGCGGCTCTCGAAGGCGCGCGCGGCGTCGCCGGGCACGAGCCGCTGGACCTGGCGTTCCTGACGCAATACTGTGAGAGAACGCTGTCCGCCATCGACCGCGTGTGTGCGTGGATCGCACCGGAAGACGTCGAAGGCGAAGCTCCACTCCTCCCGCTCGGAGAAGTCCAATGACCGGTTCGAAATTGGCCCCCGGCTCCATTCTCGGAATCGCGGGCGCGCTCGTGCTCGGATTGCTGTTCGTAGCCCCCGGTTCCGCGGCCGCGCAACAGCCGGCCAACGGACCCGCGGACGGACAAGCGGCGACCGCGAAGGCGCCCGCGTCCCGGTACGTGTATCGCAGACGACACGATCCCAACGGGATCGGCAAGTTCTACATGGGCCGCGAGATCGCGCAGGTGATGGGCGCCGCCGCCGCGCCCTGGCTCGAACGTCCGCAGCGCGAGCAGGAGGAATCACTGTCGAAACTGGTCGAAGCGCTCGCCCTCGAACCGGGCCTGATCGTGGCGGACATCGGCGCCGGCAGCGGCGTCATCTCGCTGATGCTCGCCGAGAAGGTCGCTCCCGAGGGAAAGGTGATCGCCGTCGACATCCAGGAGCGAATGCTCAAGCTGCTGGGCGAGAAGATCAAGGCGCGCGGCGTGAAGAACGTCGAGCCGCACCGCGGAACGGAAAAATCGCCGCAATTGCAGCCCGCTTCCATCGACCTGGCGCTGATGGTCGACGTGTATCACGAGTTCGCGTTTCCTTACGAAATGATGAGCGAGATCGCGAAGGCGATGAAGCCGGGGGGACGGGTGGTGCTCGTCGAATACCGCAAGGAAGACCCGCAGGTGCCGATCAAGCTCGTGCACAAGATGACCGAAGCCCAGGTCAAGCGGGAAATGGCGCATCCCGAGTTCGACCTGGAATGGAAGGAGACGATCGGCACGCTCCCCTGGCAGCACGTGGTCGTCTTCGAGCGGCGGGACGCGGAGGGTGACGCCGCGCCACGGGACGCCTCTCCCTGACCGGAACGGCCCCCGCGAAGGATCGCCGCCGCGCGGTCGGCGCGTCGGTCGAAGCGGCGCACGGAAAGAAACTCGAGCGGCCTTTCGTGCGCCGCGCCGTCGCCCGTATAATGCCTTGATCGAACTCCGGTTCGACATCGAGGCAGCCCACGAGGATCGCCCTTTCTTCAGGATTTCGTCCGATGCACGTCGGATTCGCCAGGCCGCAGGTCGCGGAACTCGTTCTTCAGCTTTTCGGCCGCTCGGTCCATCCCGAGTTGTTCGGAACGCGGACCGCGAAGGCTTTGTGCCGCGACGATTTCGCCGCGTCGTTGCGAATCTGCGACGAGGGGCACGTCATCGCCTTTCGTTACGGTTCCTGCACCGTGACGGAAGTCGCCACGACGCGCTCGCACACGTTGCCCAAGCGCAAGCGGTTGTTCGAGCGGAAGCTCTGCGGGTTTCGCGACGTGGCCCAAACGTTCGACGGCGGCCTGCGGTATTGGAGCAGTTGCCAGGTCGAGCGGCTGAACCCGGACGTGTTCCTCAACGTTCACGAGGAGTTGTCCGCCGACTGCGCCCGGGCGACGCTGGCGCACCGCTTCGGTTCGGGCCATCGGCTCGCGCCCGCGCCGCTCAGCCTGTTGCGGTGCGACGCCGGCGGCGACGGACTGCTGGTGCATGCCTTTCACACGTTTCCGGACGAATGCGCCGTCGTGCGCACGCAGTCGCTCTTCGAGATTTCCGGATGACCGCGCCGCGCGAATGGAACACCGAACGCGCGCGGAAGGCGATCCGCGATGCGGGACTCCGCTCCACCGGTCCGCGCGTCGCCGTGCTCCTCGAACTCGGCCGCGCCGACCGGCCGCTCACGCATGGCGAAGTGGCCGAACGGCTCGCCCCGCGGGGGTTCGACAAGGTGACCGTGTTCCGCAACCTCACCGATCTCACCGAAGCGGGACTGCTCGCCCGCACCGAACTGGGCGATCATGTCTGGCGGTTCGAACTCCGCGGGCCGGACGACCCCGATCGCGGGACGCATCCGCATTTCGTCTGCGTCGATTGCGGCAGCGTCACTTGTATGAGCGACGTCGCCTTCGACGCCGCCACCCGCAAACGGGCCGCGAGAATCGGCGAAGTGACCGAGGTCCTGCTCAAAGGCCGCTGCACGAACTGCGGCTGAAGTCGTGGATTGCCCGTAGGATGGATTGGCGATCCGGCGGTGAGGCTTCGATCGTCGACGAGGGTCGATCGTTCTGCCGGCTCGCTCGCCGTTGGAGGGATTGCCAATCCGTCCGGCACGCCGCCGACGTCCAATTCCAAGATGGATACGTCGCCGATGTTGAAGTCGTGGATTGCCCGTAGTAGGTCGTCAAGTTCCAATTCGGCGGTCGGCGCCGCGGTCGGACGGATTGGCGGCCCTCGCACGATCGAGCGTCGCCGCCGTATCGGCCTCGGTGCCCCTTGTGACCGCTCCATGCCATTGCCGATCCATCCTACGGTCGATCGACCCACGATTTCGAACTTGAAGGCGTAGTAGGATGGATTGGCGATCCGGCGGTGAGGCTTCGAACGTCGACGAGGGTCGATCGTTCTGCCGGCTCGCTCGCCGTTGGAGGGATTGCCAA
>JBBDNT010000040.1:5257-7736 GCA_040877445.1 Planctomycetaceae bacterium
GACGGATTGGCGGCCCTCGCACGATCGAGCGTCGCCGCCGTATCGGCCTCGGTGCTGCTTGTGACCTCTCCATGCCATTGCCGATCCATCCTACGGGAACTGCGACCCACAAACTCAAGATCGACGGCGTCCTACTGCGCCCGCGGCGGCACGCGCAGCGTGACGAGCGCGTGCCGCAGGATGCGCGAGGCCGGCGGGGCGGCGATCGTGCCGCCGAACTGGCTTTCCCCCCGCGCCGGCTCGTCCACCACGACCAGCACGATCGCCCGCGGACTTTCGACCGGCCCGCCGCACACGAACGAGCTGGTGTGCAACCGCATCGAATAACCGCCCGTCTCGGGATCGAGCTTCTGCGCCGTCCCCGACTTGCCGAACACGGCGTAGTCGTCGAGGTTCGCGCGGCGGCCGGTTCCCCGCATGACGACCTCGCGCATGGGGCCGGTCACGAGCCAGCGCGCGATCTCGGGATCGAGCGCGTTCGATACGATCGCGTTCGATCCCCGCGTCGCTGCCCCGCGCGGGGCGTCCGCATAAGAGGACGGTGACGCGGTTGGAGCACGCTCTTCCGTCGCCAGCACGAGCCGCGGCGTGCGGTGCCGTCCCCCCGACGCGAGCGCCGCGTGCGCGACCGCCGTTTGCAGCGGCGTCGCGGCGAGTTCCTGGCCCATCGGAATCGAGCCGGTCGAATAGCTGGTCCACCTGTCGAGCGGGCGAAGGATGCCGGCGAGTTCGCCCGGCAGTTCGATGCCGGTGGGCTGTCCGAACCCGAAGCGGACCGCCGCTTCGTGCAGACCGCGGTTGCCGAGCCGTTCGCCGATCTTCGCCATGCCGATGTTGCTCGACTTGACGAGGATGTCGGTCACGTTCAGCACGCCGTAGGGATGATGATCGTGGAGCACGCGGCGGCCCATGCGGTAGGCGCCCCACTCGCAGTCGAACTGCTCGTCCCGCGCGAGCGCTTCCCGCTGGATGGCCCAGCCGACGACGAATGGCTTGAAGGTGCTGCCCGGCTCGAAGAGCGATGCGATCGCGGTGTTCTTCCAAGCCTCGGGAGCGACGTTCGAGGCGTCGTTGGGGTCGAAGGCGGGGCGCGAGGCCATCGCCAGCACGTCGCAGTCGGGCACGCCGATCACGATCGCCGCCGCCGAGCGCGGCCGAACGTCCTCCATCACGCGGTCGAGTTCGCGCTCGACGTGCATCTGGATGACGGCGTCGAGCGCGAGGGTGACCGTTCGGCCGGGCCGGGGCCGCTGGTCGTTTTCTTCGCGGTCCTCGATCTCGCGGCCGCGCGCGTGGCGGCGGAGCAGGCGGCGGCCGGGCGTGCCGCGGTGGTCGTCGTCGCGACTTTCCTCGATTCCGCCGCGGCCCACGCCGTCGATGTCCCGCAGGCCGAGCACGTGGGCCGCGAGCGCGCCTTGCGGATACCGCCGCAGGTATTCGTCGCGAAAGCCCCACGTTCCCTTGGGCAGTTCGAGCGCCTTGATGCGTTGCGCTTCGTCGTCGGAGAGGCGGCGGCGAACCCACAGGAAATGCCGCCCGCGGTTTTCGCCCAGACGCCGGTACAGGGCGTCGGCGTCGATGCCGAGCGCCTCGCCCAGACCGCGCGCCGTTTTCCAGGCGTCGTCGATGCGGCTGGGAATGAGATACAGGCTGCGGGTGGTGACGGTCGTCGCGAGCAAACGGCCGTGACGATCGACGATGTCGCCGGGCGGAGCGGGAATCTCTTCGAGCAGCGAGCTTTGCCGGACGACCCGCGACGAGAGGTGCTCGCGATCGGTCCACTGCAACCGCACCAGCCGTCCGGCGAGAACCAGCCACGCGAGGACGAGAGCGGCGGCGACGAACCGCGCCCGCGCAGTCAGCGCGAACGCACCGGCGACCGGCGCTGGGTTTCGTCCCGTGGGTTCGTCGAGCGATTCTCGCATCGGCATGCGCACTCGGTGGTCGAACATCGACGCACGAATTCGAGGCGGCTTCGTAGGGCGAACTTCAGTTCGCCGTGCGAAGCCGTCGCCCCGACACTCGGAATCGCCCCGCCTGCGTCGGAGCCGTTGGTCTAGGATGGCGGGCACGACGAACTGAAGTTCGTCCTACCCGCCCGATCGTCGACCGCCATCGGGCGGCGATTCAGCGCTCCCAGCGCAACAGCGGCGGGACGCCCGGTTCTTTTCGCGGCGGCTGTTCCGAAACGCGGACGGGGATTCGCTCCGCCAGCAGGTCGTCGAGCAGCCGCGCGGGCGCTCCCAATTGCTGCGTGCGGGCGCGCAGCGAAGCGTGCGTTTTGCGCAACGCCTCGATGCGAAACCGCTGCGCGCTCGTCGCCCGCCGCAGCTCGAGGTTCCGCTTCTCGAGCGACGTCCCCAGCAAGGAAACGAGGACCACCAGCGCGATCGCGCTGCCGAAACGGAAGAGCACGGGAGGGAAAGTGACGAGTGACGAGTGACGAGTGACGAGTGACGAGTGACGAGTGACGAGTGAC
>JBBDNT010000041.1:0-7719 GCA_040877445.1 Planctomycetaceae bacterium
GGACGGCGTCTCGCGGCGGATCGACCCCAGCCACCCCGCCGCGTCGCAGTGAAATCGAACGATCCCGCCGGCGAGTTCGTGAACGACGATGACGGCGCCTCCTCTTTTATCTCCCACGGTTTTTATCTCCCACGGAATCCCGATCCCTATGCGTCTTTTCGAAGGCACCCCGTTCGATCGGCCGCCGCGGTGCGAGCGTTGCGGCGAACTCGAAGCGGCGTGCGTCTGTCCGCCGCCCGAGCCGGTGCGCGTTCCTCCCGAGAAGCAGACCGCCCGCGTCGCCGTCGTGAAGCGAAAGAAGGGGAAGCTCGTGACCGTGGTCCGCGGGCTCGCGGCGGCCGACAACGATCTGCCCGCCTTGCTCACCCGATTGAAGGACATCTGCGGCGCGGGAGGAGCGCTCAAGGACGACGCGCTCGAAATCCAGGGCGACCAGTCCGCCCGCGTGAACGAAGCGCTCGCGGCGATTGGTTATCGAATCGCGGGGCCGCGCCGTTGACGTTCGCGCGGCGGCAAGCCCACTCTACGACCACTCCCCCCGCTCACGCGGGAGGCTCGCGGCTCCTCTTCGCGCCTTCGCGTGAGGCTTGTTCGATCTTCGAAAAGCTTCGTGTCGAAAGTTCGCGCCGAACGAACGGTGGGGTGGCTGGGGTCGATCCGCCGCGAAACGGCATCCCACTTCGAACGACGCCGCTCGGCGGATCGCCCCCAGTGATGGGCGGACGCGTCGGCGATTCGCTATAGTGATTGACCTGCAGACCGCGCATCCGATTCACTCCCGGAGCCACAGGAAGTCCCGCCATGCGCCGCCTCATCGCAACCGTTCTCCTCCCGTCGCTCATCGCCATCACGACGCTTGCCGGCTCGACCGCGTTTGCCGAGGAAGCGCCGCCCCCCGATCTGACGGTTCCCGTCGGCGTCGAGACCGGCTGGTATACCCCGCACGAATTGCTGCCGATCATTGCCGAGAAGGCGAAAATCCGCTGGGCGATGCCCGAGACGCTCGCGGGGAACGCGTACTTCTGGACAACCGAGGGTGAGCCGCCGAGCGCGAAAGCGCAACTCGATTCCGCCTGCGAGCAATGGGGCCTCGTCTGGAAGGTCGCCGAGAACACCGGCGTCGTGACGATCGGCCTCGACGACGAGAAGAAACGCAGCGAACTCGCCACCGCCCTCAAAACCGGCGGCCAGGAGGGCGTCGCGGCGGCGTGGGAACTCGGTTGGTCGCGCGATCCGCGGGCCATCCAGCCGCTCGCCGCTGCGCTCGCCTCGAACGATCCGGCGATCGCGCTCGCGGCGGCGAAGGGGATCGAACTGCTCGAAAAGCGGATTCCGCTTGGCCGCACCGATCGCGTCGATCCGCCCGAGACGGGGCGCGTCAACCTGGCGACGGCCTTTCCGCCGGAAGCCGATGTCGCGCCGCTGCTCGATTCGCCGTATCCGCCTGTCCGGGCCGCGGCGATGCGGCTGCTGTTCGCGCAAGGGGGCGACGTGCTGAAAGCGGCGAGCGAGAAGACCGCGAGCGACAAGAGCGACCTCGTCGTGCAGGTGCGGCAGCAGATGAACTTCGCGGTCCCGCGCCGCCCGCGCGAGCGCGAGCCGGAGGAGTCGGGCACGCCGCGGCGGGGGGAAGTCTTTCCGCCGGTCCCCGCGAACGCCGCCGAAGAGGCCCGCACGATGATCGAAGAAGTCGCCGATCTCGCCCGCCGCAGCGAATGGGAGCAGATGCGCCGCCGGGCCCGCATTATCGCCGAATGGGCGCGGCGCGGCGACGAGGCCTCGATCGCGGCGCTGTTGGAACTGAGCCGGACCGAGCATCAGTCGACGTGGTACCCGGGCTACGTCCACATGCATATGGCCGCGGTGGGAGAGCCGCGGATCGTGGCGCGGTTGAAGGAGATCTTCGCCGCCCGCGGGGCCGATCGCGACACGCTCGTCCGCGGGCTCGAACGGGTCGCCTGGGGCGGAAAGCTGACCGAATTCACGCAGCCGTTCCTCGCGAATCAAACGGTGCTGTACGTCACCGCGAACAAGGCGGGGCGTGAAGCCTACGACGGCATTCTCGAACTCGCCGGCAAGGGAGACTTCGCCGCGATCGACGCCCTCGGTGCGATCGGCGGCCCGCGGGCCGTGCCGGTGCTCGCCGAACAACTGGCGAAGGACCGCGGCACGCTGATGTTCCGGGCCGCGAAGGCGCTGGGACAACTCGGGACGCTCGAAGCGGCCGAAGCGTTGATCGCCGCCGCCGACAGCGACGTCCGCGAACGCCGTCACGCGGCGACGTTGTTTCTCGGCCGCATCGGCGGACCGGCCGCGATCACGAAGCTGCTCGAACGAGTTCGCGACGACGACCGCTTCATCGCCGCCGCCGCGGCCGACGCGCTCGCGCAGATCGGCGATGAACGCGGCCAACAGGCGGTCGCCGAGTTCCGCCAACGCGACGCGGGATTGCCCCCGCTCGTCTTCCAGCCGCGGAACAAGCGCTTCGGCAAGGATTTTCCCGTCAACGAGTGGGTCGACCTGGGAATTCGCATCGAGGCCCATGCGGCGTTCGGCGAGATGGGTTGGAACTACGACGCCGCCGACAAGCTCTTCTTCCGCTACGGCGGATGCAGCGGCTACACGAATGAGTTGACGGTCTTCGACCTCGGCACCGAGCGGTTCGTGCAACGGCGGCCGAACGAGGAGATGGCCGGCTGGGACAGCCGCCGTCCGCAGCGCGGGTGCAGCGGCGGGCGCGAGTGGGATCCGTATCAGAAGGTGGCGTGGATCGGCAAGTCGATCGGCGGGACCGCGGGAGATCTGGCGATCGCCGAATACTACATCAAGGGGGGCGACTACAGCTTCAGCAGCTACGACCTCGCGACCGATCGCTTTCGCTCGGCGCCGTATCTCGAATCGTATTATGGCGGACCTCCGAAGCGGTTTGCCTACGACTGGAAGAACGGGCTGTTGCTGCCGGTGAAGTTCTCCCCCTTCGAGAACGAAAAGCCGTTCTGGGCGGTCGACACGCGGACCGATCCCTACGACCGCGGCGCGTGGATCGACATGACGACCGAGGGAGACTACCCGCGATTCGGCGGCTATGAGACGGCGGCGGTCGACCAGCACACGGGCATCGCGGTCGTCTACATTCCCCCCGGGCGCGATTCGGAGTCGCGCGAGAACCGCACCGAATCGCAGACGTGGACCTTCGACCCGCGCAACGGCCGCTGGAAGAACATGCGGCCCGCGAAAGCGCCGGCCGGCGTGGCGGGCGCGGGGTTCGAGTACGATCCGTTCCACAAGGCGCTGATCCTGCAAAGCGGGAAGCGGGTCTCGCAATACGGCGGACCGTCGGATTCGATCACGTGGGCCTATGATCTTTCCAAGAACGAATGGACGGACCTGAATCCGCCCAACGGTCCGGGCAACCCGTGGGTGGGCGCGATGGCCTTCGACCCGGAGCACAACGCGATCGTGCTGTTCCACTTCACCGACAAGAAGGTGATGGCCTACCGCCACAAGCCGGTCGAACCGGGAACGCGGGTCGAGTGGTGACGCGGCGCCGGGCGCGCATGTCGCCGCGTGTCGGGACAGCGCGGCACTCATCCGCCGCGCGACTTGAAATAGTGCCGCTGCACGGCGGGAATGCAGGAGCGGCCGTCCGGGGCGGCGGTCGCGCAGCGCGCCTCGGGCGACTCGGCCCGCAGGCGATGTTCCTTCAGCCGCGCGACCGAACCGTCCCGCGCGTCGGCCTCGATCTCTTCGACGGTCAGGCCGAAGCAGGGGCAGATCGGCGCTTGCGGATCCTTCGGGAACACCGGCCGCCGCAGTCCCGCGACTTCGACCGTTCGCTCGAAGCGGTCGAAGTAGGCGACCTCGCAGGTGGCGTGCGGGCAGAAGCAGGCCGGCTCGCCGATCCGAGCCCGTTCCTCCGGCGGCAGCTGGGCGACGAGCGTCGCCTCGAACACCTCGCGCCCCCGCGACCCGCACCGCGGGCAGCGGTCGCCGTGGTCCTCGGGCTCGCGGACGAAGGCCTTGTTCATGACCACCGCATACATACCCGGACGCACCGCGCCGACGCCACCTTCACGCGGGAAAAATCTTCGAGCCGGCGTCGACCGCGACGCCGGCGGGCGGAGGAAGCGCCCGGGCTTCGCCATGAACGATCAGCCGTGAACGCCGGGATCGCGACGCGGCCGAAATTCCGTGAGCCCGGTCCCGTCCGCCGCCACACGTTGACATTCGACCGGGCCTCTCCTACTTTGATGCGGCGGAAGGAATCCCCATTGCACCGAGTCGCGAAAGGCCGTCGTCATGGCGCGTCCCGTCACGCTGTTCACCGGCCAGTGGGCCGACCTGAAGATCGACGAACTCTGCCGCAAGGCGGCCGATTTCCAGTACGACGGGCTCGAACTCGCCTGCTGGGGCGACCACTTCGAGGTCGACAAGGCCCTCGCCGACGACACCTACTGCGCCGCCCGCCGCGAGCTGCTCGAACGGCACGACCTGCGATTGTTCGCGATCTCGAATCATCTGGTCGGGCAGGCGGTGCTCGACCTCATCGACGAACGGCACCGTTCGATCCTTCCCGAGCACGTCTGGGGGGACGGCGATCCCGCCGGCGTCAATCGCCGCGCCGCCGAGGAAATGAAGCGCACCGCCCGGGCCGCGCAAAAACTCGGCGTGGGCGTGGTCAACGGCTTCACCGGCTCGAGCATCTGGCATTTGCTGTACGACTTCCCCCCCACGCCGCGGGGGATGATCGACGCCGGCTACGAATTGTTCGCCGAGCGGTGGAACCCGATTCTCGACGTCTTCCAGGAATGCGGCGTGAAGTTCGCTCTGGAAGTGCACCCCACCGAGATCGCGTTCGACATCCACTCGGCCCGGCGCGCGCTGGAGGCGATCGACCACCGCGAGGAGTTCGGGTTCAACTTCGACCCCAGCCATCTGTTGTGGCAGGGGGTCGATCCGGTGGAGTTCATCCGCGCGTTCCCGGACCGCATCCATCACGTCCACATGAAGGACGCGTCGGTGACGCTCGACGGTCGGACGGGGATCCTGTCGAGCCATTTGCCGTTCGGCGACGCCCGGCGGGGCTGGGACTTCCGCAGCGTCGGTCGCGGCGGCGTGCGGTTCGAGGAGATCATCCGGGCTCTCAACGCGGCGGGCTACGCGGGGCCGCTCTCGGTCGAGTGGGAAGACAGCGGCATGGACCGCGAGCACGGCGCCCGCGAGGCGTGCCAGTTCTGCAAGAACGTCGATTTCGAACCGTCGAAGCAGGCGTTCGACGCGGCCTTCGCGGAAGGTGCGTAGTGCGTCGTCAGATTGAATTTGGTGGATGGCGGCTTGCAAGACGGATTGGCAATCCTTCCAATGTCATATGAGCGCGGCAGGATGAATCGAGTCTCCGGCGACGTTGCGGCCTCACCGCCGGATTGCCAATCCATCCTACGGACAACCCACAACTTCAATATGGACGCTGTAGTAGGACGGAATTGAATTCCGTCCGCCAGAGCGCCATTTCGGACCATGCTTCGATCAACGACCTCATCGGAATCTCGCCAGAGGATCGCGTCGAGTGACGGCGGGCGGGTCCGACGGAATACAATTCCGTCCTACCCGCCCGTTCGTCGAGTCACGAAATCGAGTTCGACGCTCTGCCACGAACTCGTCGTCACTTCGAGCCGAATGGCCGTGCCTGGCGGCCGATGTCGTAGAAGCCACCGCCGAGTCCGCCAACACCGCCGCCGGTCAATCCCGTGCCGTTCAAGGCCGCCGGCCCGAAGGGAGAGGAGGTCTCGGCCAGTTCGCGCAGAAAGCGTTCGACCTGCTTCTGCACCTTGCGGGTGTGACGCACGACGAGCACGTTGCCGACCGTCCGCAGCGAACCGCCATCCGCCCCCTCCCACGAGTCGGGGGCGACGAACTCGCGGACGGCGGCGGCGATCTCCTGACCATCCGCCAACACGGAGAATTGGTGATGCCGCGTAATCACTTCATCGGGATCGGGCTTCTCCGCCGGCGCGGCCGCTCCCTTTTCGCGCAGCAACGCGAGCAGCCGTTCGATTTCGACGTGGTTGTGGTCGTCGGCGCGAATCACCAGCAGCCTGGGCGGAATCCGGCCGAACGTGCCGCCGATGCCATCCGGCGCGACCCACGGTCCCGACGTTTCGTTTTCGATCACGTCGATCAGCGCGGTGAAGTCGTCGTCGATCAGCAGATCGCGGACGTCGTATACGACGGCATGAAACTCATCTCCCGCGGCGGTTTCCGTCGTGACGACGACGAATCCGTGGCGGACGATCCACGTCAGGCCGAGTTGCGGCAGCGCCAGTTCGAGTACGGATCGCCGCGGCACGTTTCGCTGCGAGAGATCGATCGGCGAGTCGATCGGGATGTTCTCGTTTTCCAGCGCAGCCCGATTGAAGCGATGTCGCACGCCGCTGTCCTTGAATAATTCGGCCAGCGCCTCGTGGAGCGGTTTCGCTTGCCACTCGACGTCCACCCGCCGCTCGAGCGCAGCGCGGACCGCGGCGTCCTCTTGCAGAGGATAGCTCGGCGGACGGACGATTCGCGGCTCGACCGTCGGCACGGCGGTCGCGACTTGCGTCAGCGCGTCGAGCAGGGCGGCGACCTCGTCGTGCATGACGTGGGTCTGCCGGACGACGAGCGCGTTGCCGTAGGGAGTCATGCTGCCGCCGATGCCTTCGATGTTCACCCACGGTCCCGACGTCGTTTGCTCGATCGCGTCGACGATTTCACTCACCGCGTCGGACATCGTGCCGGAGGGAACGTGGTACAACGGCCACACCTGATGGGCACGCCCGCCGAGGGGCCACACTTGATGGACATGCCCGCCGAGCCCGCCGATCTGAATCGGCACGGTTTCCTCCCAGGCGATCTCGCCCTCGTCGGTCCGTGACCGCATCGCTTTCAACAGGCGACGAAGGTCATAGACGCGCGTCACGAAGACCTCGCCCGCGTTCACCTGCGTCGTGATTCGCAGGACGTCGCCGTCCACGTACCAAGTGATGCCGGCGTCGTCGAGGATGATCTCCAGCGCCGTTTCGATCGTGACGTCGGTCAGATCGGCATCGACAGGCTCGTCAAGCGGGATAAATTCCTCCTCGAGCGCCGCGTGGTTGATCCACCAGTTGACCCCCGCCTGCGTCGCCAAATCCTCGACGACCGCTTCGAGCGGCGATTGCTCGTACTTCAGCGTCACCTTCTTCTGGAGTTTGTCGCGGACGGCGCGCTCCGTCGCCACCGCCTGCGCCTGAACCTCCCCCGCGGGCCGCGCGGCGCCGCGTGGCGCTTCCGGCCGCCCTTGCGAGAAGGTCGCCTTGCCGACCGCGAGCAGACCGGCCGCGGCGGCCAGCGCGCATGCGAGCGTCCAACCAGTGCGAGATAACATGACGATTCCCCCGGTGAAGTGCGACCCGCGTTCGCCGCCCAGCGTACCGCGCCGCGGCGCGCAATGCACGAAAATTCCCGGCGAGATGAGAATTCGCACTATCATCCTCTTCAAGTTTGTTTTTGTGGGGCGATGCATGGGCGGGTAGGAGGGAATTTCATTCCGTCGTGCCCGCGGCCGGCGAGCCGTCCTGTGTACGATGGTTTCCGATCCCGATGATGGTCGGCTCCGCGTAACGGTGCGGTTCTGCCGGCGGACGGAATCCGATTCCGTCCTACGGCGTCGCTGGCTGCAGTCACTCATGCGGCCAGGGGCCC
>JBBDNT010000042.1:0-7692 GCA_040877445.1 Planctomycetaceae bacterium
CCTCTATCCTCTATCCTCTATCCTCCTGCTGCCGACTGCTGCCGACTGCCGATTGCCGTCCGCCATGCCTCCTCCCACCATCATCGTCGTCCATCCCCGGGAGCGGCGGAGCAAGTGCTCCGTCGAGCCGTTGCGGGAGCGCGGGGGGTTCGTGTTCTGGACGTATCCCGAACGCGGACCGGAACCGCTCGACGATTACGTGCGATTGGGCATCGGCGGGCCGTTGCTCGGGCCGGACGATGCGGACCGCGGACTGCTGATCCTCGACGGCACGTGGCGGCGGGCGGCCGTGATGGAGCGGGATTACGCCGACGTCCCGGTTCGCAGCCTCTCCGCGTGGCGGACGGCGTATCCCCGCGTCTCGAAGACGTTCGAGGATCCGGCGGAAGGCCTCGCGACGATCGAAGCGCTGTTCGCCGCCTACACGGCGCTCGGCCGCGACACCCGCGGCCTGCTCGACGACTATCGCTGGGCCGAACGCTTCCTGGAACTCAACGTCGACCACCTCGCCTAGCCAGGGGAAGGAGTCGACTTCAGAGCTTGTCTTTCGCCTGCTCTGCCGCGAACAGCGCCTTCAGCTTGCCGAGCGTTTCCGGTTCGTCGGCGGCCCGGTCTCGCTCTTCGTTCGGATCCGTCGCCAGGTGGAACAATTCGAGGTCGCGGTCGCGGCCGTTGCGGACGATTTTCCAGTCGCCGTGACGCAACGCGACCCGCTCGCGGTTCGCGCCCCACACCCAGTACAGCGTGCGCGGGGCAGGATCCGTTTCTTCGCCGGTGACGATCGGCCAGATGTCGCGGCCGTCGCCGTCGATCACGTCTTTCGTCTCGGCCCCGACCAGCTTCGTCAGCGTGGGCGTCCAGTCGACGACGTGCAGCGGAGCGGCCGCTTTGCCCGGCTTCAGCGTTCCCTTCCAATGGACGAAGGCCGGCACCCGCATGCCCCCTTCATAAGTCTGCCCCTTCTGCCCCCGCAGCGGCTCGTTCGAGCTGAAGTTCCGCAGCGCGGGGTCGGGCGCGGGATAGGCCCCGCCGCCATAGTTGATCAACCCGCCGTTGTCCGAGGTGAACACGATCAGCGTGTTCTCGCGCTGCCCGCCGCGATCCAGGGCCGCGATCAACTCGCCGATGAGATGGTCCAGGTGCGTGATCGCCGCGGCATAGGCGCGGCGGTCCGGCCGCTCGATGTGGGCGTTCTTTTCGTGCCATTCCTCCGGCTCGGCGATCGGCGTGTGGACGGCGAAGAACGGCATGTACAGGAAGAACGGCGCATCGCGCTTCTTCTCGATCCAGCCGACCGCCTCGCGGGCGATGAGATCGTCGCGGTGTCCTTCCTCTTCGAGATACTCGTGATTGCGGTGCCAGGTCTTCGCGTAGGGAGTGTTCAGGCGATAGCGATGATCGTACACGCCGACCGCGCCGGCGAACGCGCCATAGGAGTGGTCGAACCCGTAGTGCTGCGGCCCCCATTCGGGCTTCGAGCCGAGATGCCACTTCCCCATGATCGCCGTCTCGTAGCCGTGCTTCTTGAGGACCGACGAGAGCATCGGCGTGCCGACCGGCGCCGCCTGGTCGTTGGACGCCTGCGTGCAATGGTTGCCGAACCGGCTGGGATAACGCCCCGTGAGCAACGCGACGCGGGTCGGCGTGCATTGCGGCATGACGTAGTGCTGATCGAGTTCGACACCCTCCTTCATCAGCCGGTCGATGTGCGGCGTGCGGATCTCGGGGTTGTGGTAGCCCACGTCGTTCCAGCCGAGATCGTCGGCGACGAGGAACAGGATATTGGGCTTTTGAGGAAGATCCGCCGCCACATCGGCGCGGACGGAATGAACCGCCGAGAAGGCGACCACGACCGCGAGCACCGCCGCGAACGGGACACGTCGAAACATCAGGGACACCTCGTGATGGAAAATGAACTCAAAGTGAAGCCAGGGCGTTACGGAGCGAGCCTCCCGCGTCAGCGGGGGGAGCGAGCCGCGCTCGTGGATTCGCGGTGCGAATGGCGGCGTCGTTCTTTTGGAAGCCACGCAGTTGCTCGGAACATCGATGAGCCGACTCTCGGTCTCCCCCCGCTCACGCGGGAGGCTCGCTGTCGATTTCAACGCGGGTCCGCCTGCGGCTCCGCGTCGGTCTTGCCGATGCACCACAGGTGCTTCCAGGTGCGGATGAAGATGTCGCCGTTCGAGATCGCCGGCGACGCGTTGACGTGCTCCTTCAACTCGTTTTGGGCGAGCAGTTCGTACTTCGGGCCGGCGGCGAGGACGATCGTCGTGCCCCGCTGATCGGTGATGTAGAGCTTGTCCTTCGCGTGAACCATCGAGCCCCAGGCGGTCGTGCCGGGCCGCTTATCGAGCTGGTCCTTCCACAAATCCTCGCCGGTCTTCAAGTCGAAGCACTTGGGAACGCCGCCATCGGCGAGGAGATACACGTGGCCGTCGGCAATGACTCCCGAGCCGACGCGCGCGCCCCCCGTGCCGCGCCACAGCCGGGCGCGCTGGAGTTCGCCTTCTCCCCCGATGCGATACGCCGTGCTGCCGAGGACGGCGACGTCGTCCTTCACGAGCGGGGACATGTAGATCAGGTTGCCGGCGCCGGCGGTCCACCACAGTTCCTTGCCGGTGAGGGGGTCGAATCCCTTGAGCTTGCCGGGGATGGGGAGCACGAGCTGGTCCTTCTCGCCGACGCGGGCGATGGTGGGCGTGCTCCACGAGCCGAGGAACTTGCCCTCCTTGCCGGTATCGCCACCCGGTTCCTCATGCCGCCACTTCTCTTCGCCGGTCCGTTTGTCGAGCGCGAGGAGGAAGGTTCGCGCGCCGGGGCTGCACCACTGGATGACGAGGTCGCCGTGCAGAATGGGCGACGACGCGTTCCCCCACACCTGCTCGATCCGGCCGACGTCGTGCTTCCAGAGTTCCTTGCCCTCCATGTCGTAGCAGACGATGCCGGCGGAGCCGTGGCTGGCGATGACGCGCTCGCCGTCGGTGACGGGCGTGGCCGAGCAGAACGGATTGGTGCGGTGCGTCGATTCCGGCTCCTTATAAATGGTGTCCCGCTGCCAGAGGAGCTTGCCGTCGGCCCGGTCGAAGCACATCACCGAGCGGCGTTCGGCGACCGCGGGACCGCCGACCGACGTGCCGGCGGGAAAGTTCTCCGGTTTTTCCGGCGGCCAGGCGGAGCGTTCCAAGGCCTGCGTGATGAAGACGCGGTCCCCCCAGACGATGGGAGACGAGTTCCCTTCGTCCGGGAGCGCGACCTTCCAGCGGACGTTCTTCCCGTCGACGTTCCACTCGACGGGAAGTTCGCTTTCGGAGCAGAGTCCCTGTCCGGTCGGGCCGCGCCAACCGGGCCAATCGGCCGCGGCGGCGAGAATCGGCGCGGAGAGCAACGCGACTCCGCAGAGAATCGAGCGGATCATGATCGTCGTCTCGTCGAGTTCGTTGGTGGTTCAACCGGAACGGGAGTCAGTAGTTCCAATTTCCGAAGTTCCGAGTTCCATTTCGGCACGCGTCTGCTGGAGATTTCTCCGCGTCATCCCCGCGAAGAGCCTGCCCCCAGCGAAGACGGGGGCGGGCATCCAGCTGCGTCGCGCTCGGGAGGCTGGATTCCCGCCTGCGCGGGAATGACGGAGTCCCTGTCAGTGTTTGTAAACCTTGTGCTGCGGGCGGCCGGCGAGGATTTGCTCTTTCCCCCAGTTCGTCACCGCGCGGAATTCGTCGCTCTTGATGAACTCGGTGAAGGCCTGCTCGTCCGACCATTCGCTGGTGATGAGGTACGACCTGCCGTCGCTCACGTCCTTCCACAGCGTCGAGGACGTGTGGCCGGGCGCGGCGTTCAGCGCCCCGATCACCGCGGCGAATTTCTCCTCGAAATCCCGCTGCTTCCCTTCGATGACGCGGTAATTCATGCCGACCGTGATCATGGCGGATTGCGCTCCGGTTGCGTTCGCGAATGAATGAGTGATGGCTTATAGATACCGTCTGAGGCGGGCCGCGTCGATGGAGGCGGAAGGATCGGCGCTGTCGTCGGACGGAATTGCATTCCGTCCGCCAGAGGCCGATCGGGAAATGCTGTTCGAAGGCCGCAGCGCAGCGAAGCCGCAACCAAACTTCGCTTAGAGACAGAAAATTCGAAGACAGAAAAATGAAGAACGATGAAGAGCGGCGAGTGGTCCACGACGCGAATGTCGGACGGGTCATGTTCTTGCCCGAAATATTCTTGCCTTCCCACCGCCGCGGGTTCGAGTGCAGGAGAAGGCAAGAACATCGAGGGCAAGAATATCCTCCGATCCATTCGAGATGGCCTGCCCGATGGGTCGGCAGCGCGATTCGATGCTTTGCGTCTTCGCGGCCTTTGCGTCCTTCTGTTCACCCAGAAATCGAACCATTGCACTGCGAGGCATCCGGTCGGCGGGCACGACGGATTACAAATCCGTCCTACCCGCCCATCGCGATCCATCCGACGCTTCTTCGCTGAAGTCACGGCGCGTCGTCGAACTCCCCGCGCCAACCGTAGTACGCGAGGTTGCCGAGCGTGAACGCCGCGATCAGTGCGGAGAGCGCCCAGCCGAACGGGCCGATCCGCCGCAGCGGGTCCGACTCGAAGCCTTGCAGCATCGTCAGCGCGGGGCGGCCGAGCGTGTCGTGGAAGTCCGCGTCGTCCTCGCAGAAACGGCATTCGCCGGTTTGCTCGTCGCCGTCGATGAACGCCACGAACGACAAATCCGCCGTGTCCGCGGCGCTCTCCTCCTTCACCTTGCGGACCAGTTCGATGGCGGGCATCGTCCGCCGGCCGAGGATCTCCCGCACCGGGAAACGAATCGGTCCCGCGTTCGCCCCGTAGGCGCGGTAGACCACCTCCGTGCAGACCAGCTTGTCGCGGCTCTCGAAGTCGAATTCGAAATCGTAGGGCTTCATCGCATGGCTGAAAGCCTCGGCGATCGCTTCGATCTTTTCTTCACGGCTGAGGTTCGGCCGCAGCACCGCGGCGGAATCGGCCCCGCCGATCGAATGCTCGAGCGACGAAAACACCACCCCCTCGCTCATCGCTTCGACGATCACGTGCGGATGCCCGTCGGAATCCGGCGCGGCGAACTTGCTCCAATGCGGCTTCACCCGCGGGTCTTCGTCGAGGCCCATCGCCCGCAAGTCGTCGGCGGTTCCCACGTACAACGCCGCGTGCGGCCAG
The DNA here is from genome assembly GCA_040877445.1 of Planctomycetaceae bacterium. Lineage (GTDB taxonomy): Bacteria > Planctomycetota > Planctomycetia > Planctomycetales > Planctomycetaceae > JBBDNT01. The sequence continues at coordinate 5,185 of JBBDNT010000042.1, forward strand.
TAGCCGGGGAGAAACGCGTTCGAGACGTACCAGTTGCGGCGTTCGAGCAGAATGTCGCCCGGTTCGAGCTTCTTCGCCAGCAGGGCGAGATGCTCCGGGCCGATAAGCGATTCGCCAGTGCGCGGCTCGCGAATCTTGAAATCGCCGATCCACGTCGAGATCGACGATTGCGTTTGATAGCGAATCGTGCCGACGAGCCGCTTCAGGTTCTTCGCGGCGACGACCGTTTCGGTCTTCCAGGTGGAACCGGCGAGACGCTCCGCCGTTTGGGCCGAACGGCTGATCGCCAAATGAAACGGCCCGTGCGACGGCGACGCCAGGCCGAGGTTCGATTCCTCGTAGCGCGGGCGATGGGCGGCGTAGTATTGATCGGCGGCGGCGAGCAACTTGCGATTCGACGGACTGGCGAGATTGTTCTCGACCGTGGAGTGCAGACCGGTCGGAATGCTCCAGGTGGGGTCGCCTTCGTTGAGCCGGGCGACCGCGGGGGCGTCGGGGGCGAAATCGTGGACGAACTTGAGCGAAGCGTCGTACAGCGCCGACGCCGACGCGTAGCCCACCAGAAACGCCCGCAGCCGCAAGCGGTCGTCCTCGAGTTGGGCGTAGCGCTGATAGCGCCAGATCAGCCGGACGAGGGCGGTCCGCGGGTTGATGTAGCTCAACAGCAGTCGGCGGATTTCGTCGTTGTCGGTTTCGTTCGAGTACGAGCGGCGGCCGGCGGAGAAATCGTCCTGCACCCGCTTGGCCCGCGTTTCGAGTTCCCCCAGTTCCCGCAGGATCGCCCGCAGCGCGGCTTCATCGCGCTCGAGCCGGGCTTCCAAAGTCGCCCGCGGGATGGCGGCGAGATCGACCCCTCCGTCGGCGTCGATCACCGCCCGCTCCCACAGCCAATGCCCCACGAACCACCCGACGACCAATGCCGCCGTCGTCACCGCGGCATTGATGGTCACTCGCCGAGCCGTGGTCGTCCACGGCGTGCGCGGCGGCGCGACGGGACGCGGTGAGACCAGTTCGTATTCGGCGGCGAGAGTGGCGAGCGTGGTCTGCAACGCGCGGCGCTGCGCCCGCAGTTCGAGCAGTCGACGCCGGCGAAACAGGAACCGCACCTGGTGCCACCACCACCACACCGCCTGTTGCGCGTTCCGCCAGTAACCGAGTGCGAGCAGCCCCAGAAACGGCATTGCCGCGAGCATCGTCGCCGCGAACCATGTGCTGAAATAGTCGAACATCCACCAACCGACCGCGACGTACCACAGCGCATACGTCGGCAGGCCGACGAACAACAGCGACTGCGAGTTCGTCGTGCGTCCGGGCGCGCGAATCTTCGCCGCCCCGGCCCGCACGATCGTGAACGGGACGATGTGGAACAGCGTCCCCAGCAGCGCCGGCAGGAACAGGGCGAGCGTCCACACCCGCTGCCAGACGAGCATCCCGAACGTCTTCCAGCCGTCCCACCGCAGGATCGGCCCGTCGGTCCGCAAACCCTCCGCGCGGACCGCCCGGCGATAGGCGTCGATCTCCGCCGCGACCGCGTCGGCCCGCGGGCGATCGACGGCGCGGAAGTGATTCATCGCGTCGGCGATCCGCTTGCGTTGCCGAACACGCGCCACTTTGCCGCGCGGCGCGTCCTTTCGTTGCGGGGCGAGAATTTCCAACTCGCCGAGAAACGGCTCCCACTTTGGTTCGTCGAGATGCACGACGACCGCTTTCAGCCGCCGGTCGAGTTCGGGCGTCATCGCCCGCATCGCCGCGCGGGAGTCGCCATCGTGTCGGACGAGCCATTGGTCGACGTCGATCGGCTCGCCGACGACGACCCACACGCCGCTGCGGAACCGCTCCTTGCGTTCGTAGTTGATGCCGATCGGAACGACCGTGACGCCGCGGGTTCCGTTCTCGGCCGCCTGAATCGCGATCCGCGCGGCGCCGGAACGGACCATTTCGACCTGCACGGCGTCGTGCGATTTGCCTTCGGGGAAAATGCCCATCGCCGCACCGGTTTGCAGGATGTCGGCGGCGGCGTCGAGGCTTTCCATATTGCGGCGGACCTGCCGCGCGTCGTCGCTGCCGCGGTAGGCGGGAAGCATTCCCAAGGCCCGCATGATCGCGCCGAGGACGGGGACGTCGAACAACGGCGCCTTGGCGAGAAACCGCACGGGACGCTTCGCCGCGATTCCGATCAGCACCGGGTCGATCAGCGAGTTGGCGTGATTGGCGCAGAACAGCACGGGACCGGATTGCGGAATCCGCTCGCCGCCGGCGACTTCGATCCCCGGATAGAACCGCCGCACCAGCCAGCGCACGAACCGCCTGGCCCACCCGCTCTTCGCGTCGCTCGATGCCGGTACCATGAGCGTCATCTTACCGGGAAGTGAACCACTTGCTCAATCGCGGTGCGGCACAGCCGAAACCGAAGAGTCTAATACCCCGTCAAGATCGACCTTGTGGGTCGATCGGACGGGCGGGTAGACATCTGAGGTTTCCCGTCAAGCGTTTTCGAGCATTTTTGCG
>JBBDNT010000043.1:0-7674 GCA_040877445.1 Planctomycetaceae bacterium
GTCAGTTGTCAGTTGTCAGTTGTCAGTTGTCAGTTGTCAGTTGTCAGTTGTCAGTGCATTCGATTTATTCGAACGCTTTCGCGGCCATGTCGTCGAAGCCGCTTTCGTGGGTGGACACGAACCGCTCCCAGTTCTCACGGTCCCAGATTTCGGCATGGTCCTGGACTCCCAGCAGCATGATTTCCTTCTGCAAACCGGCGAAGGCGACGAGTCGCTCCGGAATGCGGATCCGCCCCTGTCCGTCGAGCGGAACGTTTTCGGCCTGCGAGTAGAACAGCCGCAGGTAATTCCGCACGTCGGTCCGGTTGGGAGACTGCTGAGACAGCTTTCGAGCCAGTTCGTCGAACGCGGCGGGGCTGTACAGGGCGAGGGACTTGTCCGTCCCCGGGGCAATGTACAAACTGTCGGTCTGGTCGCCACCGAACTGTTCTCGCAAGCGCTTGGGGACGGCGAGTCGTTGTTTTTCGTCGAGGGCACGGGAGTAGGTTCCGGTGAGGGTCATTGGTCACCACTTTTCCCCACTCATCGCCACGAGGCCCCACTTTACCGACCCGTTTCCCCCCGTCAAGAGGCGAGCCTCCGCGACGCCTCTCGGAAGGGGGGCGAAATGCAATTCCCACTCGGGAAAAACCGGGGCGCAAGAAACTTCGAAAAAATTTTCCGACTCCTCACACAACCCTCCGCTCGAAGGAAAAAAGCCGCCGCCCGGTCCGTAATGATCGGCGCAACCGTATTTCGGATCGATACTTACGTATTCATCGAAAATTCCGGCCGGGGCGGCGCTCCGCACATGTCGGCTGGCCCCCACCTTTCCCCACCGGAAATCGCGCTCGAATCGCGAGGGGGGATGTCCCAGCGATCGGAACTGCCCCTCCGATTCCGCCCGCTGCTACACTCGAATTCCCCCCGCTCAACATGCACGATCTCGCCGACTACGATTACGATCTTCCCGCCGACCTCATCGCCGCGCATCCCCCCGCGGAGCGCGACGCCGGCCGATTGCTCGTCCTCCGTAGCGAGACCGGCGACATCGAGCACCGCACGGTTCGCGATCTGCCGGGGCTGCTCCGCCGCGGCGACCGACTCGTGCTGAACGACACGCGCGTCCTCCCCGCGCGACTGTTCGGCCGACGCGCCGCGACCGGCGGAAAGTGGGAAGGCCTGTTCCTCGGCGTGACGCCCGACGGACGATGGCGGATGATGAGCCGCACGCGCGGCAAGCTGCGCCCGGGCGAAAGCATCGAACTCATTCCCGCGAGCGATGCGACGATCTCCGGTGTGGCCGTCTCCGATGCGGCGACCGCCGAGCGAATCGCGCTCACGTTGCGGGAGCGCGAGGCGGACGGCGTCTGGCAAGCCGAGCCGAACGTCGCCGTCGATCCGCTCGCGATCCTCGACCGCTTCGGCACGATGCCGCTGCCGCCGTACATCGAACGAGCGGCCGAATTCGCCGATCGCGAGCGCTATCAAACGACCTTCGCGCACGAGCCGGGCGCGGTCGCGGCGCCGACGGCGGGGTTGCACTTCACGCCGGAACTCCTCACCGCGTGCGCGGTCCACGGCGTCGACCGCACGACGATCACGCTGCACGTGGGGATCGGGACGTTCAAGCCGATCACCGTCGAACGACTCGACGAGCACGTGATGCATTCCGAATGGCGGCGCCTTTCGGAAGCGGCCGCGGACGAGATCAACGACACGCGCCGACGCGGCGGACGGATCGTCGCGGTGGGGACGACGAGCGTGCGCACGCTCGAATCGGCGGCGGACGCGGAAGGGGTGGTGCGAGCGGTCAGCGGGCCGACGGAGCTTTTCATTCGGCCGCCCTACCGGTTCCGCGCGGTCGATGGCCTGCTGACGAACTTCCATCTGCCGCGCTCGTCGCTGCTGGTGCTGGTGAGTGCGTTCGCCGGGCGGGAACGGATCCTGCGGGCGTATGCCGAGGCGATTTCCCGGCATTACCGGTTTTACAGCTACGGCGACGCGATGTTGTTGCTTTGAAGGAAGTTGCGAAAACTCGGTTTGACCCGTCTCCGCGGGGCGACCTAGAATGGAGTGGTCGCGCATCGACTCCGAGGACGATGATTATCGCATCGAGATCCGCAAGAACCCGCACCGTGAACCGCATCGGAAAGGACGATCGCGCGACGAAGGGGAACGAACATGGTCGCAGTCGTAACGGGACGTGAGGCGTTGCAGCGGTTGTTCGCCGCCGTGACCGAGCAGACGTTTCAGGCGGACCTGGGGATCGCCGATCCCCCCTTGATCGATTACCTCTCGGACCTGCTCGTGCGGTTCGTCCGAATGGACGCGATCTTCCGCGTCCGCGACCCGCGCGGCCGGCGGCTCGAAGAAGTCGCCGAGATGATGCTCGAAGCCGAGCACCGCCAGGCGAAGCCGCGCCGCGAGATCCATCGCCACATCGGCGACTTCACGCTGTTCTGGGTGGGCGTGTTTCCGGAGTCGCTGTCGCGGCTGCAATCGGCGGATCATCGGGACCATCTGCTCGACTATTGCGAGCAGGGGAAGCGCTCGTACCGCATTGCCGCCGAGTTCGACGACGAGCCGTACGAGGACGAAGCGCCGATCCTGCGGCGGCTGAGCGACGAGTTCGAACTGTGCACGTTCGGCCTGAGCCGCGTCCGCCGCGAATGGGAGAAGATCGCCCTCTCGCCCGAGGCGCTCCGCGACGCCGAGCGGAACTGAGCGGACCCCGCGCGCCGATGGCGATATTTCGACGCAAAGTCGCCAACTGCCGCAAAGGTGCGCAAAGAAAACAAGCATGGCGAGCCTCCCGCGTCAGCGGGGGGAGGCAATCGAACCACCAAATCACGAAGAAACGAAGAAACGAGCCCGCGAAATCACTATCTTCGCGGCGCTATCGTTTCACGTCCGCACTTCCGGCGCGAATTCCCGACCACGGATGACACCGATGGGCACGGATGCGATGACGATCCGTGCTGATCCGTGCCCATCCGTGGTGAAAATCCCGTCCTGGTTGCGGCTTCGGCCGCGCTGCGCGGTTCGATCTTTCCGTCTCACTCATGTGTTTGGTTGCGGCCTCGCCACGCCGGGGCCTACGCGCGGTCGAGAATTCGCGCAGAGAACACGGAGGGGATGAACACGGCATCGACTTCATGAACGGGACAAGCGATCGCTGGCCGGTCGGTCGCGTGATCGATTTTCATCGAGGGGGGGCGGCTCGGCACCTTTGACGCTCACGGCACAAGTTGTGGCCTACTTGGATGAACTGCGATCGTGATGTGCGGGGCGGAAGGCTGGAGCGCTCGCCAAGAAATATGACCATTCGTCCGGGCGTGGTTGGACGGGGCCGACCGAACGCGTTAGGCTGCGGTCAGTGGTCGCGCCGCGGACATTCCGCGGCGCCGGCGGAGTTCCGACGAATTCCGCGCCGCCCGCGCATCGACAACACAGCGGTCGAGGAGGCGAACAGCGATGGCCCGGGATCCATTCGACCAGAATCCACTCGAAGAATTTCTGTCGCGTCTCGATGCGCGGCGCATCACGCGGCTGGTGCTGGCGGGGGCGATCGTCGCGTTGGTGCTGCTCACCGTGTTCACGTCGTTCTACACCGTGCAGCCGGAAGGCGAGGCGGTCGTCAAGCGGTTCGGCGAGGTGATCGCGGTCAAGCCGCCGGGGCTGCACTTCAAGTGGCCGCTGTTCATCGACCGCCAGTATTTCGTGCCCACGGCGCGCGTGTTGAAGCAGGAGTTCGGGTTCCGCACCGCGGAAGCGGATCAGCCGACGACGTACCGCAAGGGAACCGAGCACCAGAACGAGTCGCTGATGCTCACCGGCGACCTGAAGGTGATCGACGTCGAATGGGTCGTGCAGTACCGCGTGGCCGACCCCGTGCTGTACCTGCACCGCGTTCGCGAGCGGGACAAGACGATCCGCGACGTGTCCGAAGCGGTGATGCGTCAGATCGTGGGCAATTCGCTCGGTTCCGACGTGCTGACCGAAAAGCGCGTGCAGGTCGCCCTCGACGCGCGGAAGGAACTGCAGCGGATCCTCGACGACTTCGAAATGGGAGTTCAGATCGGAACGGTCGAATTGCAGGACGTCACCCCGCCCGACCCGGTGAAGCCCGCCTTCAATGAAGTCAACCAGGCCGAGCAGGAGAAAGAGCGATTCATCAACGAAGCGGAGAAACGCCGCAACGAACTCATCCCGCGGACCCGCGGCGAAGCCCGCCGGTTGATCGAGTCGGCCGAAGGCTACGCCGCCCAGCGAGTCAACCGCGCCCAAGGTGAAGTCGCCCGCTTCTCGGCGATCCTCACCGAATACCGCCAGTCGCCGGACGTCACGCGGCGGCGGCTGTACCTGGAGATGATCGACGACGTGCTCCCGCGGCTGGGGCGGGTGTTCGTCATCGAAGAAGGCCGCACCAGTCCGCTCCCGCTGATCAACCTCGACCATCGCTCGCCCGCTCCGCAATCCCCGGCGGCGCCGAGAGGAGACCGCCGATGAACCGCCTTTCGCATTCGTCCCCACCGCGTTCCCGCCGCGGCCTCGCCGCGACGATTCTCCTGGTGGCCTTCCTGGTGGTGTTGGCCGTCGCGGCCTTCGTCGCGGCGAATACGATGTACACGATCGACCAGGCCGAGCAGGCGATCGTGTTGCAGTTCGGCGCGCCGGTGGGTGACCCCGTGACCGAACCGGGGCTGCACTTCAAACGGCCCTTCGTGCAGGAGGTCCGCCGGTTCGACAAGCGGCTGTTGTCGTGGGACGGCGACCCGAACCAGATCCCGACCCGCGGCGAGCAGTTCATCTCGGTCGACACCACCGCCCGCTGGCGAATCGTCGATCCATTGACCTTTCTGCGCAGTGTGCGCGACGAGCGCGGCGCGCAGAACCGTTTGAACGACATTCTCGATTCCGTGGTCCGCGACCACATCGCCGCCAGCGACCTCGTCGAGATCGTCCGCTCGAAGGACTGGAAGTTCTCCAAGGAGGATCTGGAACGAACCATGGGGGACGAGGAAATCCTGCTTCAGGAGGTCGAGGCCGGACGCCAGGTGCTGGTTGGTTCGATCCTCGAAACCGCCCAGAAGCAGATGCCGCAATACGACATCGAACTCGTCGACATCCGCATCAAGCGGATCGACTACGTGGCCGAAGTGCAGCAGCGGGTGTTCGAGCGGATGATCGCCGAGCGGCAGCGGATCGCCGAGCAGTTCCGCTCCGAGGGACGCGGGCGGGCGGCGGAGATCGAAGGGGAAACGGACCGCCTCGTCCGCGAGATCCAGTCCGAGGCCGAGCGCGACGCCGAGATCATCCAGGGGCGCGCCGATGCCGAGGCGACCCGCATCTACAACGAGGCCTTCGGCGCCGATCCCGAGTTCTTCGCCTTCTTCCGCACGCTGGAAAGCTACGGCAAGTCGCTCGGCCGCGACGTCACGCTGATTCTCGACGCCGACTCGGACTACTTCCGCTACCTGCGGCAGATCGGCGAAGCGCAGCCGTCGCCCCCCTCCTCCGCGGAGACCGATGTTTCGGGTTCCGACGCGGGACGGCCTTGACGCCGTTTGCCGACTCGTCGATGAAGGTCGTTCGGGGCCGAACACCGAATCACGGAGAACCGGTCCGGCGTTCATCAGCGGCGGGATGCGCCGAAATAGTGCAGCACGCAACCGGCGGTGCAGGTCCACCATCCGTATCGGCCGACCTCCGCATCGACCCATCCTTCGTGGGAGGCGATGAGAACTCCCGCCCCCGCGAAGTACAGGAGCCAAGGGAGGCGATGCAGCAAGTTCCGACGTACGCCGCTACCAGTTGACCTGTGGCGGAAGCATTCTCGTTCTCCGGATGATCCACGACAGCGCCTTTTACTTGCTGACGGACTTCGTAAAGACCCGATCGAGACCGGCCTCGATTCCCACGTGCATTGAAAGTCGAGCGATTCGTCGGAGGTCCTCGACCATTGAACAGCCGGCGGTGCGGCAAGTCAATTGAATCCTCGCTCGGCAACCGGCGACGAACGGCGGAGAATGACCATCCCATGACGGTCCAACATGATCTCGAAGAACTCGAAATCGAAGCCGGGCGGTTGGCGTCGGTGCTCGAGCGCCGTTCCGTTCGCGTCGTCTTCGCGGAAAGTTGCACGGCCGGGTTGGTTTCGGCGACGCTCGCCGGCGTGCCGGGGGTTTCGGAGCATCATTGCGGGTCGGCGGTGGTCTATCGGCTCGACACGAAAGCCCGCTGGCTCGGCGTGCCGCGCGAACTGCTGACCGATCCCGGTCCCGTCAGCGCGGAGATGGCGACCGCGATGGCGACTGGAGTGCTGGAGCGGACGCCGGAGGCGGACATGTCGGCGTCGGTGACCGGGCATCTCGGGCCGAACGCGCCGGCCGAACAGGACGGCCTCGCGTATTTCGCGATCGCGATCCGCGGGCCGGAGAGGCCTTCGGCGACGCCGCAAGTCGCCGTCCACGAACGCCGGCTCGCCCCGAAAGCCGGCTCGGACGACGGCAAATCGTTACGGCTTCACCGTCAGCGCGAAGCGGCGCACATCCTGCTGGCGCTGGTTCGCGAGACGCTCGAGCAGTCGAGTTGAGATCGCCGTGGCCCGCCGAAATTTCGCACTCCATGTTGCGCGAATTTTTCTGCGCACCGCAAATCGTTCGACTTCCGTTCGCCGTGCGCGAATTTCCTGAGACCACGGATGTCCCAGCGCGGCGAAGCCGCAACCAAAGCCTCGAGAGGAAACCACGAAGACACGCAGAGAGGCATGGCGCGCGGCTTCGGTGGGGTGGCTGGGGTCGGTTCGCCGGAGAACGGCGACCTCGCTCATCGAGCCGGCCCGGCGGATCGCCCCCAGCGATGGGGGGCCGCGTCGGCGCTTCGCTGGGGGGCTCCGTTTCGCTCCGACCCCAGCCACCCGAACCGCATTTCTTCGCGATCTTCGCGCCCTTCTGTTCAATCATGTTGTCGAACAGAAGCGCGCCAAGGCCGCGAAGGAAGCGAATGGCAGCGGGCTCGCGGCTCCCTTCTTCGTGCCTGGGCGACTTCGTGATGATCCCGGCCTTTCGATCGTCGCGCCTCCGCACCGTCGTATTCATCGGTGGGCGGAAAATTTGCGCACGCTGCGAAACTTTGAGACGTTAGTAGCACGGATGGCGGCCGGCGATTCGGCGATTTTCGTCGAACGTCGTCTCTCTCTGGTCTTCTCCGCGTCCTCTGCGCACTCGGCGGTTCTATCTTTCCGCGGCGCGCGGGATCGAACCGCGGAGGACGCCGAGGGCGCGGAGAGTTCGATTCAGCGGCGACGTCCGACTTCGATTGGTGCTTCGCTAATCTTGACTGATGATGCTTCCGACGCTTCGTCCCGCGCCGGACTCCTCGTCCTTTGCGGTCTTTGCGGTCATGGTGTCGGAAGACTCTTCGGTTGCGGCTATGCCGCGCCAAGCTCTTCGCAGTTCAATCGTTTCACTTTCGTTCGTTTTGCGCGTAATTTCCGCCGCGACGGACTCGACGAGCGGAATAACGCGGGACGGCAAAATGAGAAAAAGGGAAGTCTCTCGCGGGGCCGCGGCGGGTCGTTCTGTTCGTCCCGATCTTCTCGGGAGGAAGGCAGATTCGAAAACATGCCACGACGGCCAAGGGCGGAGGTCTCGCTGGCAGCTCTCGATTGCATCTTCGCGGCCTTCGCGT
>JBBDNT010000044.1:0-1026 GCA_040877445.1 Planctomycetaceae bacterium
AAGCCCCCGTGGCGCGCGACGGGGGCTTTCGCTGCGCGAAGCGCCCCCGCCACCCAACGCAGCGGCGGTTTCCGATTGAAACGATCGTAGAGGCGAAATTCTTCCATCGGCCATCCGGATCCGCCGCGGCGGCGTTTCGCGAGGACCGCCTCGTGCCGTAGCATGGAGGATCGCGGCGCGGTCGCGCCGGTCGCTTTGCGTTCGTCTTTCCCTTCTCCGCCCTTGCTTCCGCCCATGTCCCGCACCGCTTCGATCCACCGCCAGACCGCCGAGACCGACATTCGCCTCACGCTCGAACTCGACGGCTCGGGGCAGGCGAAAGTCCGCACCGGCGTCGGGTTCTTCGATCACATGCTCACGCTGCTCGCCCGGCACGGGCTGTTCGATCTCGAAGTCGAAGCCGACGGCGACCTGCACGTCGACGCGCATCACACCGTCGAGGACGTCGGCATCTGCCTGGGGAAGTGTCTCGCCGAGGCGCTGGGAGATAAAAAAGGCATCGTCCGCTATGGCAGCCGCACGCTGCCGATGGAGGAGACGCTCATCACTTCGGCGGTCGATCTCAGCGGGCGGATGTGGTACGTGAATCGCCTCCAGTTTCCCACGGAGAAGATCGGCGCGTTCGACACCGAACTGGTCGACGTCTTCTGGCAGGCGGTGGCGGCGAACGCGCTGATGAACCTGCACCTCGTGCTGCACCACGGCTCGAACAGCCACCACATCGCCGAGGGAGCGTTCAAGGCGACGGCCCGCGCGCTGCGCGAGGCGGTCGCGATCGACCCGCGCGAGACGGGGATTCCGTCGTCGAAGGGGACGCTGTAGCCGCGAAGGAACGACGCGAAACGAGCGGCGCTCGGACTACTACGCCGTCGATTTTGATCTTGTGAGTCGAAGCTCCTGTAGGACGGATCGCCAATCCGTCCCATCGCGTGCTTCCCGTCATTTCCGCGGAGGCGGGAATCCAGTGCCTTCGCACGGACGCGGTTGGAACCCGGTTCCGCGAGGCCGCAGGGTGGGGCCGGGACG
>JBBDNT010000044.1:1036-7671 GCA_040877445.1 Planctomycetaceae bacterium
GCAACCGGGTTCGGCGTGGCCGCTGGATGCCCGCCTTGGCGGGCATCCAGCGCGGGCGCGCGCCGGCGGCCACGACGGAATGAAATTCCGTCCAACCCCCATGCAGCGCCCCACAAAGCAAACTCGACGGGGTGCTACTCCGTCTTCCAGATTGAATTTGGAAGTTGTCGGCGTGTCGAACGGATTGGCAATCCTTCCAGCGGCAAGCGAACCGGCAGAACGATCGACTTCCGGCGACGTTGAGGCCTCACCGCCGGATTGCCAATCCATCCTACGGAAAACCCACAAGATCAAGCTTGAAGGCGTACTACGGACAACCTGCGAGTTCGATCTGGATGAGGCACTACGCCCCGTCCGATGATTCCGACACCGCTTCGCGGTGCTCCAACTCGACGCGGGGAGCGCGGCGGGGAACGGCCGTCGCGGGCATCGCGAACGTGCCCGGCTTGATTTGCGGGCTCGTCTTGTGCTCCTCGAGAATCCGCTTCAGATGATCGGCCCCCATCGTCTCCATCTCGATCAGGTCGCGGGTCATGTGCTCGAGCACGTCGCGGCGGCTCGCAAGAATGTCCCGCACCGTCTGGATCGCCTCGTCGAGCACGCGCTTCACCTCGACGTCGATCTCCCGCATCGTCCGTTCGCTGTGCTGATGGTCCGCCGGCATCGACGAATCGCTGAGGAACGGCGACCTCTGCCTCTCCGAATAATGCACGCGCCCCATCTTCGGACTCATCCCGAACTCGGTCACCATTCGCCGGGCGATGTCGGTCGCGCGCTGCAAATCGTTCTGCGCGCCGGTCGAGAGTTCCTGGTAGACCAGTTCCTCGGCGACGGTCCCTCCCATCAGCACGCAGATGCGGTTCTCGAGTTCGCTTTGCGTCATCAGGTGGCGGTCGTCTTCGGGGCGCTGCAACGTGTAGCCCAGCGCTCCCATGCCGCGGGGGATGATCGAAATCTTGTGGACGGGATCGGTGTTCGGCAGGCAGCAGGCGACGAGGGCGTGCCCGCACTCGTGATAGGCGACCCGCTGCTTGGTGTCCTCGTGGATGATTCGCGTGGTCTTTTCGAGACCGGCGATGACGCGCTCGATGCCGTCCTCGAACTCCTTCATGCTCACGCGGTTCTTTCCCGCGCGGGCCGCGAGCAACGCCCCCTCGTTGACCAGGTTCGCGAGATCGGCCCCCACGAAGCCCGGCGTGAGGCGGGCGATGTATTTCAAGTCGACCGAGTCGTCCATTTTGATCTTCGCGGCGTGCACCTTGAGGATCGACTCGCGGCCCTTGATGTCGGGCCGATCGACGAGCACGTGGCGGTCGAAGCGGCCGGGGCGCATCAGAGCGGGATCGAGCGTCTCGGGACGGTTGGTGGCCCCCATCACGATCACGCTTTGATCGGAGGAGAAGCCGTCCATCTCGACCAAGAGCGCGTTGAGCGTCTGCTCGCGTTCGTCGTGCCCGCCGGGCATCCCGCTGCCGCGCACCTTGCCGAGCGCGTCGAGTTCGTCGATGAAAATGATGCTGGGGGACTTGGCCCCGGCCTGCTGGAACATGTCGCGGACGCGGGCGGCGCCGACGCCGACGAACATTTCGACGAAGTCCGACCCCGAGAGACTGAAGAAGCCGACGCCGGCTTCCCCCGCGACCGCCTTGGCGAGCAGCGTCTTCCCGGTGCCGGGCGGCCCGACGAGCAGCACGCCGCGGGGAATGCGACCGCCGAGCGCCTGGTACTTTCCGGGACTGCGGAGAAACTCGACGACCTCGCGGAGTTCTTCGACCGCCTCGTCGATTCCCGCCACGTCGTCGAACGTGATTTCGATGTCTTCCTGCGCGTACAGTTTGCCGCGGCTGCGGCCGAACGACATCGCCGACCCCGCCCCCCCCATCCGACGGAAGATGAACAGGAAGAAGAGGATGACCAGCACGACCGGCATCAGGAACATGATGGCGGATTGCCACGCCGAGGGGCCTTCGTCGCCATCGTAGGGGATTCCGACCGACTTGTGGTCCAATAGCTCGGTGAGGCGTCCGATCTCTTCGTCGGCGATCCCGAGGACCGGAATTCGAAACGACTGGGCGGCAGGCTCGGCTTCGCCCGTTGCCTCCGCGGGGACGGAATTCTCGGTCGGCTCGTATCGAAACGTGATCGCACTCGTTCCGATGACCAGATCGCGAACGTTTTCCTTGGTGAACCGCCCCTCTTGAATGCCGGTCTTGAATTCGCTGTATCGGAGTTTCTCGCCGCCGCGCTGCGGATTCGCGATGGAAAACACGACCGCCGCGATCACCAGCCCGAGCATCAAGTACCAGAACGTGCCGCTCGTTTGCCTCTCGGGACGCTTCGGCTCCTTCCGCGAACGGCGGGAGGACTTTCCTTCGGAATTCGATTCCGGAGGATGCGGGTTGGGGTCCGTCATGGTCGCAACGAGTCCGGGAAGCGATGGGGAATGCGCAACGGCGCCGCATTCAACTCTACGTCGCCGCCGAAAGCCGGTCAACCGGCCCGTGCCACTCCTTGACGGAAGCGGAATGGACCCATCGTCGCACCCGTTCTCCGCAACCGCTTGCGTCAAGCAGTGCTCGCTCGGGAAGGCACTGCTTCGGCCGAGCAGGACGGCTCACTAAGGTTGCACTTTCGTCCCGCTCGGCCGAAGCACTGGCAAGCCGAACGCGACTTTCGTCGAAAAAAAACGGAATTCCCGAGAATTTTCGCGGTCGGCGCACCGATATACGACGATGGCGGGCCGCCGAACCGGTGCGGCCCCGAGAGCGAGGCGCGCATTCCGCGCCTCGGCGGAACGAATCGCGCGCGGAGGGATCCGCGGAAGGAGACTCGTCATGGATCGACGCACGGCCCTCGTTCGAATCGCCGCCGCGATGGTCGGTGGACGGCTGTTGTCGCGGTCGGCCGACGCGGCCGAATCCGCCGCCGAGAGCGAAATCTCCTGGCTCGGCGACCTGGAGGCGGCCCACCGGCTCGCGCTCGAGATGAACCGCCCCCTGCTGATCACGTTCGGGGCGAAGTGGTGTACCTTCTGCAAGAAGATGGACGCCAATACGTTCGCCGATCCCGCCGTCGTCCGGGCGGTGAACGGTTCGTACGTCCCGGTGCGGCTCGACTTCGACGCCGAGCCGCGGGTGGCCCGCGTGCTGGAAGTGCGCTCGATCCCCTGCACCATCGTCCTCAGCCCGCAGGCGGACCTGCTGGCGCGCGTGGACGGCTACGTCGATCCGCAACGTTACGCCGCGGCGTTGGCGGCCGCCGACCGATTGCAGTCGCGCGTGCAACACGCCCGCTTCGAGCGGATCCGGCGGGCACCTTGAAAATCCACCCGCCATCCGATAATTTCTGCTGAATGAACGCAGATTCCATTCGCCCCGGCCTCCCCGGCGACGACGATTCGTGGGAGGATCTCGCGCGCGACCTGTTGGGCGTCGAGATCGACCAGCCCGCCGCCACGGACGACGAAAGCGGCATGGAGGAGGAACTGCCGTATCCCGAGACGTCCCTCCCGCCCGCCGCGCAGACCGCAAGCGGGCCCCCGCCCGCGGCGGAACCCGCCCCGTCCGCTGTCGACGCCGGCCGGATCGGGGTCGATGACGACGACGCCCAGGACGATGCGGTCGACGACGAATCGGACGTCGAACTCACGGCCGAACAGAATGAGGAGACCGATTCCTACTGGGACGCCCTGAAGGACTGGGACTGGGACAGCGAAGGGGAATCGTCCTCCCGCGGCGACGCGCCGCCGGCCGGCGATCGTTCCGCTCGGGGCGGCCGGTCTTCCCGCGGCGATCGGTCCTCCGGGCGGGGATCTCGCCGGGACGCCGCCGGTGAGAGCCGCCCCTCACCCGCCGCCCCCCGCGACACCGCCGCCCCCCGCGATGAAGAGCCGCAACGAGCGCGAGCCGAATCGTCCCGACGGCCCGCGCGGGAATCGGCCGAGACGACTCCGGGGAAATTCCTCGACGACTCGGATTTCGGTTCCGGACTGCTGGACGAAGCGCCCGCCGCGCCGCGCCGCGCTCCCGAGGGTCGTCGCCCCGCGCCCGAACGCCCCGCGCCCGAACGCCCGGCGCCCGAACGCCCGGCGCCCGAACGCCCGGCGGCATCGGAAGAGGCCGGGGCCGCCGCGCGGCCCGCGTCGGCCGAGCGCGGCGAACGCGACTCCGACGACGAAGACGGAGGCCGTCGCCGTCACCGCCGCCGCCGTCGTCGTCCCCGCGACCGCGATGCCGCGGCGGAAGAAACGGGCACGCCCGCGTCGCCGGCCCAGGTCGAGCCGGACTCCGAAGAGGACGACGAGTTCGCCGCGAGTCTCGTAGCGAAGCCGGAAACATCGGACGAAGCCGGCGATTCGGACGAGGCGCGCGGCGGACGTCCGCGTCGCCGTCGCCGCCGCCGTTCTCCGGAACGCGCGCCGCGCGCCGAGGAACCCCAGCGGATCGAAAGCCGCGGCGACGAAGCCGAGCCGGAGGAAGACGACGAGTTCGCCGAGCCGGCGGTCGCGCGGGTTTCCGACGCGCGGGACGAAGCGGAAGCGGACGACGAGCAGGGGCACTCGTATCGCAACATCCCCTCGTGGGAAGAGGCGATCTCGTACCTGACGAAGCGCCGCGCGCCGACGGGACCGTCCGCCTCGCGCGAGCCGTCCGCGTCCCGCCCCCGCGGCGGTCGCCGTCGCCGACGGCGGTGAGCGCGCCTGGTCGTCGCGCGAAACCGCAAGCGTGCGCGGTCAGGCCTGCGTCATCGGCTCGTGGGGGCGGTGTTCGTCGTCGATCCGCGGCCACGCGACGATGAACCGGCACCCTTCGCCGGGGCGGCTTTCGACCCGAATCTCGCCACCGTGCTCGCGGACGATCTTCCGGCTCACCGCCAGTCCCAATCCCGTCCCCCGCGCGCCTTTCGTCGACTCGAACACGTTGAAGATGCGTTCGATCTGGTCGGGGGCGATGCCGGGGCCGTTGTCGGTCACGATCACCCGCAGTTCATCCGCGGCCTGCTCGTAGGCGGTTTCGACGACGATCCGTCCGTCGGGCGCGCCCTCCACGGCGTCGACCGCGTTGTTGACCACGTTGAGCACCGCGCGGTGGATGCCTTCGGCGTCGAAGGTGGTCAGCGGCAGGTTCGCCGCCGGGTGGTACTCGAATTCGATGCCGGCCTCGGCGGCCCGCGCCTGCATCAGTTCGCAGACTTCGCCGACCGTCTCGTCGAGGTCCGCCTGGGCCAGCACGGGCTGGCGTTCCTTGCTGAAGGTGAGCATGTCGAGCACGAGGTTGTAGATCTTGTTCTGGTTCTTCTCGACGATCCCCCACCCCTTGCGGACCAGTGCCTCGTCGTGGTCGTTGAGGCCCATGTCGATGAGATAGCTGCCTCCGCGGACTCCCTGCAAGATGTTCTTGATGTGATGGCTGAGCATGGCGATGGTCTGCCCCATCGCGGCGAGCCGTTCCGCCTTGACGTACGCCTCCTGGTAGCGGTGGTTCTCGATCGCGAGGGCGCATTGGCGGGCGATGGCGACCATCAGCCGCAGCTTCTCGTCGTCGAACTGATGCGCGTCTCCTTCGATCACGACCCGCTCGGGAGGCGTGGTCGTGTCGAGGTAGACGACCCCCAGCAGTTCGTACCGGCCCTGCATGGGGACGCAGATCGCCTCGCGGATGCCCGCCTGCAGAATGCTTTGCCCCGGTTCGAACCGCTGGTCCCGCCGCGCATCCGACGTGCGAACCCCTTGCCCGTGGTGCATCACGTAATCGACGATGCTCCGCGAGACCGGCATCCGGGCCGCGTCGCCCCGTCCCCGGCGATGGCTGAAGGCATGCGGCGCCGGCTCGCCGCCCCCCCCTTCCGCGAGCAACATGCAGCCGCGGTCCGCCCCCACCACGTCGATGCTCAAGTCGAGGATCCGCTGCAACATCTGGTCCAGCGAAATCGACGAGCTGACCGCCTCTTCGGCGATCCGGTACAGCGCCTGCAGATTGGCGACCATTTGCGCCAGCGCCTGGTTCGCCCCCCCGGGCAACGTCGCATCGACCATCAGGTGCGAGTCCTGATCGGCCTGCCCGACGATGCTCGATCGGTCCTCCACCCCTTGCCGGCCCACCAGGTCGACCCACTCGGCGACCGAGCGCGTGCGGTCGTCGGAGTCGTTCCGCTGCTCGAAAAGCATCACCGTGCGGCCGATCTGCACGCGGTCGCCGCTCTTCAACCGATGCGTGCGGACCGCCTCGCCGTTGACGAACGTGCCGTTCGAGCTGTTGCGGTCGGTGATGTGGAACGCTTCGTCGTCGTGCCGGACGATCGCGTGCTGCCGCGAGACCTCGGTGTCGAGGATGCGGATCTCGTTCCGCGCGCCGCGGCCGATGCTCACGGGCGTGGCGTCGAGTTGCAGCCGGGTTCCCTGGTCGGCGCCATGGACGACCAGCAACGTCGCGTGGGGCACGTGTCCGCTTCGTCGAATGGTGGAGGAGAGGCCGATCGTCCGGGGAGGCGGGACGAGACGCGGCCGAACGACCGCCGCCCGCCGAGTCTGGTTCCGATCATCATAGCATCCGACCGCGCCGACTCCACGCCCGCCGGAGAATTCGGCCGGGTGAGCGGAACATCGGGCTTGTGGGACGGAATTGCATTCCGTCCCA
>JBBDNT010000045.1:0-7632 GCA_040877445.1 Planctomycetaceae bacterium
TGGTGTACACTCTAAGTATACGGCCTACCCGGGCGTTCAGGAATACGTCTCCGGCCAAAGCAAAGATCCTTAGCAGTGGCGGTCCGCCAGCCGGAACGAAATAGCGCTGCTGCGTTTCGTTCGTCCAGACCGGCGAGATCAACCGCCGGGCGATGGCGCTCGGCTACTACCTTCGCCAGGAACGCGAGAGGACGATCGTCCGGGCGGTGACCGATGCCGACGCCGGTTCGGGCCGATACGTCTATCGCCCCAACGGCAGCGGGGCCGCGCTGTACGCGGCCGACGGCTCGCACCGCAACTGGGTCGGCGCGGGGAACACCACCTCGACCGGCTTCGCCTCGGCCGTCGCCCTCGCGGACTGGACCGACATCGAGACCGTCCTGCACTACCGCGCCACCGAGGTCAAGGACGACCGCATCGACGGGACCGCCCGGCCGATCGTGATGCCCGCCCGGCAACTGCTCGTTCCCGAACAGCTTCGCGGGACGGCGCTGCGGATCGTCAACTCGACCGAGGTCACCGTCACCGGCGACGCCGGCGACATGAAGTTCGCCAACCCGCTGCATGGCACGCTGGAAGTCCTCAGCTCGCCGTTCATCGACGAGCAGGGAGGCCAAGCGGTCAACGACTGGTTCCTGGGCGACTTCCCCCGGCAGTTCGTGTGGACGGAGATCTGGCCGGTGCAGACCTTCCTGCAGCGGGCCGACGGCGAAGCCGCCTTCGATCGCGACGTGGTCCTCCGCGTGAAGGTCCGCTACTACGGCGGCCTGAGCGCGGTGGACACGGTGTTCGTCACGAAGGTGGATGGAGCGTGAGGCGGGAGGAAGAAGGAAGAAAGAAGGTAGAAAAAGAGAGGCGATCCGTGTCATGCAACGCATCGTCGAGCGGCTTGCCTTCTTCCGTCTTCTTTCTTCCTTCTTCACTCTTCGTTCTCCCCCCGCGGGCCGCGGCCGGATGCCGCCGGGTGACGTCTCCCACCCGTCCGCAAGGATGCGGAGGCCCGCTGGTGGGGGATGCGGGTTGCTCGTCGACGGTTGCCGACTGCGGCGACCCAGCGCCAGTCCCCTCTCCCCCGGCTTTGCGGGGGAGAGGGTTAGGGTGAGGGGGCGAAGCGTTCACACGGCTTCGATGCGTCATCGACCGTCTCCGACATTCGATATTCGACATTTCCCATACCGCGCTCCGCTGGCGCGTCGCGGCTAACCGACTCACAACGCCATGAAACTCTCCGGCTCTCCGATGCGCGAACGCTTCACACGCACGATCGAACTCCCGCGGCCCGATGGCACTTCGTTGCCGCTGACGTTGCGGCCGTTGCCCTTGGGCTATCACGCCCGGCTGCGCGAGCGGGGGATCGCGCCGCCGGCGCCGCCGACGCGCGTCGCCCGCGATTCACAGGGGCGGCCGATCCGCGACGAACGGACGATGGCGATCCTCGTGGCGGACGAGAACGATCCCGCGCATCTCGCCGCGGTCGAACAGTACCACCAGCGGGTGGCGGTGCTCGTCGTCGCGGAGGCGCTCGGGGCCGATCCGCGCATCGAATTCGAGACGGCCGCTCCACGGGATGATCGCGGCTGGGCGGAGTATGCCGACGCCCTCTACGCCGAACTCGCGGACGCCGGTTTCTCCGACGGCGACCTGGTGCGGCTGTGCGGCGAGGTCTGCCGGATGAGCAACCTGCTCGACGACCACCTGCGGGAGGCGGGCCGAAATTTTTCCTCGACGCCGCCTCCGACTTCCTGAAGGAACCGGATCGCCCGCGCTCGCTCGACTACTTCGTGCTGCGAAGCTGCGAGCGGTTCGGCCGCACGGAGACCGACTTTCACGCACTCGACTACGAACGCCAGCTGCGGCTGATCGCGTATGAACTGCTGCGGCTGATCGAAGAAGCCGGCCCGGTTCCTCAACGATGAAGACTCGACGCAAAGACGCAAAAGGCGCAAAGGTGCGCAAAGGAGAAGGAGACGGAGGAGATGAAGGATGACAGAGAGCAGAGGAAGCGGATGCGACGAACTCGCCCTTCTCATTTTTCTGTCCTCCATTTTTCTGACCTCCCTTTGCGCTTCTTTGCGCCCTTTGCGTCTTTGCGTCGAAATCCCGACCCCCGAAATCCCGACCTCTCCCAAGGACTCCCCATGCCCTCTCCCCGTTACTCGCTGAACCAGTCCGATCTGCTGTCGATTCTTCGCGGCGCGTTGCTCGCGGGGGGCGGGGCGGTCGTGGTGTATCTCTCGACGCAGGTGGTCCCCAACCTCGACGACAGCACGACCGTGGGCGCGATGCTCGCCGGCATGGCCGCCACGGCGCTCAACGTGCTGCGAAAGTATGTCGTCAGTGGATAGTCGTAGGACGGGCTTCAGCCCGTCCGCGATGTGGTGGTGTACGGGCTGAAGCCCGTACTACGACCTACGACGGACAAACCCATGAAGATTCTCCTTCTCCTCAAATCCCTGTTCGGCTCGCTGGTGTTTGCGGCCGGGCAACTGTTCGCCTGGCTGAACCGTCGCGAGGAACGAAAGGAACGTGATGAAGTCGTCGATCGCATTTCGGAAGTGCAATCCGCCGCCGCGAAGCCCACGCCGGAGAACGCGGACGCGCTCAATCGCTGGCTGGCTCGCGGCCGCAGCGGCCGCCTCCGCGATCGCCGCGGGATGCGCGACTGAGCGGCCGCGGGTGGAGTACATCCCGGCCGACCGCGCCGTCGCCGCGCTGAAGAAAGGCGACCCGGCCCCGAACGACGGTTGGTACGTCCCCCCGGCGGTGATGCATGAACTGGTGCCGGCTCTCGACGAACGCTTCCGCTCGGGCGATCCGGCCGATCGCTGACATCGTTTTTTTCGACGCAAAGACGCAAAGGACGCAAAGGAGCGCAAAGCAAGAGGAGAGTAAAGGAACGCTCGGCGAATACGGGCTGATGATGCTTCACCTCATTCCTTCCTCATCTTTCCCTCTTCGATCGCCCTCTCCTTGTCTTCGTCTTTGCGGTTCTTTGCGTCCTTTGCGTCTTTGCGTCGAAATCCTTCAACCCTCGACCTCTCGACTCATGTCCGACCTCGACAACCTGAACTCCATCGCCGGCCAGCCGCTTTCCGAACCGCTTATCCGCGGCATCCTCGCGCAGATCGATCTCGACGTCGTGAACCTGCTGCGCGACGGAAAGTTGTCGGCCCTCAAGTACGCCGTCGGCGGCGCCGGCGGCCATACGACCGATCGCGCCTCGAACCTGAAGGCGCTGCTCGAATGCCGCGCCCACTATGAAAAGCTCCTCGAATCCCTCCCCGCCTGGGAGCAATCCCACTCTCAATGCGATTCGGAACCGTGACCGAGCCGCCCGACCTCATGCCGTCCACTATCCACTGACCACTTTCCACCGACAACCGACCAACATGGACGAAAAGCTCGATCGCATCGTCGAAACGCTCGCCCTGGTGAACGCCAATCTCGAGGCGGCCCGCGTGTCGCTCTCGGCCCTGGTGCAGACGGCGGAAGACCACGAGCGGCGGCTGCGGGCCATTGAACGCTGGAAACACAACCTCACGCCGATCCTCGCGATCGCGACGTTCCTACTCGGGGCCGTCGTCACGGAATTCGTCAAACGGCTCGGATGATTCACCGTCCACCGTCCCACCGTCCACTGACCACTGACCACTGACCACTGACCAACACCATGTCCCTTCCCGCCTTCATCCGACTTGCCGACCGCGATCGACGGTTCGCCGACCTGGGCGAGCCGGTGTCGTTCCGCACCATCGAACGCGAATACGACCCGCTCGCCCAGCAAACGAACGAAACGGCCGACGACGCCGCGATCACGGCGATCATCGGCCCGGCGCCGCAACGTGCGACGCGCGGCGCGGCCGGGCATCACGCGACGGGAACGCTCGTCGTGCTGGTGAAAGCGGAAGTTCTGCCCGCCGCCCCCGGTCCGGGGCAGCGGATCATCCGCGGCGACGACGAATACGACATTCTGACGGCGGCTCGCTCGGCGGACGGGCTCGTGTGGGAAATCACCTGCCGCCTTCGCGAATGATTCCACGCGGCAGCAACGAAGTCTCATGCGAAGACGGCGTGGGGCAGACATCCTTGTCTGCCGAAGCCCGCGGTGCGGCAAGATCGGATGATGAGCATTTTCGATGCACACAGGAACGTTCGCCCCACGAGACCTGCTATGCGAATTCGACTTGCGATCGACGATGTCGCACCTGTGGGGCGATCCCTGCGCGACGCGATCGCCGAGCGGCGGGAGCGGATCGTCGTCGATGTCGCCCGGCGTGCGCTTGCCCGGATCATCGACGAGACGCCGGTCGAAACCGGAAGGTTGCGAGCCGCGTGGATCGGCGCGCTGGCGGAACTCGGCGGCGCCGGGTCGACGGGGTCGCCAGAGGGGACCGCGCGGATCCGCGAAACCGCAAGCGTGTTGGAGATCGAGATCGAAAACGCGGTCCCTTACGCGGCGGCGGTCGAGTACGGCACGCGCGGCCGCGCGGGAGAACACATCATCGTCCGCGCCCTTCAGGGAGCGGCGGGAATTTGATCTACCGCGGCGCGAATAGTAGAGGGGTGGCTGGGGTCGAAGCGAAGCGCAGCCCCCAGCGATGCGCCGACACGCTCTCCATCCACTGGGGGCGATCTGCCGACGCGGGTCGACGAGCGTGGACGCCCTCGCCTGGCAGATCGACCCCAGCCACCCGACCGGTAGTTCATTTCGCCGCCGCGGAACTCCCGAGAACCGATAGCTGACCGCTGAAAGCCGAAAGCTCCTCCATGTTCGACACCCACACCATCGCCGGCGGCCTGTTCGCCCACTGGGCGGACGAGTTTCCGCTCGATGTGCCGACCGTCTTTCCAGGAACCGAAATCGATCTCGCCGACGCGGCCGAATGGATCGACATCTCGCTCGACGCCTGGTCGGACCGCGTGCGGCGACACGGCGGCAAGCGGCGGGTGACCCTCATGCTGTCGGTCCATTGCTTCGCGAAGCCCTCGACCGATCACGGCCGGGCGGACGAACTGGCGGATGCGGCCGAGGCGACGCTTGCCGGCCGCACGATTTCGATCCGCGACGCCGACGAGAGCGGCCTGCCGATCGTCGGCTACGTCAAGCTCTTCGAGCCGCAGGCCCGCGACCTGTCGCGTTCCACCCGCGAGGCGGGCGACGCGGTGCGGCACATCGCGGTCCGCATCGCGGGAGTCGCGGAGGAAGTCTGAATCGAAAGCCGGACGATTTCGGACGCAAAGCCGCAAAGGGCGCAAAGTAGCGCCAAGAAAGGACAGACAGATAGAAGACGGAACGATGAAGTAGGAAAAAGAAGGAGTTTGGTGCGTCGATTTTCCAGCATTCGCCGTCGTCCTTCTCATCTTCTTCTTTGCGTGTCTTTGCGCCCTTTGCGGCTTTGCGTCGAATTCCGGATCTCTTCCAGTCGAACCTCGAATTCTCCCCCTTCAAACCCTCAACTCTCTCGACCCTCACCGGAGCCCCACCGTGCCCGTTTCTCACATCACCCGCAATCTGCGCGACGGCGAACTGGTCATTCGCGACGGCGGCGAACTCGCGCTGACCGTGCTGCTCGACGAGGGGGATCTCTCCTGGACCGAGCGCAGGCAGACGATCGAAGTCAAGGACCGCGGCTCGATCGCGGCCGGGCATCTTCGCCGCGGCGACGACGAGTCGGTCGCGATTTCGTTCAGCGCGAAATGGACACAGCTATTGGGCCGCGCGATCGACGCGGAAGACCCGCTCGCGCTGTACGAGTTGCTCACGTTCGCCTCGGGGGTCGATGCGGAGAGCACCTCGCCGGAGGGCGAGCAGGAGACGCTCGAATTCGAGTTCACGGTGCTCGACCCGGCCGGCGTGGCGAGCGAGCGGATCACCTTCGCCCGCGTGTACCGCGAGTCGCTGACGATGTCGGAAGGGAACGACTACAACGTCATCGCCTTCAGCGGCCGGGATTTCGAGACCGCCCCGAGCGTCGAGCGCGTTTCATAGGAAGTCGCGCTCGCCTGTCGGCTCGCGGCTAACCACTGACAACCGACAACGGACCATTGACCATGTCCGAATCCCTCACCATCCGCATTCTCGGCGATGCCTCGCACGTCGAACGCGAGATCGACCAGGTCGCGCGGCGGGTCTCCGACTTGCAGTCGCGCTTCGCCGAACTGGGCGAAGCGGGTCGCGGCGTGAGTTCGCTCGGCGGCGCGATCGCATCGCTGGCCGGGCCGTTGCGGAACGTCGGCACGCTCGTCGGCCGCGTGACTGCCCAAGTGCGGACGCTTTCGCAAACGCCGGTCGTGCTCAACGTCGCGCCAGCCATCGCCTCGCTCGCACGGCTGTCGCAGATGGTGCAGCTCGTGAGCGCGCAGATCGCGCGGATGAACGCGCTGAGCTTCGGCGGCATGAGCGGAATGATTCCGCCGCCGATTCGACTCGCCCAAGGCGGACTCGTTCGCGGACCGGGGGGCATCGACCGCGTGCCGGCCTTGTTGACCGCCGGCGAGTTCGTCTTGAGAAAGCCGGCCGTCGAGCGGTTGGGGGCCGCGTTCCTGGAAGCGCTCAACCGCGGGCCGTCGCAGACGGCGGCGAACTCGCCGTCGCCGCAATCACCGGCGCCGAATTCGACGGCGAGCGGCCCGGCGCAGGTGAATCACTTCGGGGGCATCAACATCAACGTCGCCCGCGGCGACGACCTGCACGCGATCGTCAGGGATCTGCGGCTGCACGGCGCACGGCTGCGGAACCGGCGGGGATAGCGAGACTTCGGAGCGAGAACTTCTCGACGCAAAGCCGCAGAAAGCGCAAAGGATCGCAAAGGACCGGGGGTAATCGAGTACCGAGTACTGAGTACCGAGGACCGAGGACTGAGGACCGCGCCGCGCGGCATCCGGAACATCTACCGTTTTCGCCTTTCCGACTCATTCCTTGGAAATCCTGCCCACTGACAACTGACAACTGACAACTGACTCCCCATGCCCTTCACCTTCCGACCCGCCGTTTATCGCGATTCCACGCTGCACGAACTGCCGCGGCCGGTGGATGTGCTGCGCTGGCAGGATGCTTGGGACTTCGACCGGTTCCACGTGCCGCTGGCCGACGGCGATCACACCGTGGGGCATTCGCAGCAGGGGATCGACGTCGCGATCGAAGGCCGCATCGGCACGCAGGCGGGGGCGTTGTGCGCGAGCGAGGAGGAAATGTTCGACGCGCTCGCCGCGCTGCGGAGCGCGCTCGGCGTCGGCGCGGGGGACGAACGGTTCGAGCTGTTCCTGTACCACGACGCGGCGAGCCAGACGTATCGGAAATTCAAGTCGTGCAGCACGGTCCGCTTCGAGGCGGACCTGTCGGACCCGCACCTGTTCGCATACTCGGCAGTGATTCACGCCGACGATCCCGCGCTGCACGCCACCGGCCCGGGGGAATGATGGTTAGCCGCGACGCGCCAGCGGAGCGCGCCTGGACTGGAGGAGTGAAGATGCGCGAGCGATAGCGGACCCCCCACTGCGCCAAGTATTTCGACATTCGTCCTTCGTCATTGATTCGTCATTCGTGCTTCGACATTCGACATTCGACATTCGCCGTCGCGCTCGCCTACCCGGCTCGCGGCTAACCATCTGATCTCCGATGTCCTACTCCCG
>JBBDNT010000046.1:0-7565 GCA_040877445.1 Planctomycetaceae bacterium
CCCGTCGCGCCCCACGGGGGCTTCCGCGTTGCGGAGCGCCCCCGCCACCCGTCGCCAGGCAGAATTGCCACACCCAAGGCGTGCCACCCCGGCTGGGCGCGTTGCCGATGCGATGCGCTTTCGCTATCGTTTCCAAGACCGGAACCCCCACGGAAGAACCGCCCACCGCTCGCTCGTTCGAGCTTCGCCTTCGCTGGAGTTTGCCATGAATTTCCGAAGCTGGTCGATCGGTCTCGTCGCCTTGTCGCTGATCGGCATGGCGGCCCTCTCGTTTCGCGCGGTCGCGCAGGATCCGGCTTCCGACGAGCAACCGGGTCAATCGCCGACCGAGCAATCGCCGACCGAGCAGACGCCGGCCGAGCAGACGCCGGCCGAGCAGACGCCTCCCGCGGCCGCTCAGCCCGCCGGCGAGCGCAATCCCCCCGCGCGGCAAGCGCCGGCCGAGCAACCGCGGCGGAACGCTCCCGCGGTCGGCGGGGGAAGCGAGGCCTGGAACGCCGCCCCCATGGACTGGCCCCACTGGCGCGGCCCCGAAATGAACGGCATCTCGCGCGAGACGGGACTCGTCGACTCGTGGGATCCCGCCGGCGGCGAAGGGAGCAACGTGCTGTGGATGCGCGAGGATCTCGGCGGACGCTCCACTCCCATCGTGATGAACGGCAAGCTCTATATGCTCGTCCGCGATCAACCCGGAACCACGCGCGAAGGAGAGAAGGTCGTCTGCGTCGATGCCGCCACCGGCGAGACGATCTGGGAGAACCGCTTCGAGGTGTTCCTGTCGGACGTGCCGGACTCGCGCGTCGGCTGGTCGGCCGTCGTGGGCGATCCCTCCACTGGCGACGTGTACGCCCAGGGAGTCTGCAATTACTTCCAGAAGATCGACGGCCGCACCGGCAAGACGTTGTGGGCGAAGTCGCTCAACGAGGAGTTCGGGTTCCTCGACACCTACGGCGGCCGAACGAACTTTCCCGTTCTGCACGGCGACCTGGTGATCGTTTCGGCCGTGGTCATCGGCTGGGGCGAGATGGCTCGGCCGGCGCACCGCTTCGTCGGGTTCGACAAGCGGAACGGGCAGCCGGTCTGGTTCAACGGCACCCGCCCCCTGCCCTACGACACCACCTATAGTTCGCCGATCACCACCGTCATCGAGGGGCAACCGGCGATCGTCTTCGGTTCCGGCGACGGCGGCGTACACGCCTTCCAGCCGCAGACCGGGAAGAACATCTGGAGCTACGATGTCTCCGGCCGCGGAATCAACGCCACGCCGCTGGTCATCGACGGCGGACGGACGGTGATTTGCGGCCATAGCGAGGAGAACATCGACAGCAGCCGGATGGGGGCCTTGTTCGCCATCGACGCCACCCAACAGGGGAACATCACCAAGACCGGCGAGAAGTGGCGGGTCAAGGAATGGGTCATGGGCCGCACCGCGCCGCTGCTGATCGACGGCCGGCTGTACGCCATCGAGGACGGCGGCAATCTGCTCGTCGTCGATCCCGCGACCGGCAAGCTGCTCAGCCAGAAGAAACTCGGCCGGGCGCAGTTCTCCAGTCCGCTGTACGCGGACGGCAAGATCTACGCCTTCACCGAAAACGGCCCGTGGTACATCCTCCAGCCGGACGGAGACGAAGTGAAGGTTCTGCACCAGATGCGGCCCCGCGGCGGCGAGTCGCTCGCCTCGCCGATCGTGTCGCACGGCCGGCTGTACTTCCCGATGACGACGGCCCTGTACTGCGTGGGGAAGGCAGATCACGAGCCGCGGGCCGAAGCGCGCCCCGCGCCGCCGCAACCGACTCCCGTCGCGCGCGACGCCGTTCCCGCCCAGGTGCAGGTCGTCCCAATCGAGGCGCTCATCAACCCCGGGCAGGAGCAGCCCTTTCAGGTCCGGCTGTACAACGCCAACGGCCAGTTCCTGCGGCTCGCCGACAAGGCCGAGTTCTCCGTCGAGGGCGACGGCACGATTCTCGACGGCGACACTTATGTCCCTCCCGCCGGCAAGCGGTCGCCCGCGGAGAAGTATCCGCCCGCCGAATGGAAGTCGCGTCATCACGCCGCGACCGTGAAGGTGAAGGTCGGCGAGTTGGAAGGCGAAGCGCGGGTGCGCGTCGTCCCGCCGCTCCCCTGGAAGTTCGATTTCGCCGACGGCACGATCCCGGTGACTTGGGCGTCGATTCGCTATCGGCACGTTCCGGCCGACTTCGATTTCCTGTCGCAGCTTGAAAAGGACGATCCGCGGGCCGCCAGGCTGTACATCTACCTGCAATCCGGATTCGTCAACGGCGGCCGATCGACGCTCGCGTTCGACGACACGACCCCCGCGCAGGCGTGGACCGCGTTCCTGCGATATCTCGGCCTGATCGAGGAGGTCCGCTCAGTCGCGGACGGCCAGCGCCTCATCGAGCCGAGTCTTCGAAAGCTCGTCGATGAGAAGTTCCTCGCGAAGTCCGAATGGAGCGAGCTGGAAGGGGGCGGCGTGCGGCTGTCGGTCGAAAAGGGACCGCGCGCGGTCGACGGCAACCCCGTCGCCCTGAAGATCACCACCATCCCGCTCGGCACGCGCAGCCAGGGCTTCATGGGGCCGAACGATCTCAGCGATTACACGGTGCAGGCCGACGTGTACTGCCCGCGGCGGTTCCTCGTGATCGGGGACGAGAATCGGCGGGAAGTGGTTCAACTTCCCGACATGGGCATCACCGCCCAGCGCTACACGCTGGACATGATGGGCGCCAGCCAGCAGCTTCAGCTCCGCTCGTGGCGGGCGCAGCTCGATCAGCGGTTCGCCGAGACGGTCCCCTTCGAGTGGCGGCCCGAAACCTGGTACACGATGAAGCTGCGGGCCTCGGTCGAAGACGGCAAGGCGGTGCTGAAAGGCAAGGTGTGGGAACGCGGCAACCCCGAGCCGGACGAATGGACCATCGAAGGCGAAGACGCCGTCCCCAACGTCCAAGGCGCCCCCGGCCTCGCCGGCAACGCCAAGGACGCAGAGATCCTGTACGACAACATCATCGTCACGCCGAACGAGTGACGGCGCGCGGGGAAACGCTTTCAGGCAGCGGCGTGAAATAACGATCGGCGGCCTCCGCGGACACGCGCATCGAGGCGCGCCCGTAAGGGAAGCGGTTCTTCGAACGCGGCCCGATTCGTCCGCTCCCGCCGCAGACTCCCTTCCGTCATTCCCGCGAAGGCGGGAATGACGCGCGCAGGCGACTTCACTCACGACGGGTGGCTGGGGTCGGAGCGAAGCGCAGCCCCCAGCGAATCGCGTGTGCGGCATCATCGCTGGGGGCAATCCGCCGAGCAACTCGTCAAGAGGTGGGCATGATTTCTGCACGGCGGATCGACCCCAGCCACCCCTCCACTTGTCGGAGTTCTGCCGGTAGAATTGATCCCCACCGCCGCCCTCAGTGCGCGTCGCCGCCGGTCAGCAGGTGTTCGATGGCGTCGGCCCGGGCCGAAACTTCCAGCACGCTGCGGCGGATCTCCTCGGCGTCGACCGTGCTGCGGGGATAGGTGTCGGCCATCACGAATCGCGACCGGCCTTCGACGTCGCGAATCGCCAGCCCGCCGTGCGGTATCTCCGAATTCAACCGCAGCGCGTGCTCGTAGTACGCGGGGTCGGCGTCGCAGCAGATGCTGTAGATCAACAGCAGCCGCCCCGCCGCCGGATGATCGACCGCCTCGATGAACGACCGCTGCGTGCGTCCGTCCGGCAGGCTGGCGTCGCATTCGTAGCGATGAAGGTCGACCCGCCTCCAACGGACGGAAGGAACGGTCTCGAACGCTTCGTGCAGCAACGAATTCAGATCCTGCACGCCGCCCCACACCGCCTGCAGCAACGACAACGCCTCGCGCGCGCTGCGGGGACGGGCCTGCGGGTTCTTCGCCAGCAACAGGCTGACGCACTCCGCCATCTCGAGGGCGATCTCCGGAACCAGACGCCGCACCGACGGAACCGGCTCGAACGCGACCGCCTCGCGGAGTTCGTTCAGACCGCCGCAAACGAACGGCAATCGCCCGGTGAGCATCGCGAAGTAGCACACGCCGAGCGCGTACACGTCGCTCGCCGGATTCGCCGGAACGCCCGCGAACAGTTCCGGCGCCATGTAGTTCGGTGTGCCGGCGAGTTCCATTACGGGCCGGCCGTCGTCGGCGTGGACCCGCTTGGCGAGGCCGAAGTCGCCGATCTTCGGCGTCCCGCGGTGCGTCAGCAACACGTTGTCCGGCTTCAGGTCGCGATGCACGATGCCCGCGGAATGCGCCGCGGCGAGCCCCTCGGCGATGCGCACCGCGAGCGCGGTCGCGCGGATCGGCGTGCAGCGGCCTTCCGTCCGCAGCAGGTGTTGCAGGCTGCGGCCGGCGACGTATTCCATCTCCAGGAAATGACGATCATCCGCCCGGCCGATCGCGTGCGTGGTGACCACGTGCGGATGCACGAGCGCCGCCGCCGCCCGGCCTTCATCGAGAAACCGGGCCGCGTAGTCGGCGTCGCCGTCGACCACGCGCGGCGCGAGCACCTTCAGCGCGCAGGGCCGCTCGAGTTCCAGATGCCGCGCCAGATACACCCGCCCCATGCCCCCCGCGCCGATGAACGACTCGCACCGGTAGATGTGCAGCGTGCGGCCCAGCAACGGATCGCCGCTGGTCGCGGCGGCGGCCGCGGCGGCGTGCGGCGGCGTGTCCGGCTCTTCGCGAAACAGCAGCGTGTCGTCGAGCGGCGGATCGAGCACGGAGTGCGGCCGCGCCCCGCAGGCGGGACAGGCGGGCTCCCCGTCGACCCAGCGGAAGAGCGCATTGCAACCGGGGCAGAACAATCCGCCCGCGGCAACGTGTGCGGATCCCGACGGGGCGTTCACGGCTTGCGAACTTTGATGTTCCGCAGCGCCATCGGCACCCCGTGGTCCTGGAAGCCGAGATAGCCTTCCGCGGGGCGGCTCGCGACCGCGCCTTTCGTCAGGTCGAGTTCGTTGACGACCTCGCCGTTGAGTTTCACGGTGAGCTTGTTCTCCTTCACCGTGATGTGCCACTGGTCCCACTCGCCGGCCGGCTTGGCGGCGTTCTTTTTGGGAGGCACGCCGGGAATGACGCCTCCCGAGTCGTGATCGTTCAGCCGCGCGTCGCTTCCCTTGGCGTGAGAGTCGAAGATTTGCACTTCCAGCCCGTTGGTGACGGGGCTTTTGCGATCGCCGACGCGGAAGAAGAACCCGCTGTTGCCTCCCTTTTCGATCTTCGACTCGAACTGCAGGTCGAAGTCGCCGTGTTTCTCCTTCGTCCACAGGTAATCATCGAACCGCCGCCAGCCGGATTCGCCGGGCCGCGGCTTGAGAACGACCGTCGCCTCCCCTTCGCTGGACCAGTTTCCGGTCGTCTCGAAGTTCTTCGCCAGGCCGTCGGCGGCGAGAAGCTTCACCCAACCATCGGAATCGTTCTGCTGGGCGAACGCGGCGGAAACTCCGACGCAGGCGCCGAACAGAACCGACGCGGAAAGTGCGAAAGCGAATCGCGGCGACATGGCGTGCTCCTTCGTGTTGGATGCGAGCCTCCCGCGTCAGCGGGGGGAGTTCTTGCTTCCGAGCATATCCTCACTTCGTCGCGCCGGAAACCGTCAGGTGCGGCGCGACGAGTTTCGTCCACACGGCATAGCCCTCTTCGCTGAGGTGCAGGCCGTCCGCGACGAACAATTCCTTCCGAGGCCGGCCGTCGTCGCCGAGCATCGCCGGGGCGACGTCGACGAACACCAGCGCCTCGTCCTTCTCGCACTCCGCCCGAGTCAGCCCGTTCGCCTGCCGCATCTTTTCCCACAAGTTCCAGCGGCGGATGCTCGGCTTGATGCCGATGAACACGATCTTCACCTCGGGCAACCCCTTCCGCACCTTTTCCACGAAGGCCCGGAAATCGGCCGCGACCGCCTCGGGCGATTTCCCGCGCGACAGATCGTTGTCTCCCGCGTACAGCACCACGATCCGCGGTTCGAGCGGCAGGATGAACCGCTCGGCGAAGTGCGTCGAATCGGCGATCACCGACCCGCCGAACCCGCGATTGATCGCCTCGAGATCGGGAAACGACTGTTCCACGTCCCACAGCCGGGCGCTCGAACTGCCGGCGAACAACACGCTCCCCTTGGGCGGCGGCGACTCTCGGTCGCGGTTCTCGAACTGCCGGATCGTCGATTCCCAGCGAACGAATTCGTTCGCCGGTTCGACGGCCGGCTCGTCCGCGCGGACGAGCGCGCAGCAGGCCAGGGTGGCGAGCCACGCGACGCACCAGATCGGTCGTCGCCCGAAAAGGAGGAAGGACGAAATCGTTTTCGTTCGCACGGGAGAAAGGCTCCGAAAAGGGACGGTCGCCAGTCTAATCGCCGCTCGCAGGATTCGCGACGCACCGCACTGCGATCGTTCGACTTTCAGCAACACGTTACCCGATTGGCGGAGGTCGAGTTCGACGCGGCGGCCTTCGTAGGGCGAACTTCAGTTCGCCGTGCGAAGACCACGCCTCGTGCTCTCCGCATAGCTCCGCGAATTCTCGCCGATGTCGATCGATGGTGCTTTCGACGTCGAAAAGGTCGGCGTGCGATGGCGGGCACGACGAACTGAAGTTCATCCTACCCGCCCGATCGTCGACCGAAAAGTTCGAATTGGCCACTCCGCCATCCGTAAGGTGTTCCCGAGATGGCAGGAACGATGTTCGCACGTTCGCAGTACCCGATTCATCGTCTGTCCTCCTGATTTTCTCGCCCTTCTTCTCCGCGTCCTCGGCGCACTCGGCGGTTCGATGCTTTCCGCGGCGCAAGGATGGAACCGCGGAGAACGCCGAGGGCGCGGAGATTTCGATCGGCGGCGAAGTCCGACGTCGGGCGCGGCTTCGCCGCGTTGTGATTTCGAACAACTCGTCGCGCAACCTTCCCGGCCCCTGGTGGAGGGCATTGCGTTCCGACCAGCAATCCATGTCCCGTTCGATCCGTGCCCCGGTCATCTCCGCCGACGACTTTTCGAACAATCGCCGGTTGTTCGAAAACGGCTCGCGCGAACACCCCGCAGATTCCCCAAGTTGATTGTTTCCAGCACCGCGAAACGACCGCATCTCCAGTGGTTTCTCCTGCGAACACGCTCTTCCTTGCCCATTCCCCCGGGCGCGCAAAGCGAAGAAATCGCGTTTGGATACCACCCCACAACTTGTGGAACATCAGCCAAGATCAGTGAAGTTCAGCGTTCCTGACCCCAACCAGTGGTCGGGTTTCGCCGTCGATGGATACCTCCGCGTCCTCGGCGTTCTCCGCGGTTCGATCCATGCGTCGCGGAAGCATCGAACCGCCGAGTGCGCGGAGGACGCGGAGAAGACCGAAAAATCAGGAGGACGAAAAGAAAGACTTGCAACACTTTACCCGATTGGCGGGAACGGATCGAGATCGTCGCGTCGGCCTTCGTAGGGCGAACTTCAGTTCGCCGTGCGAAGCCCGCGCCCCGTGCGCTCCGCATAGCTCCGCGGATTCTCGCCAACGTCGATCGATGACGCTTTCGACGTCGGGAGTTCGGTGTGCGATGGCGGGCACGACGAACTGAAGTTCGTCC
>JBBDNT010000047.1:0-39223 GCA_040877445.1 Planctomycetaceae bacterium
TGGGGGCTGCGCTTCGCTTCGACCCCAGCCACCCCTCGACGATTCGCACCGCGGTAGTTCGAATTCCCGCCGTTGCCTTACAGGGTCGAACCGGGATAGTCGTGCGCCGTCCCAGGGTGCGCTCGCATCCGCTCGCGACCCTGGGCTTCGTTGTGCGCACCCATTCAGGGTCAAGCGGCGGATCCCATCAACATTTCCGGGCCGATTCGTGAGAGCGACCCGGTGCTGGGTTTCCAGCTTGCGGCATGATAGGCTGACGGACGGACCGCGGGCCGTTCTTCAGGGGGGGCGCGTCATGCCGAGTCGTAGCGCGGGAAAATCGTGGGTGGCTTTGGTCGCCGCCGCCGCCGGGCTGAGCGCGGCCGTCGGGATCTCGTCGTCGCGGTCGGAGTCGGGTCGGCCGCCGGGGGAGACGAATGCGCGGGAAGAAGTTCGCTCGACCGGGGCCGAGACCGAGCGGAGCGTTCGAGAGAGATTGCAGACGAAGGCGACGGTCGCGTACAAGAAGCGGCCCCTTCAGGATGTCGTCGACGAACTGGCGACGCGGGCGGGCGTGAACTGGTGGATCGACCGCACGGCGCTCGGCGATGAATCCATCCCCTTGGACACGCCGCTCGACGTTCCGGAGTTGTCGAACGTCACGGTGGAAACCGCCCTGGAGATGATCCTCCCGGATCTCGGGTTGGCCTGGTACGTGCAAGGCGACATACTGCGGATCACGACCCGGACCGAAGAGGGGGACGTGAGTGTCACGCGGGTGTACGATGTTCGCCGCCTGCTGCGGGCGATGAAGGTCGATCCGGCCGATGGATCGCGCATGTTCACACAGGCGACGTTGGGGCTGGGCATGGGATTGGCGTGGACGCAGGGGCCGCCCCCTTCGCCGCGCGCGGTGCCGCCGGAGGCGCGTCGACTCGTCGAGTTGATCGATCCTCCGTTCGGCTCGGCCGATGCGTATGGCAACCTGCTGGCCGTCCGTGCTTCACCGTCGCATCAGGAGGAGATCGCGGCCCTCCTCGATGCGTTGACGGAGGTGGCGACGGCCCCGCCGGGCGTGAAGCCCCGGATCGCGCGCCCAGCGACATATCCCTTCGCCGAGGACGAGGTTGTCCGGCAGGCGCTCGACGGGCGGGTGAGCGTGGAGTGGCGGGAGAAACCGCTCGGCGCCGCGCTCGCGGAGCTTTTCGAGAACACGGGCGTCCGCCACCGGATCGATCGGAATTCGTTCGAAGCCGAGAGCATTCCGCTCGATGTTCCGGTCGATCTGGTGCAGCGGAACATCAGCCGCGGGACGGCGCTCGAATTGGCGCTCGAACCTCTCGGGTTGTCCGCGATCGTTCGCCACGGCTTCGTCGTCGTCGCGACCATGCTGATTGCGGAAGAGCAATTCGAATCGGTCGTGTACGACGTCCGCGACCTGGTCATCGACGACGATCTCCAGTCGTTGATCGGGTTTATCGAGAACGAAGCTCCCGGCCATTGGTGGGGGGATGGTCTGCTCGTCGGGTGGATTAACGCGTTGCCGCCCGGTTTGCTCGTGATTCGACAGACGCAAGAAAGTCATGCGGGAATCGCGGAACTACTGGCCGAGATGCGGGAAAAACAGGCGCCGAACGCGGAGGAAAAGCGCGACCCGGACGAGATCGTGACGCGGCAACACCAGCTTCCGGCGTTCGCCGATGCCGAGCGGATCGCGCTGGCCGTCCGCGAGTTCGTCGCCCCGAATTCGTGGGAAGGGGCGGACGGGAGTAGGTTGCGGGCGGTCGGGAACGTCCTCGTCGTGCGGCAATCGCGGAAAGTGCAGCAACAGGTCGAAGACTTCCTCCGCGATCTGGAAGCCACGTCCGCGCGGAACTGGGGTTGGTCTGGCGGCGGCCTTGGCGGATTGTCCGGCGGAGGCTTCTTCGATGTCGGCCGACACGAGGTTCCGGCCGTGGCGCCGACGATCGAACGATCACCGAGATCGCGTGCCAAGTGACCGCGCGGCGAGACGCGGGGCGGCGTTGACCCCGGCGGGCTGGGCGGATATTTCTGGCAGGTGACGCGCGGCGGTCGGCGTTGCCGACGACAGCGGCTGGTTCACCACGGAGAACGACATGCGGATCGCGTTTCGTCCGGCCCGGAAGATTCATTCGCCCCTTTTCCGCCAGCTGTTGATGGCGGCGATCGCGTTCCTGCCGTTGGTGCGCGTCGCCGCGGCGCAGGAGGCGGACTCCGTGGCGGCGGACGCGGCGGCGGAGCGCGTTCCGGCCGATGCCGCATCATCGCCGATCCCGGCGGAAAACCGCCGCGCGGCGCGCGATCCGTACAAGGATCTGTATCGCGACTATCGCCCCGCGTTTCTCGACGCGATGGAGGCGCATCGCGGAACTCTCCGCGACTGGTTCAAGAGCGACGACGAGATGCGGCTCTCAACCGAGCGGCACTTCTTCACGTTGAACATCGTCCACGAAGACTCGCGGGCCAACGCGCTCGTCGAGGCGGGGCTGAAAAAAGAGGCGGAAGGACAGTTCCGCGAGGCGCTGGTGATCTACCAGCAGATCATCGAGAAGTATCCCGAGGCGATGTATCGCGTCTCCCAGCACGGCGTCTACGTGCCGGTCGCGCAGTATTGCCAGCGGCGGATCCTCGGCTTTCCCGAAAGCGACCTCGACTTCTACCGCCAGTTGTACGACGCCCGCGCGCGGGAGACATTCGAGCAGGCCCGCCGGCAGTACTCGTTGCTGGGGCTGTCCGAGGTCGCGAACGCCATGCTCGCCACGAGCTACGGCGGACCGGCGCTGCTCGAACTGGGGAACGCCGCGCTCGACGCGGGGCACTATCTCGCGGCCCTGGAATACTTCGCCTCGGTCGAGGACTTCGTTCCCGACAAGGATCTCCGCACGCCGGAACTGGCGCTGAAGATCGCCTATTGCCGGAAGATGCTCGGGCAACAGGCGAGCGGGGGGCGTCAGCCCCCCGGTGCGCACCGGCCGGCTGACGCCGACCGCTCGCCTGCGAGTCCCGGACGGGGCGACCTCTCGGCGGAGCAGCGGCGGCAGTTCGAGCAGGTCGTCGCGAGCGCGGAGCATCGGCAGCCGCCGTTTCACTCGCAGCGCGCCAGCGACCCGCACGTTTCGGCCGACGATTACACGCTGCTTCCTCCCACGCGCGATCCGCTCGGGTTGACCGAGCCGGTGTGGAACGTGGAACTCGCCGGCTCCCGCCGCGACAACTACGTTTACTCGCAGCCGGTGGTGACCGAGAACAGCGTGATCTACCGGCACAAGAACATCGTCTACTGCCGGTCGATCCTCAACGGCAACCTCCGCTGGGAGAACGCGCTCGGCGGTCGGGCGGTGTGGCAAAGCACGCCCGAGCGGCAGTATCCGATGGAAGACGTGCTGGTACAGGACGGGCTGGTGTTCACCGCCGTTTCCAAGGCGGGGCCGTCGCTGGTGGCGTTGGACGAAACGACGGGACAGCTTCGCTGGGCCTACGGACCGATGGCGGCGGCCGACGTCGAGCAGTCGCGAATGCGGTTCGAGTGCGCTCCCGCCGGCGGACCGCGGACCGTTTACGCGGGATACATTCTGGACAACATCGAAGGCGAGACGCATACCGACAGCGAATACGGCGTGATGGCGTTCGACAGCGCCACCGGCCGGGTTCACTGGCGGGCGGCGTTGTGCCGACTCGCCCCCGGAAAATTCGCGGGAGGATTCGCGGAGCAGCGGCGGAACCGCATTCGCAGCTTCTCGTCGCCGCCGCTCTATCACGAGGGCACGGTCTATTACTGCACGAACGC
Organism: Planctomycetaceae bacterium; assembly: GCA_040877445.1. GTDB lineage: Bacteria > Planctomycetota > Planctomycetia > Planctomycetales > Planctomycetaceae > JBBDNT01. The sequence goes on from JBBDNT010000047.1 coordinate 3,788, forward strand.
GGGGGCGATCGCCGCGCTCGACGCCATGTCCGGCCGGATCAAGTGGCTGATGCACTATCCCTATTATCCCGAGTTGCACGACGCGACGCGGCAGTTCGGAGGGACGAGCCGCTACTATCCGGTGAAGCCCCACTCGCCGATGTTCTGGTACAACCAGAAGCCGCTGTTGATCGGCGAGAAGATCGCCTTCCTGCCGGTCGATTCGCGGCTGATGTTCTGCGTCGACCGCCGCGACGGCCGGGTGGAGTGGAGCAAGGCCAAGGGAACGACCGCCCGCCGCAACTCGGGGGACAGTTTTCAGGAAGGGGGCGAGTGCTGGCTCGTGGGTCAGGCGCGGAGCGGCCACCTGGTGTTCGTTTACGCCGATCGCGACGCCCCGGTGCATCTCGTCGATCCCGACAGCGGCGAAACGGCCTGGGTCTCGGGCGACCTGATCGCCCGGCAGGACCAACCGATCCTCAAGTACCGCGGCTTCACGCCCTACGGCGAACACGGGGCGGCGCTCAACGGCCGCTGGTACTGTCTCGCCGCCCGGCCGCTGCTCACTCAGGACGACAAGCTGCACCTGGCGCGGTTCACGTATATACCGCACGGCAGCTACATCGGCACGATCGGCTGGACGTACCACTTGGGGGGAATCGACCTCGCCCAGCGCGAGAAGCTGCCGGAGGAGCGAATCTTTCTCAGCGGAGAGATCATGTCGGTCGCGGCCCGCTACATCACCGACGTGATTCCCAGGTACAAGGAAGAGTTGGAAGCGCTTCCCAATCGAAACGACAACCTGAACCAGGCGCTCCGTGAAGCGGGGGAAGTCGTGAAAGACACGATCCCCCGCAACGAGCACGGGCCGTTCCTGCCGTTCTCGCGGGTCACCTTCGAGCGATACGGCGAGCCGTTCGAGCTGCGGTTCGGCCCGCGGAATGTGCAGATGGTGTACCATCGCGGCGCGGTCACGCGGGCGGTCGCGGGGGGCGGCGATGCGCGGGCGGCGGTGGCGCGGACGGCCGAATGACTGTCCGGCGCGAAACCGCGAGCGTGGCGAGGTTTACAATCCGCCGCGGCGGAGGATTCCCCAGATCAGCCACAGCCCCAACAGGCTCGACAGCACGAACAGCGCCACCGCGAACCACGCCGGACCCGGCGCGACGGCGATCACGATCGCCGAGGCGACGATCATCGCCGCCAGCACCAGCCCGATCACGATCCGATTGCTCGAGCGGTCGAGTTCCTCGATGAGATGATCGAGTCCGCGGTGCTCGAACTGCAGCGTGACTTCGTCGCGCGAGAGCTTTTCGATCGTCCGCCCGATGTTGACCGGAATGTCGTGCGCCAGGCGGAGGAACGTCCGTGTTTCCCGCAGCATCCGTTGCGTCATCGCCCGGGGGCTGTACCGGTCGCGCATCACCTGTTGCACGAACGGGGCCAGGTGCGAGGCGAGGTTGAACTGCGGATCCAACTCCCGGCCGATGCCATCCAGCGTGATGAACACCCGGATGAGCAGCATCATGTCCGGCGGACTGTGGATCGCGTGCCGGGTGAGAACTCCCACGAAGTCGGACAGCAGCCGCCCCACATCGAGCCGCTCCAACTCGAGACCGTAATACGTGTCGATGAACTCGCGGAGGTCGGCCCGCAACAGCGGCTCGTCCACTTGGCGGCCGGGGCGGCCCAGCGCGCGGATCAGTTCGACGGCGGCGCACACGTCGCGGCGGGTGACGGCGACGAACAACTCGACCAGCCGGTCGCGCTGCTCGTCGTCGAGTACGCCGAGCATGCCGTAGTCGAGCAAGCAGATCGTCCCGTCCTTCAGAATGCGGATGTTGCCCGGGTGCGGGTCGCCGTGGAACATGCCGAACTCGAACGCCATCTTCATGTAGATCCGCGCGCCGTTGGCGGCGACGGCGTGGGGTGAGATGCGGCGCTCCGCGAGGGCCGTCCGGTCGAACACATGGCGGCCTTCGACGAACTCCATCGTCAGCACCGCCTCGCCGCCGCGGTCGGGAAACACGCGGGGAACGTACAGCGTGGCGTCGTTGCGGAACAGGTGGCGGAACTCGTCGATCGTCCGCGCCTCGCGGACGAAGTTCAACTCGCGGCGAATCGTCCGCGCGAAGTGCGCCACGAGGCCCGGCGGGTCGAACACGTGCGACTCGGGAATGTGCCGCTCCGCCAGGACCGCCAGTTCGCACAGCAATTCGAGATCCCGCTCCACTTCGCGGACCACGTTCGGCCGGCGGACCTTCACCGCCACGCAGGTCCCGTCGTGCAGCCGCGCCCGATGAACCTGCGCCAGCGAGCCGGCGGCGATCGGCGTCGGGTCGAAGTCGGCGAACAGCGTGGCGATCGGCGCCTCCAGTTCGTCTTCGACCAGCGCGATCGCCTCCTCCGAAAGGAACGGCGGGACGTTCTCCTGCAATTTCGTCAGCTCTTCGATGACGTCCGCGGGGATCAGGTCCGGCCGGGTGCTGGCGATCTGCCCGAACTTGATGAACGTCGGCCCCAGGCTCTCGAACGCCATGCGGATCCGCACCGCCCGCGTGAGCTTCGGCCGCGGCGACTCCTGCCGCCGCAGCAGCACGCGTTTCCCCCACCGCAACGAGCCGGCCACGCCCAGCCGCTCCGCCAGGTCGCCGAAGCCGTGCAGGAACAACACGGTCGCGATCTCGCGACTCCGGCCGAGATTGCGCAGAAAGCGGAAAGGGCGAAGTTCCACGGAAATCTCCCGAAGCGGACGAAGATGCTTGGCGCGGCCGTCGGCCGCAATCAAAGGCGAGTTTCGACGCAAAGCCGCCAAGGGCCGCAAAGGAGGAACAAGCGAGCCTCCCGCGTCAGCGGGGGGAGGCGATCGAACCACCAACTCACGATGAAACGAAAGACGAGTCCTCGAAGGCATTCTTGGTCGCGGGGCACTCGTTTCACTTCCGCCTCTTCTGCGCAAATTTCGACCACGGATGACACGGATGGGCACGGATAGATGACGAGGCTGATCCGTGCCGATCCGTGCCATCCGTGGTGAAAATCCCGTCCTGGTTGCGGCTTCGGCCGCGCTGCGCCGTTCGATCTTTCCGTCTCACTCTTGCGTTTGGTTGCGGCCTCGCCGCGCTGGGGCCAGTGCGGCTTTCCGTTCATCGGATCGTTCCGTTCGAACGCTTCACCGCCGAGCGGCCGACACATCCCGAAGAGGAAGTCCGGTACGTTCTCGCGGCGACGACAGGTTCGAGAATTCGGGCGGGAAACACGGAAGTGAAACGATTGCACTGCAGGGGGCTGATTATAAGCGAAATGCGGCGGCGCTCGCGGCGCGAAACCGCGAGCGTTCGGCGTTCCGGCGGAAGTTCGGCTCCGGTCGCTTTACATCTCCCAACGCGGCGCGCCATGATGTCGTACCATGATATGGCGACCGTGGGGGTGGGAATCCGTTCCGCCCGCCCCGGGTCGCCCCCATTGCAGGAAACCAGCGCTCCATGCAGCACAGCGACCGGAAAGACCGAGCCGACGGGAAGCCGATGATCGAGGCGGAGGGCCTCTCGAAATTCTACGGCCCGTTCGTCGCGGTGCGCGACATTTCCTTCTCCATTCCCCGGGGACAGGTGGCGGCGTTCCTCGGTCCCAACGGGGCCGGCAAATCGACCACCATGAAAATGCTCACTGGGTTCCTCGCGCCCAGCGCGGGAACCGCCCGCATCGGCGGCCACGACGTGGCGAGCGACCGCCTCGAAGCCAGCCGCCTCGTGGGCTATCTCCCCGAGAACGGACCGCTGTACGACGAAATGACTCCCCACGGCCTGCTGAAATATCTCGGCGCCGCCCGCGGGTTGAGCGGTCCCGAGTTGAAGTCCCGCATGGAGTTCGTCGTCAGCCGCTGCGCCCTCGAGAGCGTCTGGCGGAAGCCGATCGGCAAGCTCTCCCGCGGGTTCCGCCAGCGGGTCGGCATGGCGCAGGCGCTGCTCCACGATCCGCCCGTGCTGATTCTCGACGAGCCGACCAGCGGGTTGGATCCGAACCAGCTCCACGAGGTTCGGCAACTCATCCGCGGTCTGGGGGAAACGAAGACGATTTTGCTGTCGACGCACATTCTTCAGGAAGTGCGGGCGGTGTGCGAGCGCGTGCTGCTCGTTCACGAAGGCCGAATGGTGTTCGACGGCGGCACGCGCGAGATGGAGGGAGACCAGCACGACATGGAAGCCCGCTTCCGCGCGTTGACCGCGGGAGCGGCGTGAGGAATCCGGGGACAGAGTGCAGAAGTCAGAAGTCAGACAAGGCATCCGACTCCCTCTTCTCCCCAAATCTCGCCCTTCGCATCACTGCCGACTGACAACGGACAACTGACAACGGACCACCGATGCTGCGATTCCACGTGATCTCCGCCGTGATGCGGCGCAACGTCGCGAGTTATTTCTCGGGCGTGCTCGGGTATTTGTTCATCGTGGTGTTCGTCGTCGCGGCGACGGCGATGACCTTCACCCCGCAGTTCTTCGCCAACAACGTGGCGAGCCTGGATCAGCTCAACGAGACCTTTCCGCTGCTGCTGTTGTTCATCATCCCGGCGATCACGATGAGCGCCTGGGCGGACGAGCGCAAGCAGGGGACCGACGAGTTGCTGTTCACGCTGCCGGCCCTCGATGTCGAAATCCTGCTCGGCAAATACCTCGCCGTGCTGACGGTCTACACGGTGGCGTTGTTGTTCTCGGTGACGCAGCTCGTGGTGCTGGCGTTCTATGCGGACCCGGACTGGTGGCTGCTGTCCGCGACGTATCTGGGCTACTGGCTGGCCGGGGCGACGCTGCTGAGCGCGGGAATGTTCGCTTCGGCGTTGTCGCGGAGCACGACGGTGGCGTTCGTGCTGGGCGTGCTGATCTGTTCGATCCCGGTTTTCATCGCCGACGTTCCGGGCCTGGCGCGAATCGCGCCGATCGTCCGCGACCTGAGCTTGAGCGAGCAGTTCCGCGAGTTCGCGCAAGGGACGCTGCCTCTCAACGGACTGGTCTATTTCGCCAGCCTGACCGCCTTCATGCTGTATCTGAACCTCGTGCTGATCTCGCGGCGACACTGGAGCGGGAATCAGCAGGTCAACATGGGGCTGCAATATCTGCTGCGGACCGCGTGCCTGCTGGTGATCCTGGCGAGTTTCAACCTGATGGCCCGCGCCTCGACCGACGTGCTCGGCCTGCGGGCCGACATGACCGCCGACCGCCTCTACACGCTCACCGACAGCACCCGCCAGGTGCTCGAATCGATCGGCGAGGACCGGCCCGTGCGGATCGACGCGTTCATCAGCCCCGAAGTCCCGCGCGAGTACGTCCCCGTTCGCAAGCGGCTGATCGGCCTGCTGCGGCAGTACGAACGGATCGGCGCGCCGCGGGTCGATCTGCGGCTGCTCGACGCCGCCCCTTACAGCGAGGCCGCCGAAGAGGCCGACAACCGCGGCGTTCTCAAACGCGTCATCGCGACGGAGCGCGGCGGCCGCCAGGAACTGGCGGAGTTCTATCTGGGCGTGGTCGTCTCGAGTTCCTACGGCGAGGCGATTCTGCCTTCGCTCGACGTCGATTCGCCGCTCGAATACGAGTTGACCCGGGCCGTCGCCACGGTCGTCGATCGCCATCGGCGAACGGTCGGCGTCCTCGACACCGATGCCCACGTGATCGGCGGCTTCGATCGCGCCACGTTCCAGTCGCTGCCGCGGTGGGGCATCGTCGCCGAGTTGGAAAAGCAGTACCACGTCGCCCGGATCAGTCCGGATTCCTCCTACGACGAGCAAGACAGCCTCGAGTTGTTCGCGACCGAAGCCCGCGGCGGTGGTGAAGACGACACCGCGGAACTCGACGACGGGCGGCTTCCGGAACGGCTGGCGATCGAATATCGCAAGGTGAACTTCGAGCCGAGCAAAATCGTGCGAGTCGCAACGATCGACCCGGGCGCGAAGTGGCGGGTCGCCGACCACGACGCCGGCTTCCGCACGACCGTCGTCAAGAAGGACGACAAGCTCGTCGCGTACCGCGCGGTCGACGTGCTGTTGGCGCCGCTGCCGTCTTCGCTGGGCGCGGACCAGATGGATCGGCTGGTTTCGGAACTGGAAGGCGGCCTGCCGGCGCTCGTCTTCGACGATCCGCTGCCGGTGACGATCGGCCTGCAGAACGCGCCGATGGTTCCCAAGCGCGCGGGTGGCGGCATGATGGGAATGCAGATGCCCCAGCCGGAGCCGCGGGCCGATGGCGGTCTCGCCAAGCGATTGATGACGCGGCTCGGCCTGAGCTGGACCAGCAAGTGGAGCTTCGAACTGGACGATTCGCACGTCGCCGACCTCGAAGCCGGCCGGTTGCCCGACACGCTTCCCGCCGTTTACGCCACGCGCGATCTGCGACTGCCGGCCGACACCAAGGTCGAAATCGTGGAGCCGGGGCGCGAGTGGGCGGTGACGGCGACTCATCGCAATTCCGGGTCCGCGGTCAAGACCGCCATCGTGAAGAAGGGGGACGGTCTGGTCGTCAGCGGAGAGCCGGAAATCGTCGCGGTTTGGGACATGGACCATCCTCACAGCCCGAAGCTCGACGACCTGCTGTCCCGCGTGCCGGAGTACGTGTTCATCTCGCCGGCGAGCGCGGGCGAGTCCGCCTTCGCGAAGAACAGCGCGGTCACGAATGGACTGAACGAGGCGCTGGCGCTGTTCCCCGGGCGCGTTCGCCGGAGCGAAGGGAGCGGCCTCGAGCACGCCGAACTGATGATGACCGGGGGGAACTCCGGCGAGATTCCGTGGAGCGACATGGTCGCGTCGGGAGGGAGCCCGTTCAATCCCTCTCCGATGGTCCGCGAAGACCGGCGGCATTACCGCGACCGCTTCAACCACGTGCTGGCGATGCGCGCCAAGTCCCCCAAGCCGGCCGATTCCGGCGCCGGCGGGAAGGCCGAATCGGCGGCCGGCCGTCGCCGCGGGATCGACGTGGTGTACGTCGCCGACCTGGATTTCATCTCCGACTACGTGCTGTTCGCGATTCCCGGCATCCTCCGCGAGCAATTCGACACGGAAGCCAAGCTCGACAATCTCGAGTTCGTGTTCAACGCCATCGACGTGCTCGCGGGGGACGAGAGCAAGATCGAGCTGCGCAAGCGGCAATACCGCCCGCGGCCGCTCACCGTCATTCAGGCGAAGATCAAGGAGTACCGCGACCAACGCCAGCAAGCGGAGGAAGAGCAGATCAAGCAGGCGAAAGAGGAGCAAGATCGGCTTCAATTGCGCATGGAGGAAGCGCAACAGCGGCTCGAGCGCGACTCGGGAGGGAACGCCTTCAGCCAGTTGCAGGAACTGTTCACCACGGCGGCGGCCGAGCGCCGCAAGCACGAGATCCGCCTCAAGGAGATCGAGGAGGAGAAGCAGCGGATCGTCGATCAGTTGAAAGGCCAGGAGCGGCGGCAGGTGGAGGCGGACGAGGCCCGCATCCGCTGGCAGGCGGTCATGTTCCCCCCGATTCCGGCGATCCTGCTGGGGGCAATCGTGTTGAGCCTCCGCCTGAGCCGCGAGCGGAGCGCGATTCGCCCCAACCGGTCCCGCTGAGGTTTTCCGTTTCATGAATTCGCGAGCATCCACGCGGTTCGCGACGCACACCTGCGAGTTCGGCGTCGAACCGCGGACTTCCACGTTCGGGAGCAGAGACCAGAGATGAGTCGCAACCAGCGCAACGAAACTCTCCGCACGGCGATCTTCCTCGGGTTGGCCCTGGTGTTCGCCGGGGGCGCTTACGGCGTGCATCGAATGATGCGGCCGACCGCCGTCGCCGGATTCGAAATGCTCGGCAAGCCGTTCTTCGAAAGCTTCGACGACCCGCTCGCGGTGGCCGAACTCCGCGTCGCCGCCTTCGACGACGCGCGCGGCAAGCAGAACGTGTTCACGGTCGAGCGCGAGGGAGACCTGTGGCGGATTCCATCCCGCTTCGGTTATCCCGCTGAAGCCAAGGAGCGCGTCGCCTCGACCGCCGTCTCCCTGATGGGCATCAAGCGCGAAACGCTCGAGAGCCAGCGCGACGCCGATCATCAGCGGCTGGGAGTCGTCGACCCGCTGGCCCCCGCCGCCGGCGCGACGCACGGCTTCGGAACCCGCGTCAGTCTCCTCGACGACGAGGGAAAAACGCTCGCCGACTACATCATCGGCAAGGCGGCGGGAGAGCGCGGCGACCAGCGTTACGTGCGGCGCCCCGACGAGAAGGCGACATACCGCGCCGCCGTGTCGCTCAAGCTCTCCACCAAGTTCGCCGAGTGGATCGAGCCGGAATTGCTCAAGCTGAATTCCCACGACGTGACGAAGTTGGAACTGAACGTTCCCCGATGGGAGACGCAGCAGCGGGTGACCGCCCGCGGAGTCGAAGTCCGCGAGGCGCTCGTGGGCGAGGACGTCACGCGCGTCGAACGCGCCGCGGACGGAGGCGACTGGCGGCTCGAAGGAATCAACGAGGAGACCGAACAGGTCGACGAGCGGAAGGTCGACGACGCGATCCGCGCGATCGCCGACCTCGAAATCATCGACGTCCGTCCCAAGCCGAAGGGACTGCGGGCCGACCTGTCGCTCGATCCATCGCTCGAACTCGATCCGGACGACGCGGTCTACGACCTGCGGACGAAGGGGTTCTTTCTGGGTTCGAACCGCGACGGATCGGAACAGTTCCTCATCTCGCGGGCGGGCGAGTTGATCGCCGCCGCCAAGTCCGGCGCGGTGTATCACCTGCACATCGGCGAGAGCGCGCAGGCCGAAGCGGCGATCGACGTCGAAACCGGCGACGCGGCCGACGCCGCTGACGCCGATCCGCAGCGGACCGACTCCGCCACGGACACCGACGTTTCCTCCGAGGGCGGCGCGGGGGACGAAGCGAAGAGCGCGGCGACCGGGCGTTATCTGTTCGTGCGCGTCGAGTTCGATCCCGCCGCGCTGGGCGAGAAGCCGGTCGCGCCGCTGAAGCCCGAGAAGCCGGAATTGCTCGAAACCGCCGCCCCCGCCGTGGACGAAGAATCGGAACCCGAGCCCGAATCGGACCCCGCATCCGCGCCCGCCTCGGAGACCGACGCGAAACCGCAAGCGGACGAAAAGCCCGACCTGGACGAGCTGCGCTCGAAGCACGAATCGGATCTCCGGCAATACGAGTCGGACCTGAGGGCTCACGAATTCGCGCTCGAGCAATACGACGAGAAAGTCGAGAAGGGCCGCCGCGAGGTCGCTGCGCTCAATCAGCGGTTCGGCGATTGGTACTACGTGACTTCCGACAAGTCCCTCGACAAGCTCCGGTTCACGAAGCAGGACCTCGTCCAGCCGAAACCTCGCGACGACGAAGGCGGCGCGGACGCGGCGAAGTCTCCGACGTCGCCGCTCGGCCCGCTGCGTCCGCTTGAGTTCCCCGAGACTCCGCGGCGCACGGAACCCCCGTCTCCGCCGGTATTGCCCGAGGTCGCCGCTCCCGAGGAAGGCGACGCCGACGAACCGGCGGACGGCGGGTAGTGCCGCGTGCGGATGAGATCGCGAGTCGACGCGCCGACCGCTTCGACTGGCGGGTAGGACGTCGTCAACCTTGAAGTTGTGGGTCGATCGAACTGGCGGGTAGGACGGATTTGTAATCCGTCGTGCCTGCCCGCTTCGGAATGTCCGGTCGAAGTTCCCGGCGTTAGAACCTGTCCAAAATCAACTTCGCACTTCAATCGTTCCAATTCCGTTCGTCGCGCGTGAGTTTCGTGCAACCACGGATGGCACGGATGGCGGCCGGCGATTCGGCGATTCTCGTCGAACGCCCGTCTCAGGTCTTCTCCGCGTCCTCGGCGCTCTCGGCGGTTTGATCTTTCGGCGGCGCGAGGAATCGAACCGCGGAGAGCGCGGAGAGTTCGATCGGCGAAGTCCGATCTCGATTGCGGCCGCGCGCCGCGCGAAATCAGCGTCGATCAGCGTCGATCAGCGTTCCTTGCGTTCGCATCGAGGAACTCGTCCGCCGCGTGGATCGCCGAGGTTCAGGAACACTGATCTTCGCTGATCTTCGCTGAGGATCCTGCGGGCGCCTCGTCCTGCGCGGGACTCTTCTTCTTTGCCACTTCACCCGAATGGCGTGGTGGCCGATTCGGCTTGTTCGAATCGGCCGCTTTCCGATCCCGACGATGGTCGGCTCCGCGAATCGGCGCGGTTCTGCTGGCGGACGGAATGAAATTCCGTCCTGCCTCGGGCGCGCGCCGCGGTCAGTGCCCTCCGCCGACCGAACGCACTCCGCCTTCCGCCTCGAACTCCATCGCGCGCGGACCGGCCAGAATCTCCAGGTCGTCACGCTTCTCGATTCGCGATCGGTACGCTTCGCTCACCAGCACCTCCTTCAGGTGCAGCGTGTCGGCGATGTGGATCACGCGGGCGCTCTCCGCCGGCACCAGCCCCACCGTGGTGAGCGCCGCCGCGATCCCTTCGCGATCGGTGGCGAAGGCGATCGGCAGCGAACCGGCCGTGGGATGCCCGCTGGTGATGCAGTTCACCCACGTCTTTTGGCGGTCGACTTGCGCCAGCGTGCGCTCGTTGGTGTACTCCGCCATGCCGATGCCCAGCGCGTTCCCGTGCGTCTCGGGGGTGAGGCCGCACACGTAAATCCGGCGGCATTTCGCCCAGTCTCCCTCCATCGCGACGTGGTCGTTGAACTTGCGGCCGATGACGTTCGTGTCCATTCCCGATCCGCTGATGTTCTTGCCGATGCGATCGACGATCAGCAGATCGACGTCGGGAAACGGCAATCGGGGCATCCATTGCTTGGCCTGCGCGAGCAACTTCGCCTCGCGCTGCCGGAACTCCTCCGGACGCACCGCGGCGACGAGCGCCGTGTCGTCGTAAGCGTTCTCGACGATGCCCAGGCCCGCCACGACCTTGCACTTCCGCAGCACGACGTCGGCGACCGCGGCGACGATCTCGGCGAAGCTGTGATCGCTGATCGCCCGGTGATACACCTTCGCCCCTTCGTGCTTCCCCAGGCCGATGAGCATCATCTTGTGCAGGCCGGACTCGATCTCGCCCACGAACAGCGTGTGCGGCTTGATGCGTCCCGCGACGAGCACGTGATCGGCCTCGAAGGCGTGACGATCGAAGTGGACCGGAACCTCTCCGAAGATGCGATCGACGACCACCGTCTCCATCGAGGCGCGAATCGGCGCGCCCATCGCCTCGGGGGTGATGCCGTAACCGGCGAGCACTTCCAGTTGCCCCTCGACCGTTCCGCCGCCGTGGCTGCCCATGGCGGGGACGATGAACGGCGCGGCCCCCAGCCGCGCGAGGTGCGCGACCGTCGCCCTGGTGATGACGGCGATGTTGGCGATCCCGCGGCTGCCGGCGGTGACGGCGACGGTCTCGCCGGGGCGAATCCGCGCGCCGAGATTCAACGTCGCCAATTGCCGTTCGACTTCGCCGGGCACGTCGTCGAGGCGCGGGGCGTCGAACGATTGGCGGATGCGGTACATTCGAGGGAGCGACATGGAGGCGTCCAGGAAGCGTGCTTCGAGCCGATCGGTCGTGCCGGCGCCGTCATCGACGATATCAGATCGCTCGCGAATTCGCAGCCGTCGCGAGTCGCATTCAGTTGGGCGGGGGCATCGGCTATACTGAGACCGGCCATTGGGGACGGAACACGGCACATCCACCGTCACCGAACTCCCAGGGGAGGCGGTTCGTCATGCCGCATCGCGAATGCGTCAGCCGTTCGATTCGCCGCGCCGCCGGGTTCTGCGGGGCGCTGCTCGCGACGGTGTTGTTGGCGGGACTGACCGCCGGGAGGGGCGTTTCGCACGCCCAGCCGGGGGACGCCATCGACGACGTCGACGCCGACCAGGAAGACGCGGCGGAGGGCGCGGACGACGAGCGACGATCCGCCACCGAGACCGCGGGGGACCGATTGTTTCCGGGGGCGGCGCGGCTGAACGTCGACTTCGAGCGCGAACGGCTGATGGCGCGGGCCGAACGATACGCCGCCGCCGGACAAATCGAGCCGGCGCTGTTGCGCTGGCAGCAGATGCTGGACGAGCCGCGAACGCGGATCCATTCGGGCGGAGTCGCCCTGCACGAAGCCTCGGTTGTGCGGACATCGGTCGGGCAAAGCGTTTACGGCCGGTATTTCGCGCTGGGGCACGAAATCGAGCGACTCATTGCGCGGTCGTCGCCGGCGGTGCTCGACGCGTACCAGGAAATGTCCGATCCCGCCGCCCGAGCGGTGTTGAACGACCAGCGCCGCGATCGACGCGAGGCCTTGGGCCGCATCGTTCACAGCTACTTTCTCAGCTCGTTCGGCGACGACGCGGCGTACGAATTGGCGGCGGTGCGGTTCGACCGGGGAGAAATGCCCGCCGCGGCCCGATTGCTGACCCGCATTCTCGAAGACCACCCCCGGCCGGACGTGCCGCGCGAGAAGGTGCTCTTCCGGCTGGCGCTGGTCGAAGCGCGGATGGGGCACGTGGCGACGGCGCGGAAGCGGATGGAAGAGTTGTCCCGCCTGCCGGTCGCGGAGGTCTCGCCGGAACTGCGTCGGCTGGCTCGGCGGGAGATCGAGACGGCCGCCGAACGCGCGGCGCGAAGCGTCGCCTTTCCGAGCGGCCCGGCTCCCGCGAGTTCGCAGGTCTCCGTACCATTGCCGGCCCCCCCGTCCCGGCTGTTCGAGGTTCCCTTGACGGAGGAATGGGTCGCGCCGCGCGCTCCGCGTTCGGGCGGAGTGATTTCGCGCGTCGAGACGCGGGTCGTATCGACCGTGCGGGCGAACGCGCTGGGGATTCGGCAAGCGGTCCAAAGCCAGACGGACACGACGGATCCGACTCCCGACGAAACGGCCGCGTCCTGGCGACGGCATGGATGGACGCCCGCCGCAGCGCTGCTGATCGACGGCGGCCGGGCCTATCTCGCCGGCGACGTCGACCTGATCTGCATCGACCTGGCGACCGGCCGGCCGCTGTGGCGGAGCGATCGAGAGTATCACTACGAGGCGACCCTGCTGGCGCAACAGTTCTCGCAACAAGCGAGCGGCGACGGTCTCCGGCCGCAATCGACCGGGGAAGCACGGTTGTTCGGGGACCGGGTGCATCAAGCGATGTCGCTGGGCGCGGGGGGGATTCATGTTCTGGAGGGATTGCTCGCCGACAAGGGAACGCGTCCCGGCGACATCGACGGCGCGGCGCCGATCAGCATCAGCCAGCGCGTGCGGCACAACTGGCTGACGCGGTACGACGCGCGAACGGGCAAACTGAAATGGACCCGGCAAGCGGCGGACGAGGAGATCGCCAAGGACGACACGAGTTTCCTCGCGGCGCCCGCGGCCGCCGGAGGCCGGCTGTTCGTTCCCGTTTCCGATCGCGGCGCCGTGTGGCTGCACGCGCTCGATGCCGAGCGCGGCGAAACGCTGTGGCGAACCTTCTTGTGCGACGAGCCGCTCGGGAGCGCGTCTCCCTGGTCGCCTGTGGCGGTCGTCTGCGCCGGCAGCGACGTTTACGTGTGCCCGGGAACCGGCGTCGTGTTCGCGCTCGACGCCGCTTCCGGCGACGTGCATTGGGCGGTGCGTTACCAGCGCAGCGGACGGTTCGATCAGCGGCCGACGCACCGGGGGATCGTCGCCGATCAGGTTCGCGAGTTCGAGGGTTGGAACGAAGACGCGCTGATTCCCCACGAAGGCCGGCTGATCGTGCTCGCCTCCGATTACGACCGGCTGTTCGCGCTCGATCGCCGTTCCGGCGACTTGATGTGGGAATCGCCCCGCGCCGGCCGCCCCGACGATCCCCAGCCGGCCTGGTGTCTGGGACTGCTCGACGGCGGATTGTACGTCGCCGGCCCGGGCGTCGTCCGCCGTTACGAGGCCGCCGGCGGAAGGCTCGTCTGGCAGCGGTCCGTCGAACGAGCGACGGGCCGCGGGTTCGTCAGCCCCGGCGGCGTGTATCTCCCCCTCGACGAAACGATCGTCCGGCTCGATGCGGAAACCGGCGAGCCGACGCACCGCACGCGCTTCGTCTCTCCTTCGCCCGAACCATTGGGGAACCTGTATTCCGACGGCGAGCGGCTGCTCGTCGCGGGGCCGCGCCGGTTGTGTTCCCTGGTGGGACTCGAACAGCGGCTCCGGTCGTTGGCGGGCCGCATCGAACGCCGGGATCCCCACGCCCATCTCGAACGAATGCGACTGCGCCGAAAACTCGGCGAATCGGACGCCGCGCTCGACGACCTGAAATCCGGATGGCGGCTTCTCGCCGATCAGGAAGGGTTCGCCGCCGGGTCGGCCGCGCTGCACGCCGGCATCGACGACCTGGAACTCGCGACCACGCGGCCCGACGTGACGTTGGAACTGCTTCACGAAGCGGCCGAATTCGCCGACCGCGGAGGCGCCCCGACGGCCGAGCCTTCGACCAACCGCGCGGAATTCGATCGCGACGCGGCCGGCGTCGCGCTGCGGGCGTTGAATGCGATCGAGCGCGACCGGCCGGCCGTCGTTCCCGCCATCCTCGATGCGGCTTCGCTCTACGCCACGGAGCATCTCGCCGTCGCGGCGCAGCGGGCGATCGCGGCCGCCGCGATCCCCGCCGACGGCCCGGCCTTGTTGGAAGCCCTCGCGGGAGACGACCGGTTCCGCCGCCGGATCGCCGTCGCGGGTTTGTCGGCGGCGCTGGGGGAGGAGGCGAGAGTGCGGTTCGCGCTGCTGATCGACGATCCGCAGGACGAAGTGCGTCTCGCGGCGGCGATCGGGCTGGGAACCCGGGGAGATCGCGCGGCGCTGCGCCCGCTGGTGGAACTGCTCGGATCGGAGGAACTGCCGATCCGCGCCCGAAGCATCGAGGCGCTGCGGGGGCTCACCGGCCGGCATTCCGCCTTCATGGCTTATGAATCCTCGGATCGCCGCCGCGTCGCCCAACGGGACTGGGAGGAATGGCTGATCGAGCACGGCGACACGGCCGAATTGCGGCATCCCTTCGGCGTCTCGGGTCCGCGATTGGGACGCACGCTGATCGCCTTCTTGAACATCAACACCGTTCTCGAACTCGATGCCCAGGGGGAGGAAGTCTGGACGCAGCCCGCGACGAACCCCTTCGGCTGCGAAGGGCTTCCCAACGGTCATCGCCTCGTCACCTCCTACAGCATGCGGACGGTCACCGAATACGACGCCGACGGTCGCGAAGTCTGGAAGCTCGCCGACCTTCCCGCGTCCCCCTACAACGCCCATCGATTGCCCAACGGCAACACGCTCGTCGCCTGCTCGAACAGCGGACAGGTATTGGAATTCGATCCCGCCAAGAAGGAAGTCTGGAAAGCCGCGTTCCCCTCCGCCCGCCCGACCGACGCCCACCGGCTGCCCAACGGCAACACGCTGGTCGTGCTGCAATTGAAGAACGCCGTCGTCGAAGTCGACCAGAGCGGAGAGACGGTGTGGACGCTCGAGCAAGCCGGGCGGCCGATCGCGGTTCATCCGTTGGAGAACGGCAATCTGCTCGTCTGCCTTTCTCATCACGTGCGCGAGCCGGCTCGCGTCGTCGAGTGGGACCGCGCCGAAAAAGAAGTCTGGCGGTTCGATGCGGTCCAGCAGCCCTTCAACGCCCAACGGCTGCCGAACGGAAACACGCTCATCGCCGACCAGCAGGGAGTGCGGGAAGTCACTCCGGGCGGCGAAATCGTCTGGAAGCGGTTGGGCGTTCCCGCCTCCTCCGTGCATCGCTATTGAGAGCCTCCGTGCATCGCCATCGAGATTCCGACCATGCGCACCATGCAGTTCGATTCGTTCGCCGTCGCCGGCTGGATGCTCGCCGCGTCGCTGGCCGTCTTCGCGGGCGAAGCGTTCGCCGCCGATTCCGCCCCGCCTCCGGATGACAGCGCTCGGCGGACGCTCGCCGAGCACGGAATCCAACCGACGGCCGAAGACATCCGCAAGTATCTCGACTCGCTGGAACCGTCCCCGGAAGAGACACGGCGGATCGATGGCTTGATCCGGCAACTCGGCGACGACGATTTCTTCCTCCGCGAGGAGGCCATGGCCGAATTGCTGCGGCAGCCCGCGGCCTCGATCGCGCTGCTGGAGCGGGCCGTCGCCGGAAGCGATCCGGAGATTCGCTGGCGGGCGGGCCGGTTGCTCGAACACGGCCGCGGGAAGAACGCCCGGATACTGCTCTCGGCCTATCGGGTGATCGAGCGATCGCGAATCCAGGGGGTCGCCCCGCAAGTGCTGTCGAGCATGGTCCACTGCGACGATGACTTCCACCAGCGGGCGGCCGAGCGGGCGCTCGCCGCGACCGTGCTTCCCGAAGACGCGCCGCTGTTGCGGCAGGCGCTTGCCGCCGAGGTACCGGCCCGGCGGATCGCGGCCGTTTCGGCCTTGGTGGCGTTGCTCGGAGATGCGGCGCGGCCCGACCTCGCGCCGCTGCTCGAAGCCGACGCGGACGACGTCCGCTACCATGCGGCAGTCGCGTTGGTCAATCTGGAGGACCGCGCCGCGCTCGAAGTGTTGGGCGAACTGCTCGATTCGGACGATCTCCAGGTCCGCGCGAAGAGCGCGCAGTCGCTGCGGGCCGTCAGCGGCGAACGTCTTCCGTTCGTCGCCTACGAGACCGCCGAGAACCGCGCCGCCGCCGCCCGCGCGTGGCGAAATTGGATCGCCGCGCAGGGCGGGACCGCGGAACTCGCGCTCCCGATCGACCTCGCGGCCCCGCACTTCGACCGCACGCTGATCTGCTGTTACAGCCCCGGAAAGGTCGTCGAGGTGGACGCCGCCGGGAAGCGACTTTGGGAAATCAACGTTGCCGGCCCCTGGGGCTGCCAGGGACTGCCCAACGGGCACCGGCTGGTCGCCTCGCACAACAACCACACCGTCGTCGAATACGACGACGCCGGCAAGGAGGTCTGGAAGGCGACGGTCCCCAGCAATCCGTTCTCCGTGCAGCGGATCGAGAACGGCAACACGCTCGTCGCCGTCTACGGCAATCGCTCGCTCGTCGAGATCCGCCCCGATCGATCCATCGCCTGGCGGATCGATACGGGCGGCCAGCCGACCGACGCCCGCCGGCTCGACGACGGCAACACCCTCACCTGCCTGTCCGATCAGAACAAGGTCGTCGAGTTCGACCGGCAGGGGAAGAGCGTCTGGGAAGTCGCCGGCATGAACGGTCCACGCTCCGCCAGCCGGCTCGACAACGGCCACACCCTCGTCGTTCAAAGCAACGCCCGCAAGGTCGTCGAGGTCGATCGGGAGGGCCGCGTCGTCTGGTCGAAGCAGTTCGGCACCAACCTGTTCGACGCCCAGCGGTTGCCCAACGGCAATACCCTGGTCGGCACCCAACAGGGGGTCCAGGAATTCGATGCCGACGGCAACGTCGTGTGGGAGCACGCCGGCAATCTCGTCTGCCGGCTCAGCCGCTATTGACGCTTCGGCCGAGAACTTTCCGACCACCGCCCCCCCCACCACCGATCACCGACCCGCACATGCCCGACGCCCGAACCGCCGCCGCGGCGGATCCTCCCGCCGACGACAAGGCCCATGCCGACGTGGGCATCGTCGCCGCCCTGCCGATCGAAATGGGACCGTTCCTCGACCGCTGCGAGCGCGTCCGCAAGTACTCGGGCGGGCCGTTCACGTTCCGGGGCGGCAAACTCGACGGGACGCGGATCGTGATCGTGGAAAGCGGCCTCGGCTTCGCCCGCGCCCGCCGCGCCGCGCAAGCGCTCCTCGACGCCCACACTCCGAAGTGGATTCTCTCCTGCGGGTTCTCCGGGGCGCTGTTGCCCGAGATGAAGGTCGGACAGATCGTGCTCGCGAACTCGATCGTCGATGTCCACGGCCACGAGATGACGATCGACCTCAACGTTCCCGAGGACCGCGCCGGCGGGCTGTACGTGGGCCGCGTCCTCACCGCCGACGAAATGGTCCGCACCGTCGAGCGCAAGCGGCGACTCGCGGCGGAGCGGCAAGCGATCGCCGTCGACATGGAAAGCCTCGCCGTCGCCCAGGTCTGCCGCGAATCGAAGACGCGGTTCATGGCGATCCGCGCGATCAGCGACGACATGTCGGCCGACCTGCCCCAGGAAGTCTTCGCGGTCCTCGGCTCCTCGGGCACGATTCGCGTGGGCGCCACGCTGGGCGCCGTCTGGAAGCGCCCCGGCAGCGTGAAGGACATGTGGCGGCTTCGCGAGCAGGCCCGCCACGCCGCGGAGAACCTCGCGAAGTTCCTCCTCGGTGTGATCCCGCAATTGACGGCGGGGCCATGACGATGACACACGGCAACGGACGCGTATTCACGATCCGCTACTCGACCGGCGAAGCGGCGCAAGTCGGTGATCGCGTGATCGATGACGCTCGCTGACGTTGCCGTAGCTTCACGACGCACGCCTGACGGCATCGCAACCCGCGGAAAGAGCGAAGTGGCTCGTCGGGCGTAGCGGAATTCGCAAGAATTCCGACGAATCGACTCTCGATGGCCCATCTCGGAATTCTTGCGAATTCCGCTACGAAGACCGTTTCCCCGCCGTTCGGGTCAAGTGTTTCGGACCGAGCATGAACGAGAACCTTCCGGCCGCGCATCGCGAAACATGTCGCCGACTCGGCGCGCGCACCGCGATCCGCTTCGTCCGCGACGGCCACGACCACGCGCTGTCGTGGGACGATTGCAAGCAGACGGTCGAAGGGGCGGCGGCGGGGTTGATCGAACTGGGTATCGCTCCCGGCGATCGCGTCGCGATTTACTCGCCGAACCGGCCGGAATGGTTGCTCGCCGATCTCGCGATCCTTGCGGCCGGCGCGGTCGACGTTCCGTTGCACGCGCCGCTGAGCGCCGAGCAGGCGGAGTATCAGATCGCCCACAGCGAAGCCCGCGGCGTGATCGTCGGCGGGGACGAGCCACTGGCGAAGCTGGCGGCGGCGCTGCCGAGGTTGCCGGCGGTCGAGTTCGTGGTGAGTTTCGACTCGATGTCGGCCGCCGTGGGGCAGGCTTTCCAGCCTGCCGCCCGAGAGGGCGACGAGGCCTCGGGCCGGGCAGACAAGGATGTCTGCCCCACCGCCGTGGGGCAGGCTTTCCAGCCTGCCCGAGAGGCCGGCGGGGTCTCCGACAGGGCAGACAGGAATGTCTGCCCCACGGAGTCGCGCCGCGCGCTCACCTGGCAGGGGCTCGTGCATCGCGGTCGGATGGCCGGTCGTGCCGATGAACTCGTCGCGCGCGAACACGCCCTCGGCCCCGACTCGCTCGCCACCATCATCTACACCAGCGGAACCACCGGCAATCCGAAGGGGGTCATGCTCTCGCACGGCAATCTGCTGTCGAACGCCGCCGGCACGCGGGACATTTCGGGCATCGGCGAAGACGATCTGCTTCTGAGTTGGCTCCCCTACAGCCACATCTACGCCCGCACGGTCGACCTGTACGTGACGATGCTCGCCGGCGCGACGCTCGCCATGTCCGCGGGTATCGACGCGCTCGTCGCCGATCTCGCCCGGTTCCAGCCGACGTGGCTGACCGCCGTCCCGCGGTTCTACGAAAAAGTGTGGAGCGGCGTCGAAGCGCTTTCGCCGGACGATCGCCGCGCGGCGTTGCGGAAACTGTTCGGGCCGAACATCCGGCAGCTCAGCTCCGGCGGCGCGCCGCTTCCCGCGCACGTGTGCCAAGGATTCATCGAGGCCGGGCTGTTGTTGCTCGAAGGCTACGGCCTCACCGAAAGCTCGCCGGTCATCAGCTTCAACTCGCACGACGGGTGGAAGATCGGCACCGTCGGCCGCCCGCTGCCCGGCGTCGAGGTGCGAATCGCCGATGACGGCGAAATTCTCACGCGCGGCCCGCACGTGATGCGCGGCTACTGGAAGAACCCCGAGGCGACCGCCGAGACGATTCGCGACGGCTGGCTGCACACGGGCGACGTGGGCCGCCTCGACGATGCGGGTTACCTCACCATCACCGACCGCAAGAAGGACATCATCGTCACGTCGGGGGGGAAGAACGTCGCCCCGGCGGAGGTCGAGCGGCTGCTCGTCGCGGACGAGTTCATCGATCAGGCGGTCGTGTATGGCGACGGCCGGCCCTTCGTGACGGCGTTGATCGTGCCGAACTTCGCGCTGCTGGAGTCGCGGCGGGAGGAAATCGGGGGCGAAATCGCGGTCGAGGGAGATTTCCTGCGCGGCCCGGCGGTGTATGATTTCATCGCGGAGCGCGTGGAACGCGCGATGCGGCCGCTCAGCCGGCCGGAACGGGTCCGCCGCTTTCTGCTGCTCGCGCGGCCGTTCAAGCTGGAAGAAGGAGAACTGACGGCGACGCTGAAACTGCGGCGGCGGCACATCATCGCCCGGTACGAGCGCGAGCTTGCGGCGCTGTACGAGTCGGCGAGCGCGGGAGATGTCGAGTGTGGAAGTCCGAATGACGAACGAACGTCGTAGGAGCGGGGAGGGCCCGCCCAACTCTCGAACCGGCCGAAATCATTCCCGAACTTTTCCATGACCGATTCCGTCCCCTCCGCCGCTTCTCCCGAGACGATGGCTGCGCCGCCGGTCGATGATGATGTTGCGCCGCCCGCCGCCGCGGTCGCGCCGCCGAAGGCCGTGGAACCGCCGCCGGCCGACGCGGAGATCGTGCGCCGCGTCGGCGCCGATTTGCCGAAGCGGATGCCTTCCGCGGCGTTCGCCTTTCGCGGTTACAACGTGACGAACCTCGGGCGGACGCCGGAGTTGCTCGCGCATCCAAACTACGGGCCGATCCTGACGGAGT
Source organism: Planctomycetaceae bacterium (assembly GCA_040877445.1). Taxonomy (GTDB): domain Bacteria; phylum Planctomycetota; class Planctomycetia; order Planctomycetales; family Planctomycetaceae; genus JBBDNT01. Next base: position 24,476 of record JBBDNT010000047.1, read on the forward strand.
ACCTGGGCCGCGCCTCCGACGCCTGTGCCGAGGCGACCGGCCGGGCCGTGAACCTGGCCGAGCGCGTGCGGCGGGAAGCCCTCTCGACGCTCGCGAGCTATCCGGAAGACATCGCGCTGTCGGTCGCCGTCTCGCTGGCGGAGATCGAACTGCTCCGCACGTTCCACGGCGGGGCGTTCGACGAGGCGCGGTTCGCGTTCGGGTACAGCCTGGGAGAAGTGGCCGCGGTCGCGGCGGCGGGCGTGTTCGAGATGGAGGCGGTGCTCGAGCCGCTGCTCGAACTCGCGCCGGACGCGGCCGATCTCGCGCACGACGTCGAAATGGGCGTCCTCTTCTCGCGGGGGCCGGCGCTCGACGTCCGCAAGGTCGAGCGGCATTGTCTGGAACTCACGGCGGAAGGGCGAGGCGTGATCGCGATCATGTCGTATCTGGCGCCCAACACCGTGCTCCTGTTGGGACAAGGGGAGACGATCCCGCGGTTCCGCGACACGATGCACGACGTGCTTCCCGCGCCGGTGCATCTGCGCGGCAACCCGCACCGCTGGCCGCCGATGCACACGCCGATCGTCTGGCAGCGAAACATCTCGAACCGGGCCGGCGTGCTGATGCACACCGCGGCGGGCGGATTCAGGAAGCCGAAGCCGGCGGTCCTTTCGTGCGTGACCGGCGACGCGTCTTACGACGAAATGAACAGCCGATCGATCCTGATGCGCTGGGTCGATCACCCTCAACGGCTGTGGGACGTCATCGAGCGGACGCTCGCGGAAGGGGTGGACCTGGTGATCCACGTCGGCCCGGAGCCGAACATCGTCCCGGCGACGTACGCGCGGCTGAGCAACAACGTGGCGACGCAACTGAACGCGCGGACGCTGGGGGGCTTCGGCATGCGGGCCATGTCGCACATCGTCCGCCGCTCGCGCCCCTGGCTGCGGAGCCTGATGAGCAAGGACGCCGCATTGCTGCGCGCCCCGTTCATCGAGCAGGTGATCCTGCAGGATTGGCTGCTGGAACAGACGGTGAAGTGAACCCTGTCGAATCAGTGATTTTCGATATGTCGTATTGACGTCTCCGTCGCAAGGGGGTAGTGTCTGAGGTGCGGCGCGCCGAGTCTCGACGCGAGTGTTCGTTCGGGTCCTCTTGCGACAAGGAGAACGACCATGTGGACGATCAGCGGTAGCCGAAGCCATCGGGATTGCGAAGGGCACAGCCGGCGGGACTTTCTCAAGGTCGGGGCCTTGGGCGCGACCGGATTGTCGCTTCCCGCGCTGCTCGCCGAGCGGGCGGACGCCGCCCGCGACGGGAAGCCGGTCAAGGACACCGCGATCGTCTGGCTGTGGCTGGGAGGCGGTCCGACGCACATCGAGACGTTCGACCCCAAGATGACCGCCCCGGCCGAATACCGCAGCGTCACCGGCGAGGTGAAGACCACGCTGCCGGGCGTCACGCTCGGGAAGCACTTCGAGAAGACCGCGCAACAAGCCGACCATTTCGCCTTCGTCCGTTCGTTCGCCCATCGCAACAGCGGGCACGGCGGAGGCACGCACTGGGTGATGACCGGCTACGACAACCGCGGCATCGACAACGGCGGCCTCCCCTCGCGGCCCTCGATCGGCTCGGTCCTCGCGAAGCAACGCGGGCCGAATCATCCCGAAAGCGGCATGCCCACCTACGTTCGCGTGGGGGGCATCGGTTCCGACGGGCCGGCGTTTCTCGGGGCGGCCTACGCTCCCTTCGAGACGAACGGTCCCGCCCGCCGCAACATGGAACTAGTGAGCGCCGAGGCCCGCGTCAACGATCGCCGCAGCCTGCTGGGAAGCGTCGATCGCTTCCGCCGCGACGCCGACGCCAGCGGACTGATGGACGGTCTCGACGCGTTCGAGCGGCAGGCGTTCGACCTCGTGCTGGGGAACGCGCCCGAGGCGTTCGATCTCCGCAAGGAGGATCCCAAGCTGGTCGAACGCTACGGCCGCGGTCTGGGCCAGAACCTGCTCACCGCCCGCAGGCTGTGCGAAGCGGGTTGCGGCTTCGTCACCGTGAGCTACGGCGGCTGGGACAATCACGGCCAGATCGAACAGGCGATGAACCGCCGCGGACCAGACCTCGACAATGCGATGGCGACGTTCGTCGAGGACGTTCACGCACGCGGATTGCAGGATCGCATTCTGCTGGTGGTGACGGGGGAATTCGGCCGCACGCCGAAGGTCAACCGCAGCGCGGGCCGCGACCACTGGGCGCCGTTGAGCACGCTCGCATTGGCCGGCGGCGGGTTGAAGATGGGCCAGACGGTGGGCGAGTCGTCCCCCAAGGCGGAAGTCCCCGCGACGACGCCGATTTCGCCGCAGGACTTGATGGCGACGCTGTTCCACGTGCTGGGGATCGACGCCGGCCTGCAATACACCAACCAGGCCGGCCGCCCGGTGTTCATGCTGGAAGAGGGGAAGCCGATCGCGGAGTTGGTGTGACCCGGGTCGCCGCCGATCCTGGCGCAGACTCCTTCCGTCATTCCCGCGCAGGCGGGAATCCAGCAATCGCCAAAGCGGTCACCCATCGGATCGCCGTCCGCGCATCGACTGGATTCCCGCCTGCGCGGGAATGACGCGCGTATCGTCGTACATCGAGAAGAAAAGCACAGCGATGTGGTGGCAAGCGGCGATCGGCGTCTACGCCGGCGGACTCGTCGCTGCGCTCTTGTTATGGGGGGGCGGCTTGATGCGGGCGAATCGAGGCGACCTGGTTCTCGCCATGTGCCTGTTCGTCGTCCTGACCGTCCTGATGGCGCATGTTCCTCCGCTGGTCGGCACGGGCTGCATTCTTCTCGGGTCGACGACGCTCCTTGTCTGGAAGTTCGCCTCGCCGACCCGTCCGCTGAACCGCGGCGACCTCGGAACGTTGTCGGCATTCCTGATCGGCCTCGGCGTCTTCTTGTGGCTCATCCTGTGAGGGGCGTGCCCCCGCCGGGTCGCCGGCGATCCTGGCACAGACTCATTCCGTCATTCCGTCGCAGGCTCTTTCCGTCATTCATTGCTTCCAAGTTTCCCGACGCACGTCGAATGGACGAACTCCAAGCGTTCTCGCGGCTCCCCGTCCCGGGTACGACGCACGCCGCGGAGCACCCTGAAGGGGTGCCATTCCAAAGCCCAGGGTCGCGACCGGAGGGAGCGCACCCTGGGTTCTGAGACCGGTGAATCGCCCTCAACCCTGAAAGGGTTGCACTCCGGGCGGCGCGACCCGCGTCGCTCCTTGATTACGGTGAAAGTGCAGAGTGCAACCCCTTCAGGGTTGATTCGCGAGATGGGGCGGTCAACCCAGGGTGCGCTCGCTGTCGCTCGCGACCCTGGGCTTTGGAATGCGACCCTTACAGGGTCGAAATTCGAACGTCCTGCTGCTGGAACACGGAACTGGGAACGACTCGTCATATCGGCCTGCGCGGGAATGACGCGCGCGGGCGACTCCTTGGCCTTCCCGGCTCGATCCGAGTATAAGGGAAACCGAGGAACGCGCCGCTCCCATCGAACCAGGCGGCGGCGTTCATTCGAATTCGCCTTTCGCCGCGCATCTCGCCGTTTCCTTTCGTCGTCTTCTTCCGGGTTCACGCTCCGCTCATGGCGACAGTGACTCTGTTGGTGCCCACGCTCAACGAGATCGAGGGCATGCGGATCATCATGCCGCGCATCGATCCCGGATGGGTCCGGCAGATTCTCGTCGTGGACGGCGGGTCGACCGACGGCACCGCCGAGTACGCCCGCGAGCGGGGCTACGACGTGGTCATCCAGGATCAGCCCGGGCTGCGCAAGGCGTATCTCGCGGCATGGCCGCACATCATCGGCGACGCCGTCATCACCTTCAGCCCGGACGGCAACTCGATTCCCGAACTCATTCCGGACCTGATCCGCAAGTTCGAGGAAGGCGAAGTGACCGGCGCGGGATACGACATGGTCATCGCCTCGCGGTATCTCGGCGACGCGAAGAGCGACGACGACGACTGGATCACCGCTTTCGGAAACTGGTTCTACACCCGTTCGGTGAACTTCCTGCACGGCGGAAAGTACACCGACGTGATGGTCATGTACCGCATCTTCCGCAAGCGGCTGGCGGACGAACTCGAATTGCACGACGATCGCTGGTACCGCACGCCCGAGCGGCTGTTCTTCTGCGACATGAGTTGGGAGCCCATGCTCTCCGCCCGCGCCGCGCTGCGGAAGTTGAAGGTCGGCGAGATTCCCGGCGACGAACCGGCCCGGTTGGGAGGCGTGCGGAAGCTGCTGATCTTCCGCTGGGGGGCCGCGTACTACTTCCAGTTCATTCGGGATTTTCTGCTGTGGCGATGAAGGGCGAGCAACCGGCGGCCGGCGGACCCGCTTCGCCGGTCGAAAGCCCCGCGTCCAATGGCGGCCTCTCGTGGCGGCAGCACGCGCTCGTCGTCGCCGCGATCGTGCTCGCGCCCTCGCTCGCCTATGCCCCGGCGATGAACCGCGTCTTCACCATTCACGACACGCTGTGGTACCTCGCCGAACTCGAAGGCTCGACGTCGCTGTGGGACGGGTTGGCGCTGGTGGACTACAACCGCGTGGCGAAATATCAGCAGGGAGACACGCTGCTGTTCCGCCCGGTGTTCTTCGCGTGGTCGGCGGTGCAGAACGCGGTCGGCGGATACGACCACGTGAAGTGGAACGTGCTCCATCTTGCGGCCCATGTCGGCGTGTGCGTGTGCCTGTACGTGCTCTTGTTGCGGGTGCAGCCGAGCCTGTTTGCCGGGTTGGCCGCGGTCGCGTTCTCGGTGCATCTGGCGAATTTCGACCTCGTCACGTGGAATCAGCCGGGGGTTCTGCCGGCGTTCGCCCTGCTGCTTCTGGCGATGGTCGCGGCATCGCCGGCGCTGTCGGGCGAGGGAACGTGGACTCGCGAGGGAAAGGCCGGCTATCTCGTCTCCATGACGCTCGCATGCTTCGCCTACGAACTGGCGGTGGGAGCGTCGCTGATGGTCGCGGTGATCGCGGCATGGGGAGTCCGCCGCGAAGGCGCCCGCGCGATGGCGATCCGCGCCGTGCCCGCGGCGGCGCCTTGCCTCGTTTACCTGGCGGTGTTCGCTCTGCGGTGGTGGTTTCTGATCGACTCGGCGAACGTGGAAACGCAGGCCGTTCCCGATCGAGGTTTCGTCACGAGTGTAGTCGATTCCTTTCGCGTGTCGTTCGAGTACCTGTTGCGGTTCGTCGCGTTCGGTGGGTTGAATTACGTCGCCGGCGCCTACCAACGCACGGGGTTGGGCCACCACCTGGGGTGGGACTGGCCGGCGTCGGGAGCGAGCCAGGTGCTGGCGGCTGGAATCGCGGTGGCGGCGTGGCTGGGATTTTCGCGCGACGCGGTACGCGCGCGCGTCGGGCTGATCGCCCTCGTCCTCGCGACGATCGTGGGGCATGCGTTGATGTTGTGCCTGGGCCGCGGGTACGACGAAGCCACAAGCCACGGCCACTACATGTACCTGTTCGGCCTGTTCGCCACCGTGCTGGCTTATTCGCTGGTCGATTGGCGACGACTTCCGCGGAAAAACCGGCAATGGCTGGCGGGACTGCTGCTCGCCGCGACCGCGCTCAACGCCGGATTGGTGCGCGTGTACGCCGAGAATCTACATCGAAGCAACGCCCGCGCCCACCACTATTTGTCGGCAATTGCGGAATTCGTCGAGACCCACGAGAACGAACCGAACTTCAGCTTCCGCATCGTCGATCCGCCGCACGAACTCGATCCTCGCGTGACGATGACGATCGGCCGGCAGAGCGACCCCCGCGCGCCGACCGTCTCGCCGCGCGCGTCGGAAATTCTGTTCGCCCGGCACTACCGCGAGACCGATCCGCGGTACGAACTCGAATGGACCGGGGAATCGCTGCGCATTTCCGATCGAACTTCACGCGGCCCGTGAGCCCGGATTTTCGACGCCGGTTTCGAGCCATGGACGTATTCCATCGGAGTGTCACGATTGACCCGCTGCGCGACGGCGTTGGGGTGAACTACACAGTGTCGACGGCCAATCGTGTCATTCCCACTAAGAGCCTGTCCCCTGCGAAGTGCCTGCCCTCGCGAAGGCGGGGGCGGGAATCCAGAACCGCGCGGACGCGGGATTCATGCACCACACGCCCACTCCCGCACCCTTGGATGCCCGCCTTCGCGGGCATGACGAATAATCCGGGTGAGCGGTCGATCACCGGCATTCGTCCGCGTCGCTCGCCGCCTCGAGAAACGCGCGGGCTTCGGCGTACCGTTCCGGTGTGCCGATGTCGAGGAACGGCGCGTCGGTGGGGAACGCCCACAAGCCGCGGTCGATCCAACGCGGAAACATCTCGCGTTCGAGCGAGACCGGACGAACGCGGGGAATCTCTTCGAGCAGTTCGCGGCCCAGCAAATAGACGCCGGCGTTGATCCACCCCGGCCCCGTCGCCGTTCGGCCGGCGGTCGATTCGCCCTTCTCGACGAACCGGCCGACGAACCCGCTGTCGTCCAGTTCCACCCGTCCATAGGAAGCGGTGTCGTCCTGGCGCACCAGCACGATGCCGCCCGCCGCCCCCGATGCGCGGACCGCCGCCACGAAAGCGTGCAAATCCACGCCGCAATACGAATCGCCGTTGAGGACCAGCGTCTGGTGCGACGTGAGATGAGGCAGCGCGTGGGCGAGCGCTCCGGCCGTGCCGAGCGGCCGCGGTTCGACGGAATGGATGATTCGCATTCCGGCCTTCCCCTCGTCTTCATCAGAAAGGCGATGCGTGTCGCCCACGTCGCGCGCGACGTCTTCGGCGCGGTGACCGGTGCATAGGACGGTCGTGCGAATTCCGGCCCGCGCCAGTCGATCCAGCAGATAGGCGACGAACGGCCGGTCGCCCACTTCGGCCGCCACTTTCTGGCGCTCGCCGATCGCTCCGCGCAACCGCGACCCCAACCCGCCGGCGAGGATCGCGGCGGTGATGTCGGCCAGCGGGGACGGTCCATGCACTGACGATGGCATCGCATTCGGATCGCGCGAGGATCAGTAGGTCAGAAGCAGCCGGTCCGCCACGATCTCGTCTTCAAGGCTGCGTCCTTCCATTTGAAAGCGTTTCAGCATCGAGCGACCGCAGTTCACGAGGATCTCGCGATCGAACAACCCATCGGGGATGGGGATGTCGCAGACGTGGTTTCCCGATCTCTTCGTCCCGTCGATGCTCAATGCGACGCGCACGCCTCGGGCCTTGCATTCCTCGATGACCTCGAAGAGGCGTGTCAGTGCGAATGTCTGAGCGCCATAGAGGATGCTTTGCGTGTGGGTGTACGGCGGATCGCAATACACCAGATCGCCCGGTCGTGCGGAGCGCATCGCCTCCTGATAATCCATGTGCTGAAAACTCGCCCCGCGCGTTCTCGTTCGCCAGATATCCACGCGCCGCGAAAAGGCCTGCGGCGCGATGGGCCGATGGATGCCGCAGGGAGTGGACATGTATCCGTCCGCCTGGCGGAAGCGAACGACGCCCCCGTAGCAGGCGCGGCACAGAAACACCAGATCGGCGGCGTTCGGGTTCGAGTTGTAGGCCGCCTTGATCCGCTCGTATTCCGCGACCTTGTCTCCCTCCATCACGGTCCGCCACCGCTCGGCGTACCACCGTTTGAGGGTCTCCGGATCCGCGTGCAGGGCTTGCCAGATCTCGGCGAGCGGCTTGAACGCGTCCGAGGCGAGGGCGGTCTTCGGCGCCAAAGTTCCCAACAGCGCTCCTCCGCCGAGGAAGGGTTCGAAGTAGGTTCCGATCTCCGCCGGAAAATACGACGCGATCTCATGGGCGAATCGCTGCTTGTTGCCGATCCACTTCAGAAGTTGAGTCTTGAACGGAGCGATCCGCCGCAGCTCGTCCTGGCCGAACAAAGTCCGCTGCATCTGTGTTCCTTCCGTCATGCGCGCTCATCGATGGTGGACCCAGGCGGATCCATCGTAACGCAATGCGCGACGCCCGTCAATATCAGGATTTTGAATATGGGGTCAGTCGATGTCCAATCCCTCCATGAAGAAGAGCATTCACTCCTCCGAACAAAAAAACCTGGATCGGCTCCTGCGGCAGATTCGTCTCGGAAAGGGACTTCGGCAGGAGGACCTCGCACGATTGCTTGGAAAGCCGCAATCGTTCGTCAGCAACTACGAGCGCGGGGAGCGACGGCTCGACCTGCTGGAGGTCCGGCAAATCTGCGAAGCCGTCGGCATTTCCTTGACGGACTTCGTCCAACGATTCGAGGAATCGCTCCGATGAAGCCCGATTCGACGTTCGCGAAGCAGGACAAGGACTTCTGGGCGAACGTGCGGCTCATCAGTCAGCACGTCGGTTACACGGTGCGGCTGCCGCGACGCAAACGCGCCCCCGACGAGCCGAAGGAGAGCGGACCGATCAAGGTTCCCACTCTCGCGGAAATCCACGCGGCGCTGGATGAACTGAGCTTGTCGTCCAGCCACTTGATCAATCCACGAACGGCCAAGCCCACGCGCGAGGGCAAGCTCTTGATGGCGTACTATCAGCATCGCGCAAACTGCTTGAACGACTTCGTCCGCCCCCGGCTGATGGACAAGGACAAGGCCCAACGGACGTTCGAGCAACTTCGGAAGAGGCTTTGCCCGAACTGCCCGCTCCCAATGAACAAGCAAAAGGGCCCGAAGAAAGCCCCCGCCTTCTTCACCGGCATCATCAACATGCTGATCGAATCGAACGCCGTGGGGTCGCCGTGCGACTACGATCCTCGCGAACTCACCACATTCACGCGAAACCGACAACCGTTCCGAACGCTTTCCCGGCGAGTCGATGGCGCGTTTCCCGGCCCAGTGAACCCGGTCGCGGTGTGGGATATCAAGGAATACTACTATACGACCACCTTCGGAAGCCGCGTCGCCGATGGAGTGTACGAGTCGTTGCTCGACGGTATGGAACTGGAAGAGTTGCGAGGCCAAGGAACCGACGTCAAACACTACTTGATGATCGACGACTACTTCACCTGGTGGAATTGCGGGCGATCCTATTTATGCCGAATCGTCGATATGCTGCACATGGGATACGTCGATGAAGCGCTGTTCGGAGCGGAGGTCGTGGACCGGCTGCCGCAACTCGTCGCGGAGTGGGTGAGAATCGCGAAGAGCGCAACGCAATGAGGAGTCCCCTGTTCCACAACGGCGCGACTCACGCGTTCTTGAACGGCGGACGCCCCAGCATGCGGTACCCTTTCAACAATTCGCGGATGCCGTCGTCCAGCGTGCGCTTCGCCTCGAAGCCCGCTTCACGCAGCCGCTGGTTCGAGACGATGTAGTTCCGCTTGTCCGGGTCGCTGCGCAGTTCCGAGAAATGCAGGTAGAACCGCGGGACGTGCTCGCGAACCTTGAGCGCGAGCTCCTCCTTGGAATAGTTCGCCTCGTCCAGGCCGACATTGTACGGCTTCCCGACCATCGCGTCGGCGTGTTCCAGACAATGCACGAAGCAGTCCGCCACGTCGCGGATATGCACGTAGTTCCGCTTGAAGTCCTTCTCGAAGATCACGATGTACCCGTCCGTCACCGCGGCGTACACGAAGTGGTTCACCAGCAGGTCGAGCCGCAGCCGCGGCGACATGCCGAACACCGTCGCCAGCCGCAGCGCGATCGTCCGGCCGTGGCCGAGCAGCTCCGCCTCGGCCTCGACTTTCTGCCGGCCGTACAGGGTGATCGGCTCCAGCGGCGTCTCCTCGGTGCAGTGGACCTCGCCCGACTTCGTGCCGTAACCGCTGTTCGTGACGGGATACACGACGAGTTGCGACGGCGAGCGCAGCCGGTTGAGCAAGCGGACCGAATCGACGTTGACCGACTGCGACATGAACGGATCGCGGTCGCAGGCGGCGGCCCCCACGATCGCCGCCAGCGGGACGATCGCGTCCGCCTCGGCCACGAGGCGCCGCATCGTCGCTTCGTCGCGCACGTCGCCGCGGACGAAATCGAAATTCGGGTCGGCGCACAGGTGGAACAGCGAGTTCCCCCCATACAGCAGATTGTCGAGAACGGTGACGCGCTGCCCGGCGTCAAGCAGTCGCGCGCACAGAATCGACCCGAGATAACCGGCCCCGCCGGTGACCAGTATCCGCTGCGTCATCGCGCACCTTCCGAACGATGTTGGCTTTGCCGCGCACGCTGCCGACGATGAACCCATTCGGACTATCGAACATCCCCAACGCCCCCGCAAGCCTGAAGTATCAACGCTGCTGGGCCGCCGGTTCGCGTTCCCGCATCTTTCCCGCGGCCTGCAGGCAGGCGGCGATGATGCGGGGGTAGGCGCCGCAGCGGCAGATGTTGCCGTTCAGTTCGCGGACGACGTCGTCGCGGGCTGGGGCGGCGTTCTTCTTCAGGAAGGCGGCGCCGGCGAGGATCATCCCGCAGGTGCAGTAGCCGCATTGCATGGCGTCGTGATCGAGGAACGCCTGCTGAAGCGGGTGCAGCTCGCCGTCGCGCTCGAGGCCTTCGATCGTGGTGATTTCGCCGTCGGCGACGCCGCCGACGGCGGTGATGCACGAGCGGGTCGCCTCGCCGTCGATGAGCACCGTGCAGGCGCCGCACGCCCCTTCGCCGCAGCCGTACTTCGCGCCGGTGAGGCCGAGATCGTCGCGGAGCACGCTCAGCAGCGAGCGTACGGCGTCGGCGTCGAGGGGAACTTCGGCCCCGTTGATCCGCAGTTTCGCGACGCGCGGCATGACGGTATCTCCATCGAAGGGAATGCTGCGGGAACGATCGGACCGCCCGGGTTCGCCGACGCCCGGGCGCGCCGCCCCTGTCGAGATGCGATCAGTCTACCCGAGTTCGAAGGCGGATGGGAACCGCGAACGGCGTGCGGGCGCCGCGCTTTCGCGGTGCTGCATCGATCGCGCCGGGGGCGTAGAATGCGCGTTTCGACTCCACGGCGACCGCCTCATGGACTCCACCCCCGCCTTTCGCCGCCTGCTTCGCAACTCCGCGCTCGCGCTGCTGGCGGGCGCGGCTTCGGTCGCCGTTTGTTACTTCTTCGTGGATCGCCCGGTCGCGTTCTTCGTGAATCGGCACGATTTCGGCCGCCACGTTTTCTGGAAATGGCTGACGTATCCGCCGCCGATCGCGCAGGCCTGGGCGCCGCTCGTCCTCGCGGCGTTGATGATCCGCCGCGCGTGGGGACCGTTTCGCCCGTGGGAAGCGGCCTTGCTCGCCGCCGGCGTGGCGATCATCCTCGCCGACCAGTTCCGCGAGTCGATCGCGTATGTCTTCGGCCGCGACTGGCCGACGACGTGGATCGACGACAATCCCTCGCTGATCCGCGACGGCGCTTACGGCTTTCATCCGTTTCAGCACGCCGGTACGAACGGCAGTTTTCCCTCCGGCCACATGGCCCGCACCGCGGCGGTCGCCGCGGTCGCGTGGATCGCCTGGCCGAAGTGTCGCTGGGTCGGCGTGGCGGCGTCGGCGGCCACCGCCTTCGGGTTGCTGGCGATGAACTATCACTTCGTGGGGGACGTCGTTGCGGGAAGCATCGTAGGGGCGATCGTGGGATGTTTCACGGCCGCCCTGTGCGGACTCGGCGAACGCGATTCGACTCGCCTCGACGCGCGTTCGTAACCGTTCGTGCTTGGGTCACGCATGTCGTAGGACGGAATTGTATTCCGTCGTGCCCGGCCGCCGCCGCCCGCCGCGATCCTCCGGCGAGATTCCAGTGAGGTCGTTGATCGAAGATTGGCCTGAGACGTTGCTCTGGCGGACGGGATACAATTCCGTCCTACGTCGCCTGTGGTCGAATCCGCAGCGGAAGTCGCAAGACTTCCGACGCTCGCGCGGAAACGCCGGAATTCTTGCGAATTCCGCGACGACGATGGCCGCATCGAGACGTTTACGTGGCGTTCGAAGACGGCGTCATCCGACGAGTTCGACGCCCCGTTCCCCCGCCGTGATCGTACCGATCTCGTGGGCCGAATGTCCCGCGGCGGCGAGGCGCTGCGCGACATCACCCGCGGCCGCGCGATCGACGACGAACAGGTAGCCGATGCCCATGTTGAAGACTCGCTCCATCTCCGTCCGCTCGATCGCCCCCAGCGAACCGAGCCACTCGAACGCCGGATGCGCGGGCCAGCTGCCGCGGCGGATCGTGGCCCGGCAACCTTCGGGCAGCACGCGTTCGAGGTTCTCCGCCAGTCCGCCGCCGGTGATGTGGGCCATCCCATGCACCGCGGCGCTCCCCTCCCCCGCGAGCGCCGCCCGCACCGCCTGCGCGTAGATCGTGGTCGGTTCGAGCAACACGTCGCCGACGGTTCGATCGAGCGATGAGACGCGATCGCCGACCTTCAGTCCCGCGCGCTCCAACACGACCTTCCGCAGCAGGCTGTAGCCGTTCGAGTGAAACCCGCTCGACGCCAATCCGAGCAACACGTCGCCCGGGCGGATCGCCTGGCCGTCGATGATTCGCGCGCGTTCCGCCACGCCAACGCAGAAGCCCGCGACGTCGAACTCGCCGGGGGCGTAGACGTCCGGCATGACGGCGGTTTCGCCGCCGAGCAACGCCGCGCCGGCTTCCACGCAGCCGGCGCTCACGCCGGCGACGACCGCGGCGATCAACTCCGGGTCGTCCTTCCCGAGGGCGAGGTAATCGAGAAAGAACAGCGGCTCGGCCCCCAGGCACAGGCAATCGTTGACGCACATCGCCACCAGGTCGATGCCGATCGTGTCGAACCGCCCGATCGCCGTCGCGACCTTGAGCTTCGTCCCCACGCCGTCGGTGCCGGAGACGAGCACCGGGTCGTCGTACTTGCGACCGTCGCCGTTCAGCGCGAACAGGCCGGCGAACCCGCCGACGAGGCCGATCACGCGGGGGGTGTGCGTCCGCCGCATCAGCCCGGGCAGCCGCGCCATCGCCTGTTCGTACACGTCGAGATCGACCCCGGCGTCCTTATAGGTCAGTTTGCTCATGGGGCGTATCATAATCGCCGCCACGATCGGCCGCGACCCGGCCTGGTGGTTAGCCGCGACCCGACAGGGGAGCGCGCTTCGCCCGCGCGCCTCCCTTGCAAAATCTCGCGGGATCGTCTCTGCTATCCGTTTCGATGGCGACGCCGCCCTCCGCGGGGAACGGAGGGAGAGTCGCGGTACGTCCCCCCTTCCTCCGGATGGGGCGCTGTCCAGTGGGTGATTCGACGCACATGAGCAATTCCAGCGACGCGGCGCGGCGGGTGGTCATCACGGGGATCGGCGTCGTGAGCCCGATCGGCATCGGCCTGCGCGCCTTCGCCGACAATCTCTCCGCGGGGAAAAGCGGAATCGGCGTCGTGCGGTTCGTCGAGCATCTGGCGCTGCCCGGCAACGTCGCCGGCGAAGTCCGCGAGTTCTCCGAGGACGTTCCCAAGGAAATCTTCGGGCGGCTTCTCGAAAAGAAGGCCCGCACGCAGATGAACAAGAGCCTCCGCCTGATGTGCCGGGAGATCCAACTCGGCGTGACGGCGGCGATGCTGTCGCTCGAAGACGCGGGGATCAAGATCGACCCCGAGGCCGACAACGAGCGGTTGGGAGTCGACTTCGGCGCCAACCTGATGTCCAGCCCCCCTTCGGTGTTGAAGGACGCCTGTTGGTCCTGCACCGACGAGGAGCTGCGGTTCCACTTCGACGAGTGGGGCGACAAGGGGTTGGCGAAAATGGAGCCGCTGTGGCTGTTGAAGTATCTGCCCAACATGCCGGCCTGCCACATCGGAATCGCGGCACGGGCCTGCGGTCCGAACAACTCCATCACCCTGGCGGAAGCCTCGGGCATGCTCGCCCTGGGCGAGGCGTACCGCGTGCTGTCGCGCGGCCACGCCGACACGATGATCGCCGGCACGACCGGCACGCGCGTGCATCCGGTCAAGTCGATGCACGCGAAGCTGTGGGACGAACTCGCGACGGGAGACGGTCCGCCGGAGACGTGGTATCGTCCCTTCGATGCCAACCGCAGCGGCCAGGTCGTGGGGGAAGGGGCGTGCGCGTTCATTCTCGAGAACGAGGAAACGGCCCTCGCCCGCGGCGCGAACGTGCTGGGCCGCGTGCTGGGCGCCGGTTCGTCATGCGTGCTCGACAAGCAGGGGCGTCCCGGAACACGCCAGGCGCTCGTCAACGCGATGCGGGCCGCCCTCCGCGACGCCGGCCTCGAACCGGCGGACATCGGCCACATCAACGCGCACGGGCTCGGCTCGCGCGAGAGCGATCTCGAAGAGGCGCGGGCCATTCACGACGTCTTCGGCGAACTCGGCTCGAAGGTGCCCGTCACGGCGCTCAAAGGCTATTTCGGCAACTCGGGCAGCGGCTGCGGACCGCTCGAACTCGCCGGCTCGATCGTCGGGCTGCACGCCGCGGGCGTTCCCCCCACGCTCAACTACGACGCCCCCGACCCGGTGTGCGACCTGAACGTCGTTCACGGCGGTCCGCTGCCGGTCGAGAACCGCCGGCTGCTGAAGATCAACGTGACCGGCATGGGGCAGGCGAGCGCCGCGATCGTCGAGGTCGCCTGACCGCGAACTCGATCGCGCCGGGGCGAAGACCGATAGCAGATGGCTGACCGCCGATCGCTTGCCCGCTTTGGCCGCGGCTTCGCAGCGATAGGTCGCTGTCCAAAAAAGAATCCGTGGTTTTCGGACCGAGGCGGATGGCGCTCTTCTCGTCGATGTTCGGAGAGGCTCGACCCCGCCGCGATCCCGAATTCGCAGCGCAAGGACGGCCGAGATCAAAGGTCTCACGCAAAGGCTCAG
>JBBDNT010000048.1:0-7528 GCA_040877445.1 Planctomycetaceae bacterium
AGTTCCAAGTTCCAGGTTCCGAGTTCCATTTCGCCACGACAGCAACGCTGGAATCGTCACTCAGTAGTTCCAAGTTCCAGGATTTCGCTCGAAAGGATCGTCATTCCCGCGAAAGCGGGAATCCAGTCGGTCCTCGGATCCGCTGGATGCCCGCCCCCGCCTGCGCGAGGGCAGGCGCTGCGCGGGCATGGCGCGCGGTGGGGCCTCGCCGAACTGGCAACACGGAACTGGGAACTACTGTCACTCTTTCGGGACTTGCAACTCGGAACTTGGAACTACGGAAACAGGATTCTCACCACGGATGGACACTGATGAGCACCCGGGGCGTATCGGATGCACCGCGGCTAACGGTCGATCTCCCCCATCACCACGTCGAGCGAGCCGACGATGGCGGGAATATCGGCGATCAACATGCCCTTCGACAGCGGGCCTGTCACCGAAAGATTGCAGAAGCACGAACTCTTGGCCCGCGCCCGCAACGGCTCCGCCGTGCCGTTCCCCACGATGTAGAACCCCATCTGCCCGCGGGGACACTCAGTTTCGAGATAGCACTCGTCCTGCGGGAGCTTGGCGTTCAGCTTGTAGGGCACGCGGTAGGTTCCCTCGGCCGTGGGATACCGCTCGATCGCCTGCCGCACCAGCCGCGACGATTCCTCCACCTCACGCATGCGGACGAAGAACCGGCACCAGTTGTCGCCGAGCTTCGCTTCGGGAGGCGCCTTCTCGAACGGAGCGACGGGGATGATCCAGTCGTATCCCTGGTACATGCGGGTGTAGATCGGCTCGCCGTCGCGGCGGAGGTCGTGATCGACGCCGCTGCCGCGGAGCACCGGTCCGGTGCAGCCGTGGCTGATCGCCATCTCCGCCGACATTTCGCCCAGACCGGCCGTCCGCTTGATGAAAATCTGGTTCCGCGTCAGGAGCGTGTGATACTCGCGAATGCGGGGGACGAGGTAATCCAGGAACATCAGCACCGCGTCCTTCCATTGCAGCCGAAGGTTCGGATCGCGGCCGGTCACCGCGGCGAGACCGGAGGGAATGGTGATCTCGGCGGGCAAGTCGTGCGTGGCGCCCCCGATGGTGAGATAGCTGTACGTGAGCCGGGCGCCGCAGGCCTCCTCGAACAGGTCGAGGATGATTTCCCGCTCGCGGAAGGCGTACAGGAAGGGGCTGAACGAGCCGAGATCGAGACCATAGGCCCCCATCCCGACGAGGTGGCTGGCGACGCGATTCAGTTCGGCGATGATGACCCGCAGCGTCATCGCCTTCTCGGGAACCTCCATCCCGATGAGCTTTTCGACCGCCAGGGCGTAGCCCAGGTTCATGTTCATCGCCGCGAGGTAATCCATGCGATCGGTGTAGGGAATCCATTGCGGCGGGGCGAGGTTCTCGCCGATCTTCTCGGCGCAGCGGTGCAGGTAGCCGATGTGCGGCGTGACCTCGCTGACGACTTCGCCGTCGGTCCGCAACAGCAGCCGCAGCACGCCGTGCGTGCTGGGGTGCTGCGGTCCCATGTTGATGAGCATTTCATCGGTGCGGACGTCGAACTCGATGATGCGGGGGTCTTCGACTTGGATGGTCATTGGTCGGTTGTCGGTTGTCAGTTGTCAGTTGTCAGTTGTCAGTTGTCAGTTGTCAGTTGTCAGTTGTCGTCATCACGCCCGCGGGCGGCGTCCCGCGGGATATCTTGACGCTCGAATCGGCATCCGTGCTGCCGCAGGTGTTGCAGGAGCCGCGTGCGTTTCATGCCGTGGCCTCTTTCGGCACGACCTCCACTTCGGACGCCGTCTTGAGCAGCAAGTACACCGGTTCTTCCAAGTCCGCGTCGGGATTCGTCGCCGTTGGATCCGGCAGGGGCAATGCTTTGCCCGTGTCGAGATGATGTTCCGCCATGTCGAGCAGCGCCGACTGGATCATTCCCCGCGCCTCGTCGATGTCCTTCCCGCACGAGTTGACGCCCGGGAAGTCGAGCGTCTCGACGTGGACGCCGTCGTCATCGACGAAATAGGCCGCATTGTATACCAGCATGACACTCTCCCCGTTCATTCGCCCGGCGCTACTTCCCCCGAATTCCATGATACTCCAGTGGGAACTCGTAATCCTTCCTCAGCGGGTGCCCCACCCAGTCTTCCGGGCAGAGGATGCGGCGGAGGTTGGGGTGGCCGGCGAACTCGATCCCGAACAGGTCGAACGCCTCGCGTTCGTGCCAGTCGGCGATCGCCCACACGCCCGCGACCGAATCGAGCGCCGGCAGATCGCCCGGCGTGTCGTTCTGCCAGCGGGGGAGCTTCGCCTTCACCACGATCGCGTGCCGGTGCTTGTAGCTCGACAGGTGATAGACCACTTCCAGATGCGGCTCGTGGCTGAATTTGGCCTGCTTCTTGGGGTCCGGCTCGAAGTAATCGACCGACGTCAAATCGTTCAGGTGATCGAATCGCAGCGCCGGGTGGTCGCGAAGGAACGTGGCGACTTCGAGAATTGCCTCGGGGGCGACTTCGATCCAGGGATCCTTCGCCTCGGCTTGCAGGGCGAGGATCTTCGACTCGCCGAACTGGTCGAGCAGCAGGCGATGGACTTCGGCAAACTTCATGATTGGAAATCCTGTATAGTAATCGTCATACGACCACGAATCACACGGATGCGCACGGATGGAATTTCGCGAACGAGCCTCCGGAAGAATCCGCGACCATCAGTGAAATCCGTGGTCGATCACCGGCGCGGAAAACGAACTGCGTATCGGGAACACGAGCCGCGAGCGGGGGAGGGGAGACGGCCTCACACGCGGGCGGCGGGGCCGGCCGTGCGGTAGTCTTCGATCGGTTTCGGCGGGGCCGCGGGACGCGCCTTGATCCGGTCGGCGACCGCCCGCACCCAGTTGATCTCGCCCCGCTGCCATTCGTAGGCGAACCCCAGAATCAGCAGCCCGAAGAACGCCAGCATGGCGATCAGCCCGTACACTCCGAAGAGCTGCGCGGCGTCGGCGGCGATCACGTTTTCGGCGGCCAGCTCGCCGGGCGCGACGTTCAGCAGCTTCGCGCTCAGCCCCTCGCGGGCCGCTTCCGAAATCCGCGGGTCGGCGAGCTGCATCGCCCCGCCGTAGACCGCCACCCAGGGGAAAATCATGGCGACTTCGACGTCGAACACGATGAACAGCAGCGCCACCACATAGAACCGCAGATCGAACTGCACGTAGCTGGTGCCGATCGTCGGCTCGCCGCACTCGTAGACGGCGAGCTTCTCGGGAGTCGGCAGGTTCGGCCGCACGAGCTTGCCGAGCAGCAACGGGGCGATCAGAAAAGCGATGGTGATGCCTGCGAAGATCAGGAAATGGACGACGACATCGGTCATGGGAAGGTCGAGGCTTTCAGCCTGGGCTGGCGATTCGGGGCATGGTTGGCGTCATCGTATCGAAGAGCGAGCGATCCGGTTCACGCTCCATCTTCGCCCGCTCCGCCGGGCGGCTCGCCGGAAACGTTCGAAAACAGCGACTGCCGGCCTGAGAAACCGGCGTCGACTTCGTGCCAATGGGCGATGTCCTCCTCGCCGTGCTTCCAGCACAGGTAGACTTCGCGTCCCTCGATCCGGGCGGGGAAGTCGATCAGCCCGCTGAGGGGATCCTTCAACTCGACGCCCAACTCCCGCAGCTCATCGACGAACTCTTCGAGACGGGTGATGTCCTTTTCGAGGTCGTCCTCGATCTGCCGGACTTCCTCCCCGTAGACCGACTCGTCGTCGCGGCTGGCGGATCCGGGAAGCTGCCGCACGCGCGACAGCCGCTCTTTCCGCTCGTGCACGTCCTCGTACAGCCGCATGATGTCGCCGACGATGGCGCGAACCAGGGGCAGGCGCTGGTTCGCCTCCTCGACGGTGAAGAACCGCTTCGGTTTTCTGGCGGCGGAATTCAAGATCGCTCCCCGCATCTATTGGGACGAGTCCGCGGAATACTCGAACGGACTCGGCTCGCCTTTGACCCACACCGGCTCGTACAGGACCTTCGATTCCGCCACGGCGGTGGGATTGAGCGTCGCTCGGCCCCAGGCCACATCCAAAGGCAGCTTGGCGTAATCGACGACGCAGCCGTCCCGGCTGTAACAACTCAGATCGTAATTCGCGCCCATGAAGATGCAGTCGACGGGACACGGCTCGACGCACAGGGCGCAGAACATGCACTTCGTGTAGTCGATGGTGTAGCCTTCCACGCGGAAGCCTTTCCCCACCGGGCTTTTCACCTTGTCGATGTAGATGCAATCGACAGGGCAGGCCACCGCGCACTTGTCGCAGGCGATGCAGGTCGTCAGGTCGAAGCGGTGGAACCCGCGGTAGCGGGCCTTCACCGGCACCGGCACTTCAGGGTACTCGTAAACCTCGGTGAAGGTGCGGCGGCGATAGGTCTTGCCCATCGTCCGCAAGGTGATCCACATGCCGTGAACCACGGTCGCGACCGTCACCCACACGTTTCGGAACCATTCGCGCATGAAGAATTCGTCCTTCGCTCCGGCGGCACGTCGCCCAATCGCGTCGTCGCGCGCCGCGCCGCTCGTCGTCGTTTCCCACCGAATTATAGGGGCGGCCGGAGACGATGCAAGGCAACGGACGACGCGCCCCGCGACGCTCGCGGTTTCGCGGCCGGGTTCGGCCCTTCGTCGATCCGCGCTGCGTGGCCATCACCGGATTCGGCTGGTAAACTGACCGCCGTCGCCTCGACTCTCGCGACGACCATCACGCCGCATTCGCCACTTCGCGCAGGGGTTTCACGATGCTTACGCTCTCCAGGGACGATCACTCCGGAATGAAAAACCGGTCGCGCCCGCTGTCGCTGATCGTCGGGCTTGCGGCGGCGGCATGGCTCGCGCCCGGGGCTTTGCTCGCCACGGAAGCAATCTCGCGGCCGAACGAATGGGCATTGGTCGCCGAAGGGGGAACCGGACCGCGCGTCTCCCCCGCGCTGGTCTGGTCGCCGGAGCGAAAGCGGTTCGTGCTCGTCGCCGGAACGATTTCGCACGCGCACAAGCCGCCGTTTCCATACGACGTGCTTTCGTTCGACCTCGAGAATGGCCGCTGGGACAACGAACTTCCGTCCTTCGGAGAGAAGTGGGGCGGCCCGACCGGTCCCGTCGAACCGCCGGGGTTCCGCTCACCCTATTTCGAGATCGTCGATGTCGAAGGAAACGTCCGCCCGTGGCAGCGACACGCCAAAATGTGGTACCTGGGCCAGCGCGCCCCGTGGGACGGCCACTTGTACACGCTGATGTGCGGCCGCACGCTGAAATACGACATCGCCGCCCGCGCCTGGACGAACCTCGAACCTGAAACCGCGCCGTCGCCCGAGACACGCAGCGAGAAAGTCCATCTCAACTGGTCGGCGATGTGCCCCGACCCCGTCAACGAAGAACTCGTTCTGTTCGGCGGCTGCGGCGTCGAAACGCTTCGGGCCGATCCCGGCACGTGGACCTATTCCCCGAAGAAGAACGAATGGAAGCAACTCGACCTGAAGGTCCAGCCGCCGCCGCGGGCTCTTTCGCCGATGGCCTACGACCCCGCCACGAAGAAGATCGTGCTGTTCGGCGGCGAGCGGCTCGACATGCTCTACGCCGACACCTGGGTCTACGACTGCGCCACCCGCACCTGGGAAGAGCGGCAGCCCGCCGTGTCTCCCTCGCCGCGGTTCGCGCACGCCCTGCCGCACCTGCCGAAAAGCGGCAAGATCGTTCTCCTGGGGGGCGTGGGATACACCTCTTCGACGGCGTATCAGGCGCGATTGTATCAGCCGTTGCCCTTCGAGATTTGGACCTACGACGTCGCCGCGAACGAATGGTCGCTCGTCAAGCGCTTCGAGGAAGGCGGCCCCGCGCACCACTCCGTTCACGCGGCGGCCGCGGCGGTCGATGACGCCGACCGCGTGCTGTGGTGGGGACCGCCCTCGAGCGGCGCCCCGCGCGACAGCGACTCCAGCACCTGGCTGTGCGCGATCGACCCGACGGCGACCGATTCGGCCGGGACCGCGAAGCACGGCGTGAAGCCCGGCACGATCACGCGGCGCACCGGCTCGTACGATCCCGAGTGGTACACGACCGACGTGTCGCCCGCCGACCCCGCGAAGCAGAAGACGTTTTACGAGTCGCTCTCGCCGAACCGATGGACGCCCCTCGAAGCCCCCAAGTGGCCGATGAACCGCCAGGGCGGAGGCTGGAGCACCGTCGCCTACGACACCGACCGGCAGCAGATCCTCCACCTCGGCGGCGGGCACAGTTCGTACTTCGGCAACGACGTCGCCCACTTCGACACGACCACCGCATGCTGGAGCGTCAGCTACACGCCGCAGTTCGCGCTCGATTTCAACTACGACCTGTCCGGCCCCGGACCGTGGGCCTTCAACGGCGGGCCTTGGGGAAACCACAATTATCACGCCTACGGCTACGACCCCGCACGCAAACGGCTGATCTTCATCCGCGGCGAGCACACCCACATCTACGATCCCGAACGCCGCGAGTGGTCGCATGACGAACGCCTCTCCGACAACCCCTTCGGCGGCAGCAAGTACACGAGCTATGTCGCGACGACGCCCGCGGGCGTCGTGATGTGGGGACTCCGCAAAGGCAGCCAGTCGCAAAGCGGTCTCTGGAAGCTCGGTCCCGACGGATGGACCGAACTCGAAACGTCCGGCGAGCCGTTGCCGCAGCCGGTCACCGACGGCTCGACCATCACGTTCGATTCGAAGCGCAACCGCATTCTCGTCACCACGTCGAAGGGAGAGCGCGGCATCGCCCACTCCGGGCAGGTGTGGTCTTGCGACCTTTCGAGCGGCGCCATCAACAAGCTCGACCCCGCCGGACGCGAGAAGATCGAAGTCGGCCGTTTCGCCCGCGAGTCGGTCTACCTGCCGAAGCGGGATCTCGTGCTGATCGGCTACCACTTCGGCGAAAAGAACCGTTTGCCGTTCTATGACGTCGCGAGCAATCGCTGGATGACGGCGGACGTTCCGGGATCGGAGTTCTTCGGCGGGCAACGCAACAGCGGCGCATCGGTCGATCTCGGCCTGCAGTACGATTCCGCCCGCGACCTCGTATGGGGCGTGATGTGCAAGCTGCATCCCGGCTCGGTCCAGGCGCTGCGAGTGGATGAGAGACTCGCGCTCGAACCGTTGCAGTAGGCCTGTCTAGCCGGGCATCCATCCTCGCGGTGGTGGAGGCGAGTTCGATGAGGTTTGCCGGAACTGGGGCACTGGGAACGCTGTCGTCGCGAAACGACGAAGCAGAGGATTCGAAAAGGTCTTGAACGAATCGAACGGACTCCGCGAAATGCGCGGGGCGAAGCCGCAACCAAGTCGAAAATCAAACGAATTACCACCAAGACACGAAGTCACGAAGAGAAGTCACGAAGGATGGAGTGATTTCGCTCCGGCATCCGTCCGATCGTCTTCGCGCTCTTCATGTCCGAACAGAAGAGCCCAGCGCGGCCCAGCCGCAACCGAATCGGTTTTCACCACGGATCGCACGGATCGACACGGATATCTGCTGTTCGACCCTCG
>JBBDNT010000049.1:0-7479 GCA_040877445.1 Planctomycetaceae bacterium
ACCTTCGACCTTCGACCTTCGACCTTCGACCTTCGACCCTCAACCTTCGACCCTCGTCAAAACGGTCCGAAGAAGTCGTACATCACCATGCCCCACGGCCGCTTGGTGGCGTCGCGGACTTTGCCGCGCTGCCGCTTGACGATGCCGAGGTTCGCGATGTTCTCGCTGAGGGCGGTGTTGTCGCGGTTGACGTCTTCACTGCGGAGAATGCCGGTCAACGCGTACTGCCACAGGTCGCCGTCGGTCTGCAGGCTCCGCCGGGCCTCGAGCACGAGGTTCCCGTTGGGGAGAATGTCCACGACGGTCGCGGCGATGCGGAACCGCATCCCCTCCTGATCGGTCGCCTGCCCCATCGATTGCAATCGGCTTTGAAGGTTGGTGTCGATCGTGGGCTGATCGAGCGCGGCGGGGCGGGCGTTGCCGTCCGACCCCAGGCGGACGAACTCCTTCAACTCCGCCTTCAGCGTGCCGTTGCGTTGCCGGTTGTAGCGCGAGTTGAGGATCGTCTCCGACTTCTCGTCGACGATGATGGTGACGATGTCGTGCACCTTGATCTCGTATGGCTCGGGGGCGGGGATGAAGATCCACGAATGATCGGCGATCCGCGGCCCGATCGGCCCTTCCGCCTGGCGATAGAAATCGAGCACCGGCGCCGGCCCCGGCATCAGAGGCCGCGCGACGGCCGGCTCGGGGATCGGCGGCGGGGCCGAACCGGGGGGCTGGGCCAACGCCAGTGGACCGGCGGCGATGATCGACGCCGCCAGCGAACCGCCGATCACGGTATCGCGAAACACCCATCCGATCCGCGAAACCGCAAGCGTTCGGTCGGACGTTCGAGTATGGAGAGCGGGTTCGTGGAGAGCGTTCATGGGGGGCCTCCTTCCTGCCGCGTGAAACCGGCGGGCCGCACCTCGGGCGTCGTTTCTTGCACCGCCGGAGCGAATCGCACGCGCGATTCGTTCGTCTCGTTGGAGCCGATCGCTTGGGCCTCGTGATAGCCGGTCACCCGCGCCACCAACTGCTGCCGGCCGTCCAGCGTGACCAGCGTCACCTGGTCGCCCGCCGAACCTTCACTCCGGGCCTTCATCAGCCGCTTGACCGTGACTCCCGGCTGCCGCGCATAGACGGTGACGATGTCGTTCGAGCGGATCAGCGGGACGTTCTGGATCGCCTCGGGATCGATCGGTTCGTCGGGTCGGAACGTGCGTTTGGTCTCGCGGCCGACGACCTCTTCCGGCCGGGTGGCGATCGCCTCGGCCTGGTCGACCTGCCGCAAGACGAGATCGCCCGGCTTGATGATGTGCCCGCGCGGCAAGGCGTGCTTGGCCGCGACGACGAACGGCTTCGGGCTGATCCGGCAACTCACGTGAAGTTCGCCCCCCGTTTCTCCGCGGGACTTTCGGGGACGAACCGTCATCGTCTGCCAGGCGTCCCACGGTTCGCCGCCACCGGCGGCGACGAATCCCTGCGACGCCAGCGACAGCACGCGAAGCACGTCGTCCCGATCGAGGCGGACTTCGACGGACACGCGTCCCAGTCGAGGTTCGGTCGCCCCCAGGTGCTGCCTCACCGCTTCGGCCACCAGCGACTCGGCCCGGCGGTATTGCCAGTCGGAGATTTCCATTTCGGCGCGGACGACCGGTTGCCGCGCCGCGACCTGCACAATGGTCGGCTCGACGACTGCGGCGGGGGTCTTGACGCGAATCTCGCTGCTGCCCGTGAACTCGATCCGCGAGAGGTTCACGCCATGCGCTTGCAGCCGGCCGCGAATGGTGTCGAATTCGAGCAGCATTTCGCCGCCGGGCGCGGGGGCGGGCGCGAGCGCGATGTCCGCCAGCCGCTCGACCTGGTCGGGATCGGCGTCGACGACGTCGGCCACGTCGGAGAGTCGCACGACGGCGCTCACGGCGGTCGCGGAGGACTTCAGCCGGACGATCGCGGCCTCGGCCTCCGCACACCATCCCGCGATGGCCGCGAAAGTCGCGAAGAGCGCAATCGATGGGCGCAAGGAAAACCTCGCACCCAGTGCGATGGCGAGCCTCCCGCGTAAGCGGGGGGAGGGCGTTCGAGCGGACATCCGGTGACGGAACATCCTCGAATGTCCATACCCTGAAGGGGTTTCATTCCAAAGCCCAGGGTCGCCCGCGTAGCGGGCGCACCCTGGGTCGGTCGCCGACATGATTGATCGACCCTGTAAGGGTCGCACAGGCGCGCCAGGCACGGTCGCGTCGACGATATGGAACCCTTTCAGGGTTCGCGCTTCGGCGGCGCTCCTGACCCAGGGTGCGCTCGCGTTCGCTCGCGACCCTGGGCTGCGGTATGAAACCCCTTCGGGGTAATGCGATGTGGAAGGCGCCATGTTGTTGAGAGCTTCGAACGGCTGGATCAATACCGTCGCAGGTTGGCGATCAGGGCCATCGCCTGGTCGGCCGCCTGCACGAGTTGGCTGTTCAATTCGAAATTCCGCTGCGTCTGGATCAAATCCACCAGTTCGCGGACCGGCTCGACGTTCGACGCTTCGAGAAACCCCTGCCGCAGCGTCCCCAGGCCGTCCTGTCCCGGGTTTCCCTGAAGCGGCTGACCGGACGCGTCGGTCTCGCCGTAGAGGTTCTCTCCCATCTGCAACAGCCCTTCCGGATTGACGAACCGAACGAGTTGAATCTGTTGCAGCGGAGTGAGGTTGGGAGTCGAAGGCGTGCGGACGGAGACGAACCCGTCGCTCGAAATCACGATCTCGGTCGCGTCGATCGGGACGTCGATCGGGGGATCGAGCAATCGCCCGCGATCGGCCGACGCGAGAACGATCTGCCCGTCGGCGTTCAGCGTGAACGTGCCGGAGCGCGTGTAGAGCGGCTGCTGTCCGTCCTGAACCTGGAAGAAGCCGTCGCCGACGATCGCCACGTCGAGGCTGCGGCCGGTCTCCATCAGGCTGCCTTCGGAGAAGTCGATCTGCGTGGAGGCGACGCGCGAGCCGAGTCCCACCGCGATCCCGACCGGCGTGAGCAATCCCTGCGAGTCCTGCGCGCCGGGGATCTTGATCTGCTCGTAGTACAGATCCTCGAAGTTCGTGCGCGAGCGCTTGAAGGCGGTGGTGCTGGCATTGGCGAGATTGTTGGCGACCACGTCCAGATTGAACATGGTCCCCTGCATTCCGGTCCCGGCAGTGTGAAGAGCGCGAATGGCCATGGGGGGAGGCGGTTAGTAGGGGGGAAGAGTAAGCAGTCGGCAGTCGGCAGTAAGCAGTCGGCAGTAGGCGGTGGATAGTGGGTAGTGGATAGTGGGTAGTGGATAGGGAATTGGTAGTACTCAGTAACTCAGTACCGAGTACTCAGTACTCGGTACTCAGCTCATCCTGACCTCTGACTCCTGATCTATCGTCGCGTCGCGGCTTGCAACAGGTTTCCCAGCGCTTCGTCCTGCGTTCGAATCATGTTGACGTTGGTCTCGAAGCCGCGCGAGGCTTCGATCATGTCCAGCATTTCGAGCACCGGCCGCACTCCCGAGCCTTCGACGTAGCCTTGCTTGACTTCGGTCGTGCCGGCGGGCACCGAGCGCTGCCGGCCCGAGTTGCGGTAGTAACCATCCGCCACCTTTTCCAACTTGGCCGAGGATTCGGGAATCACGACGTCGAGTCGGCCGACGGCCGTGCCGCTTCCATCGGGAGCGATCGCCCGCATGTTTCCGGCGTCGTCGATGTCGACGCGCGTCGCGTCCACCGGAATGCGGATGCGGCGGCCTCCCTGCCCCAGCACCGCGGAACCGGTGCTTTGCGTCACCAGTTCGCCGCGGCGATCGACGGTGAACTTTCCGGTTCGCGTGAGGAACTGCTCCCCCTTCCCGGCGACGCGGAAGAAGCCCGGTCCGGCGAGCGCGACATCGTAGGCGCCGCCGGTGGGAATCAACGCGCCCTGCGAGAAATCGGTGACGACCGAGGCGAACGTCGTTCCCCCGGTGTGCGCCTGTGGATGGCCGGGGAGGTCGCCGACCCGTCCGTCGATCACGTCGCGCGGCTCGTGGGCCTGGAAGATCGCCAGATCCCGCTTGAAGCCGTCGGTTTGCGCATTGGCGATGTTGTTCGCGACGACGTCGAGCCGTCGCGACTGCACATCAGCCCCTTGGGCGGACAGGTAAAGGCCGTAAAGCATGGCCGCTTGATCCGAATGCGCGGAAAGGAAGCCGCATCGGAAAAATCGGCCGTCGCAATCGTCAACTTGAACGCAATCGGAACACTTCTCCGAATCGCCCCGGATCGACCAATCGGAAGAGTCGCCCGCGCATTCAGCGGTCCGAATCCTCATCCTCCCGGCCCAGCCCCAGCATGCGCAGCCAGCGATTGCCTCGTTGAGGGTCGGTCTCGTCCTCGTCCGAACCGTGCGCCCCCGCCGCCAGCTCGTACTGGCGGGCGAGGCGGCGAAGCTGCTCGTCCCGCAGCCGCAGTTGCGATTCCTCCCGCGACAGCCGCGCCCGCTCCATCGAGAACTCGATCTCGGCCAGCCGCAGGTTCTCCTCCAGTCGTCCGATGAGGGTCGTCAGCCTCTCGCGCAGCTCGTCGGGCGCGTCGGCGAAGGCGGCGACGTCGATCGGACCGTCCTTGCGGGCGCGCTCGTGGCGGAGCTTGCGGATCAGCCAGGCGACGTACTCGTCGCGGACGCGGATCGCCTCGATCAGACCGTCCGCGTCGGCGGTCTCGAAGTCGACCGGCTCCGGGAGGGTCGGCTCGTCCCCCGGCTCGTGGACCGAGTCGTCCTCGGGGTGTCGCGATCCGGCCTGATCCTGGGGATCCTCCCCCAGCGCCCCGGCGTCGAAACCAAACTCGCGCAACCGCGCCGCGATGTCGGAGTGATGCTCGGTCGCTGGCGGGGCGATTTCGTGGTCGTGCCGGTTCGCCTCCGGTCCGGGAGCGACGACGCGGCCGGCGACCAGGTCGCGGAGTTCGGCGATCTGCATTTCGATCTGGCCGAGGGTCGTCGTGCCTTGCAGCGTGCGCCACTCGTCGATCGCTTCGTGCAGCTCTTCGAGCACCTCGCGCTGGCCCTCGATCAACTCCGGAGGGACCGCGCCTCCTCCGCCGATGCGGTCCCGATTTCCCGTGCGGCGGGCGCGGTCGAGCTGCTCGGCGGTCTGCTCCAGCCGCTCGGTGAGCGCCTCGACCAGCCGCTCCTTCTCGCGCAGCCGGGCGCGCAAGGCGCGCGGATCGAGGGGGCTGTCGGCGTCCTCGGGAAGGTCCGCGTCGCGCAGCGGATCCTCCGCGCCCTGTTCGGCCGTCGCGGCGCGTGGATCGTGCTGTCGGTTCCTGCCGGACATGTTGGCTTTCGAGCGGTCGCGGAAGTATCCACACTGCGACCAGCCCCGCTGCGATGAGGGGGAATGGGCCGATGCAAGCGTAGCTTCCGGAGGACGCCGCCGCGCGATGTTGCCGAAACTCGACGACGCTTGCCCCCGCCACGTGTGCGGGTCGCGCGGCATGCGCCGGTCGTGCGGTCCGCGACGGGTCGAGCCGATGCGGTTCCTTCGCAATCAGGGACCGATTCGGCTTGACGCCCTTCCAGACTGGGGCTACCATCCACGCTATCGCAATAGAGACCTCGCGTCCGGCTGCGCCGTTCGGCGTATTCGGCCCCTTGGGAAACCTGGAGTCCCTTGAGAAGTCCGTCCGTTCCGGTCCTTTCGACGAAGGGGCGCGTCGCTCGCCCCGGACGGATTCGCAGGATGTGCCGTCGATGCTCTTCTCCCAGCTCGACAGTTCGCTCGTCGTCCATGCGCCGGCCAAGCTGAACTTGTTTCTCGAGATTCTCGGCCGGCGTGGCGACGGTTATCACGAGATCGAAACCGTGATGGTCACCGTGGGTCTCCACGACACCCTCGCCTTCGCCGACGACGACTCGGGCGCGATCCGCCTGACGATTCACGACGCCTCGGCCGATCCCGCCGCGGGAAGTTCCCCCGGGCATCGGCCGCTGCCCGCCGATTCCCGCAATCTCGTCGTCCGCGCGGCCGAACTGTTGCGCGCGGAAACCGGCACAAGCCGCGGGGCGCGAATCACCCTGATGAAACGAATTCCGGCCGAGGCCGGACTCGCCGGCGGCTCGAGCGATGCGGCCGCCACGTTGGCCGCGCTCGACCGCCTGTGGAATCTGGGCCTGTCGCGAAACGACCTCATGGAACTCGCATCCCGGCTGGGAAGCGACGTTCCGTTCTTCTTCGTGCCGTCCGGTGTGGCGGTCGCCCGCGGTCGGGGAGAGCGGCTGGAACCGCTCGCGTCGCCCGCCGCGTTGCACTTCGTCATCGTGCGGCCTCCGTCGGGACTTTCGACGGCGGAGGTCTATCGGCATTGCCGTCCCGCGGAGCGTCCGCGCGATGCGGGACCGCTGATCGACGCCTTGCGCGCGGGGCGTGCGGAGCGCGTCGCCCGCGGAATCCACAACGCACTTCGGTCTCCCGCCGAGTCGCTGAACGCCGACGTGCGGCGGCTGGGCGACTGGTTCGATCGTCAACCCGTGCTGGGCCATGGAATGAGCGGCAGCGGCACGGCTTACTACGGCCTGTGTGCGACGCGAACCCAGGCGCGCACGCTCGCGGGCCGATTGCGGGCCGCCCGTCTCGGCCGGGCGTTCGTCGCCCGGAGCGGAAGTTCAAGGAGCCTCGATTCGACTCGAGAAGGAGAACGAGCGTGGACATCACCGAAATCCGCATCAAGCTGATGGAAGATCCCCACGACCGGTTGCAGGCGTTCTGTTCGATCACCTTCGATGCCTGCTTCGTCGTCCGCGACCTGAAGATCATTCAGGGGACGAAAGGCTCCTTCGTCGCCATGCCCAGCCGCAAGCTCACCGATCGCTGCGGACGCTGCGGAAACAAGAACCATCTTCGCTCGCAGTTCTGCAACCAGTGCGGCTGCGAACTCGACCAGGACCGCGCCCTGCGAACCGACAACGGCCGCGCCAAGCTGTACGCCGACATCGCCCACCCCATCAATTCCTCCTGCCGCGAAAAGATTCAAACGCGGGTGCTCGAAGCGTTCGAGGAAGAACTGGTGAAGGCCCGGCAGCCGGGTTACGTCTGCACCTACGACGATTACGGCGAAGACGACTACGACGCCGAGGATTATCTCTCCGGCCCGTCCGAGCCGGCGACCCGCCACGTGTTGACCAGCGAAGGCTCGCACCGCATCGAGTCCGGCTCCGGCCGCACCGGCGGACCGCACCACCACGTCGCCGCGCGCCGCGAGACCGTCGCCGCCCGTGGGTCGCAGGTCGCGATGCACGGCGACCCGGGAGACGACGACTTCGCCGCCGGACTGGTTTGAGAGACCGACTTCGAATCGTAGCGGGATTGCTCCGAAAATGGGTGAAGCGACCCGGACGCTCCAAGCGTCCGGGTCGCTGCCAGCCAGCCCGCCTTTCGTGAATCGAGGAAGCCGCCCAGGCGGCATCCAGACTCGCCGGAGTTCCGAGAATCGACGCCGAGCGTAGATTCTCG
>JBBDNT010000050.1:0-22086 GCA_040877445.1 Planctomycetaceae bacterium
AGGCGTGCGGATCGAGGACGACGTGCTCGTCACCCGCGACGGGTGCGAGGTGCTGAGTTCGATTTCCGCCGAGTTGGAACGCCTCCCGTTGGATTAGGTCAGCCGAACCACGAAAGCCGATTCCGCATGGCGAAGGAACCGAACCCCGCCGAGGGGCCGTTCGATCTCGATAAGGTTCGCGCGCTCGTCGAGTTGATGGCCGAGCACGACCTGCGTGAAATCAGTCTCCGCCGCGGCGACGAGCGATGGCGGTTGCGTCGCGGTCCGCAGGAGGTCGTGCAGATGGTCGCGAACTCCGGGGCCCTGCCCGCGGCGGTCTCGTCCGGCGCGACGCAACCTCCCCCGACTCCGCCGCCCGCTCCCGCCGCCTCCGATGTCGAATCCGTACCAGGCGTGTTCATCAAAAGCCCCACCGTCGGCACGTTCTACGCATCCCCCAGTCCGGAAGATCCGGCGTTCGTGAAGATCGGCGCGCGGGTCTCGCCCGACACGGTCGTGTGCATCGTCGAGGCGATGAAGGTCTTCAACCAGATTCCCGCCGAAGTCAGCGGGACGATCGCCGAGATCCTCGTCAACAACGGCGACCCGGTGGAGTTCGGCCAACCGCTGTTCCGCGTGACGCCGGGGTGAAGTGGCAATGTCGAATGACGAAGCTCGAGTGACGAAAGAGGAAAGAATGTCGAAGCTCGAATGACGCATCCATCGGAGTTATCGACATTCGGATTTCGTCATTCGACATTCTTTCGACATTCGGATTTCGACATTCGACATTCTCTCCCTATTCGACCTTCGACATCGATCGACCGCCATGTTCCAGCGAATCCTGGTCGCCAATCGCGGAGAGATTGCCCTGCGGGTGATTCGCGCCTGCAAGGAGCTGGGCATCGAAGTCGTCGCCGTCTTCAGCGAGGCGGATCGCGGGGCGCATTATCTCGAACTCGCCGACCAGGCGATCTGCATCGGTCCCGCCCCCGCCGCGAGCAGCTACCTGCAGATTCGCAACATCATCAGCGCCGCGGAAATCGGGAACGTCCAGGCGATTCACCCCGGGTACGGCTTCCTCGCCGAAAACGCCCATTTCAACGAAGTCTGCAAGAGCTGCAACATCACCTTCATCGGTCCCGATCACGAGGCGATGGACAAGCTCGGCGACAAGGTGAAGGCCCGCCACATCGCCCAGGCCGCCAAGGTGCACGTCGTCCCCGGCACCGAAGGACTCGTCGCCGACGAACGCGAGGCGCTCGCCATCGCCGAGAAGATCGGTTATCCCGTGCTCATCAAGGCGACGGCCGGCGGCGGCGGCAAAGGAATGCGCGTCGCCCGCAACGACATCTCCCTCAAGGCCGGCCTCAAGCAAGCCTCGCAAGAGGCCGAAAAGGCCTTCAGCAACGCCGGCGTCTATCTCGAAAAATACATCGAACGCCCCCGCCATGTCGAAGTGCAGATTCTCGCCGACAATCACGGCAACGTGGTTCACCTGTGGGAGCGCGACTGCTCGCTGCAGCGCCGGCATCAGAAACTCGTCGAGGAAAGCCCCGCCCCGAACCTGCCCCTCGCCGTCCGTGAGGACATCTGCAACGCCGCGGTCCGCCTCGTGAAGTCGGCCGGGTACACCAACGCGGGAACGGTCGAGTTCCTCGTCGATCAGGACCATCAATACTATTTCATCGAGGTCAACGCCCGCATCCAGGTGGAGCACCCGGTTTCGGAACTGGTGACCGGCATCGACCTGATCCAGCAGCAGATCCGCGTCGCCTTCGGCGAAAGACTTCCCTTCAAGCAGCGGAACATTCCCTGCAACGGCTCGGCGATCGAAGTCCGCATCAACGCCGAAGATCCCGAAAACGACTTCCGCGGCTCGCCCGGCACGATCACCAAGCTTCGCCTGCCGGGCGGTCCCGGCGTGCGACTCGACACGCACGTCTACCAGGGTTACACCATCGGCCCGTATTACGACTCGATGATCGGCAAGCTGATCGTGCATCGCCCCACCCGCGCCGAGGCGCTCGCCTGCATGCGCCGCGCCCTCGACGAAATCGTCATCGAAGGGGTGAAGACCACGATCCCCCTCGCGCGGGAAATCTTCAATCACACCGCCTTCATCGACGGCAAGGTGGACACCACCTTCATCGAGCGCACGTGGCACAAGTAGCACAGCGTCAAACTCGATTTTGTGGGTCGATCGAATGGGCGGGTAGGACGAACTTCAGTTCGTCGTGCTCGCCGGCCCAGAGGGACAGCCGCAAGGTCGAAAGCACGGTCGGCGAAGATCAACGAGAATCACCGACGCTCGCCGACTCCGCGAGGCGGGCTTTGCACGGCGAACTGAAGTTGCCCTACGAAGCCGCGTCGTCGCCCTCGATTCCGAGATCCCACAAGAACGAGATTGATTCCGTCCTACGGCTGGCAGCGTCGCCGGAATCTCCAACCCTGATTTCGAATTCGACGGAGTGCTACGCATGAGTTCGGTCCTGAAGGCACAGTAGAACGAGTTCATGGATCATCCGCCGGACGAAAGAGTCGATCGACGAGCAGCGGATGACGGGGTGATTCGACGATCGGGAGGCGCTCGTGATGGCGCGGTTCGCTCTTCGGCCGGGATGGTTGCTGTGCGGATTGATCCTCGCCGCACTCGCCGTGTGGGGCGGCTTGTTCGCGGCCCGGATCGGAAGGCAACGCGCGGCGCGGGACCACGTGGAACGACTCGGAGGGCGCGTGGTCGAGATTCGAATCGCCCCCGAGTGGCTGCGGGAGCGTCTGCCCGAGGACTGGCTGTGGCCGTTCGATTCGATCGAGCAGGTCGACCTCTCGTACTCGCGCCTCGCCGACGTGGACGTGCCGGAACTCGTCGCGCGGCTGGAGCCGTTGCCCGACCTGCGAAGCGTGTATCTGGCCGGCACGGACGTGGGAGACTCCTCGGCGGCAGACCTCGCGCGGCTGACGCGACTCCGGGCGCTCGTCCTCACGGGGACCGGCGTCACCGACGAGGGGCTGTTGCGGATCGCCCCGCTCGATCGGCTGGAATGGCTGGCGCTCGGGGGAACCGGCGTCACGGATCGCGGACTGCGGCACCTGGCCGCGTTCCCCCGACTCGAGGTTCTCGACCTGGACGGCACGGAGGTGAGCGACGAGGGGATCGGCGCGTTGGCGTCGCTGCGACACCTCAACGAACTGAGCGTCGCCAACACCGGCGTGACGGAGACCGCGTTGCGCGAACTGGGGGCCGCCATGCCCAGCCTGCTGTCGGTGTGGGACGATTGAGCGAGTTCATGGCGCCACCGCGACCCAAGAACAGGTTCCGCGAAAGAATCGGCTGCTCACGAGCGCGCGTGATCGGCACACCCTGACGCTTGGGCCTGTCGATCACACACGACTCCCCGCCATTTTGCGAGAATCCGGCACGAAATTCGCGCCCGCCTGCTGAGCGGTTCTTTCGACAAGGTCGTTCTCGCGCGGATCCCAAGATGATTCCGACGCGAGGCCGCCAAGGGCGCGCGAACCCCGGCGCTCCCGGCATTTCTTCGCGATTCGATCACGAAAGAAAAGAGGGACAGAAAAATGTCGGACAGAAAAATGAACTGGAACATCGAACGATGCGACATCGTTCCTGCCCCGTCATTTTTCCGCCCGTCATTTTTCCGTCCGTGGAGGACCGGCGCGGCGAGAAAGTCGCGCAGGAAAGAGGACTTGCGGTTCGACGCGGGCGGCCTCTTCACGGCGGCGGTTCGCGAAGGAAGTCCGGCAGGTAGGAGTCGTCGGGAGACGTCGAGGGCATCGCCGATTCGCGGGCGCGGCGTTCTTCCTCGCGGTGCCGCGCCTCCCGCTCGCGGAGTTCGATGTACGACCCGCTCATCATGCGGTCTTCCTTCCCCTTTCCCGCGACGACGACGATCGCCGATTCCGTGAGCAGTCCCTTCTCCTTCACGTTGATGCCGTAGCACCGCGTCTGGCACAGGCCGCAGCCCACGCACTTCTCGGCGATCACGACCGGGGCGACGTAGCCGGTCCCTTCGATCGGATTGCCGAACTCGTCCGCCTGCGTGCCGACGCGCGTGAACTCGATCGCGTGGTAGCCCGCCTGGTCGCATTCATCGACGCATAACTGGCACGCCTCGCGCCCGGCGAACGGCAGACACGTCTGTTCGTCGACGATCGCCAGGCCGATGCGGCAGACCTGCTTCTCCTCGATCGGGATCGCCCGGATCGCCCCCGTCGGGCAGACCTGCATGCAGGTGTTGCAACTCGATTCGCAGCCGGACCAGTCGGGAACGACGTGCGGCGTCCACAGCCCTTCCAACCCCTGTTGAAAGCCCAGCGGGTGCAGCACGTCGTTCGGACAAGCCTGGAAGCACTCGCCGCAGCGGATGCACATCTGCAGGAACTCGCGCTCGGGAACGCTCCCCGGCGGGCGGATGGGGCGAAAGGCGTCGGGGTCGTCGAGGTTCGCGCCGAACGCCTTCGTCGCCAGTCCCGCGGAAAGCCCGCCGGCGATGCCCGCCGTGAGGCCGATGCCCGCGGCGAGGAAGCCGCGGCGGCCAATCGCCGTTTCGTGCGTGGGGGGATCGTTTTCGACCTTGAGCTCGACGAGGTTCCAGCGCTCGACGAACTTGATGGCGTGCGTGGGGCACACGCCGGCGCAGGTCTGGCACAGCGTGCAGTCGGTCGTGCGGGTGGTGAAGTCGGGCTTGATGGCGTCGAACGGGCAAACCTCCACGCACTTGTTGCAATTGATGCACGACGACTCGACCTTCCGCTCGCTCATGCGGAACAGGTTCCCCAGCGAAAAGACCGCACCGCTCGGGCAGACGTACTTGCACCAGAACCGCGGCCGCAGGAAGCCCAACCCCAGCACGCCGAAGAACAGCGCCAGCGAGATGGCGTGGCCGATGTTGAGCGGCGGAACCTGGTGCCAGCCGCGCATCGAACCGGTCTGGAACGGACTCACCACGAACAACAGCCCCCGCGTGATGACCGGAATCGCCGCGACGAATCCGGTGAACAGCACCCCGCACAGCGCCGCGACGAGGCAGCCCAACAGCAGGTAATACTTGATGTGCACCCACCAGCCGTCGCCAGTCACGCGGAAGCGGGTGACGCGCTTGCCGATCGCCCAGTCGAACAGGTCGATCGTCGTCCCCAGGGGACACAGGTAGCCGCAGAACCCGCGGGGGATCAGCACGCACACCGCGAGAATGATTCCCGCGCAGGCGAGCGACCAGACCCACGACCGAGCGGCGATCGCCGTCGAGAGGCTCACCAGCGGATCGATGACGAGGAACGTCTCGGCGGCGATCTTCTCCTTGGCGGCGAGGTTCTCGGCGTAGTGAGCGGGCCACTCGGCGGGGTCGCGGGCGTGGAGCGTCCACGGGCCGAGGCTGAAGGCCAGCAGTTCCAGTCGATCGGGAGAAAGGGACTCGGCCGGTTCGATGGTCAGCTTTCCGTCGGCGCGGCCGAGGATGCGGATCGGAATTGCCGCGGCTTCGGGCGCTCCGGCCGCGGCGCTTTCATCGACGAGATGGACGGTCGCCCCGGCCGGCGGCGCGTCGGACTGGTCGTCGTCGGTCGAGATGACGAACCGTCCCGCATCGAGATCGGCGTTCTCGGGGAGCCAGCCGCGCCACACGACCGGCGGCTGCGCGCTGTACGGCCAGCAGACGTGGAAGAAGAGGAGCAGGAACAGCACGAGGCATGTTCCCTGCACGATCCGCCGCACCGGCGAGGAGAGCCAGGAGACGCCGAGCGTCCGCAACGCCCGCCGCGCCAGTCCCCGCCGCTTCGTCATCGGATCGGAAAAAAGAGCATCGGGCAACACGCGCCGCGCCGCGCGGTGGAACACGCTCCGCCGCCGCGGCGCGTCGCCGGGCTTCGGTTTGCGGATGACGGGGAGAAAGACGTCGAGGCGCATGGGGGAGGAGTGGGTAGTGGGTAGTGGGTAGTGGGTGGTAGGTAAAGTGGCGAATGGTAAAGTACCGAGTACTGAGTACTCGGTACTCCGCGCTTCATGGGTGGGCCATGCGTTCGACCTCTATCCTCTATCCTCTATCCTCTACTCCCTCACTTCGCCGCGGCGGCGAGCGCCTTGGCGGTCGCGTTGATGACGGCTTCCGAAGTGATCGTCGCGCCGCTGGTGGCGTCGACTCCCTTCACTCCCTGTTTCTCCACGATCTTCCGCGGCGTGTCGGTCAGCGACGAGTAGAACTGCTTCTCGCGGTGCTGCGTGATGCGGACCGCCTCGATCCGCTTGTTCCGCACGGCGACCTCGACCGCGATCTGCCCTTCGTAGCCCAGACTCTGCGCCTGATAACGGCCATCGGGGACTTTGGTCACGTCGGACAGTTCGAAGAGTTGAATCGCCGCGGCGCTTTCCTTGGCGCGGTCGATCGTCCGCTGGTTCTGCTGCGTTCGGGAAACGCCCGCCGCCTTCTGATAGTAGGCAAGGGCTTTGGCGTAATCGCCGGCGATGCGGCAGGCATCGCCCCCCAGCAACCAGAGATCCTCCGGCCGGCTGTTCGACCGGGCGGCCCCGTCGACGAGGGCCAGCGCCTTCTGCGTCTCCCCCATGTCGGCCCAGAGCTTGATCGTTTGCAGCGAATTCGGCGAGCGATTCAGCAGGTCGACCGCCGCGTCCCGGTTGCCGAGACGCCAGTAGCACTCGGCCAGCATCGCCGACTGCCGCCCGTCGAGCGGTCCGCGCGAAGCGACTTGTTCGAGCCAGAAGGCCGAGCGGGCGTAGTCCTCGAGCAGGTTGTGGTACATGCCCCCGAGGGTGGCCATCAGCCGCTTCACCGTCTGAGGATTGTCCTTGTTGACGACGAGCAGGTGATGCACGAAGCGGACCCCCTCCTTCCAGCGATTGGGGTTCGGATTGATGACGTCCCAGATGAACTGCCCGACGTTCTTCTGGCTGTCCCAGCCCGGCTGCGGCGGAGGCTGCGGAAAGGTCAGATCGAGCGTCTGCGGATAGTTGAGCGGCGTCGCCTGGAACCAGTCGGGAGGCGTGCGGCCGGCGTCGGCGATGAGCGCCTGCACCTGGGCCTGGGCCTTCGACTTCGCGTTGCCGTCCGCGTTCAATCCGCTCGCGTTCCCCGCGGCCGGACGGCTCGCGGGACCGCGAGCAGCGGGGGGAGGCGTCGTTCCGGCGGGCGAGGTCGAACTTCCGCCGGCGGACAACTCCTCGCGCTTGCCGTTCGCGACGATCGCCTTGATCCGCGCGACGGGATAGGTGCTGGTGACGGTCCGCGTGCCGATGCGGGCCTCCATCTTCACGCCTTGCGCCGTCCGTTCGAGGATTTTCCCGCTGAGCTTCGCCCCGCTGACGAGTTCCAGCATGTCGTCGGCGGTGACGTTCCGCGCGGCGAAACCGACCGCGGCGAGACACACCGCGGCGGCGACGGCGAATCGCGGAGCATTCGAATGGACGTGATGACGCATGGCGACCGAACCTTCGATGAGCGATGACCAACGATCGACCTCGAATTCACCGAACCATCGACGACGCAATCCGCCCCCATCGAGCATTCCCACCCCGACCTACTCGACCTTTCGCAGCAATTCGCCGACGAACATCACTTCGCGTCCGGTCGCGAACACGCCGACTTCGACCGCGTCGCCGACGTTCAACGACCGCAGCGCCTCCCGCATCTGCTCGCGCACCGGCGACTCGCGCAGCGCGAACGACAGCGACTTGCCGACCGCGCTCTCCGGACGACGCGCCTCGCTGCGGTCGAAGACGCGGCGGACGTCCTCGACCCGGACGGTGAACGTCTCCCGCTCGTCGTCCTTGCTCACGAGCCGGCCTTGGAGGATTCCGCGAAATCCTTGAAGTTCCGCGACATCGTGCTCCGCCGCGGCACGTCGCACGGCGTCGGAACGGGCGACCGCCTCGCGTCGCCCGGGTTCGCGTTTGCGGAGCGTCTCGCCGAGGAACCGCAGCCGGTCGCCCCGCGCGTGTTCGACTTCGATCTCGATCACGTCGCCCGGCAGGAACGTCGACAGAACCTCGCGCCACTCTCCGTCGATCCGCTCGATGGGAAGCGTCCGACCGATGATGCTCCGCGGCTCCCGCGCGGTGCTTTGCGGCCAGACGTTCCGCAGATCCCGCACCGTGAGAACGAGCATTCCGCCGTCGGAATCGACCCGCTGGACGATTCCGGCGACGCGGCCGCTGAAACCTGCGAGTCGTTCCGGAACTTCCGAAAGCATCGACGAGCGCTCGTTTCGACCGGCCGATTGCTTCGCATCTTCCGCGGACTCGTCGTCGCGCTCGCCGGACGCGGCGGCGCGGGTACCGGTCGCGGACGCAACGGAAGGCGTCTCCACCGCCCCTTCTTTCGATTCGCCGAAACCGACCGCGGCCGATCCCGCCGTGATCCGCGGCCCGGCGGCCAGCAACAGGGCCGGGATGAAGGCGATCGACAGCCAGCCGCCCGCGCGCCGCGCGAGGGACGGCCGCTCCCGCCGACTCGGCGATTCGAGAATCCGTTCGACCCGCCGCCCGAGCGTCGAGCGGAACGCCTCCATGCCGACCGTGCCGATCGAAGGCAGCGGCTGCCCGCCGCGCGGCGCGTGCAGCCATTCCGCGACCGTCGCCAGGCACCGCGCCAGGCCAAGCCGGTCGCGGAGGACGAGACCTGCGTCGTGATCGGCGAGGAACTCGGCTTCCATTCGCAATCGCCGCCGCACCAGGAAGTTGAGCGGTTGAAAGAACAGCGCATGACACACGAAGTGCGCCACCAGCGACCACAGCGGATCGCGCCGCGCGATGTGCGCCATCTCGTGCGCCACCATCGCTCGCAATTCCGATCGATCGAGACGCCGCAACAGCGGCGCGGGAGGCAACAGGATCCGCGGCGCGAACACTCCGGCGGCGAGGGGACTGCGAACTCCGGGAACGAGCAGCACGTCCACGGGACGGCGCAACCCCATTCGCGCGGATAGGATCCGCACTCCGTTCCCCGCCAAGCGGCGGCCGTTGCGCTCCATCCGCCTCAGCCTCGCGGAGTGGACGATCCAGCGGACGGACGCGACGATCGCCCCGATCGAAATCAAACACGCCAGCCATTGGAACACGACGGTCAACCCGACGCGCCAGCCGGAGAAGTCGAATCGGCGACCGCTTTCCGTCGCGTCGAAGACGAAGTCGGAAGCGGGCGCGATTGCGTTGGCCTCGAAGTCGAACACGCCTGGCGGGACCGCGGCGAGCGTGTCGTCGACTGGTTCGCGAGTCGTCGAGTCGGCGTCGAGCCGCAGCCGGGTGGCGCTCCATCCGAAGCCGGGAACCGCGACCGCCAGCGCGCTGGTCGCCAATCCGCCGACGAGGCCCAGTTTCCACAGCGCGTCGCGCGTCTCCGGACGCGCGCGCGAGAACAGGCGCAGCGCGAGGCCGACGGCGCCGATCAGCAGCGTCGAGTGGACGAGATAGGTGGCGAGAAACCCGCCCAGGATCGGAAGCGCGTTCATGCGGAGTCTCCCTTCTTTTTCTTGCGGGGAGGCTGCCGGGCATGCTCGTCGATCATCGCGCGGATGCGGGCGAGTTCGTCCGCATCGACCGACTGGCTTTCCAGCAGATGGCTCACCAGTCGAGACGGACTGCCGGCGAACACGCGCTCGACCAGATCCCCGATCAACGAGTGCCCCACGTTCTCCGGGGCGAGCAACGGCTCGTAGAGGTACGTCCGCCCTTCGACCGTGTGCTGGACGACCCCCTGCCGCTCCATCCGCCGGAGAATCGTCGCCAGCGTGGAATACGCCAACTCCTGGTCGGTGCGGATCGCCTCCTGCACGTCGGCGACGGTCGCCCGCCCGCGCTCCCATAGCACCTGCATCACGGCCAGTTGCAGCCGGCTCAATCGGCGGCGCATCGAATCTCCCATGGCCCATCGCTTCCGCGGAATTCGGAATGGAAACGTTCGCAAACCGAAATACTACAACTGTAGTTCTACGGTTGTCAATCCCCGGCCCGGCGATTCCGGATTTCAGGAGTCGTACGGAAAGAGCCTCGCCCAGGTAACGTCCCGCCGGTCGCGCGGGACGCGTGAAGGGAAAGGCCGCCCTCGAGCGTGACTCGAGCGGATTTCGGCGGGGGATCGGCAACCGCTTCACGGGGGCGCTTCCCGGCAGTAGGATCGGGCCTGAAGGCGTACGTTCCGCTTCAAGGTCGCAGGTGATTTCTCACCTCGGCCGTGAGCTGCGGCTCAGTCCCCGCGCTCTGCCGCGCCCTGCGCCTCCGCCAACAGGTCCACGCAACGCTCGATCGCTTCCGACGCGGCGAAGAAACCAAGTGGAATGCTCATCGCTCATTCCCTTCGACGCGGCCCCACCTGCCGAAGTGGCGGATCTTCCCCTTGATCTTTTTCGACCAGTAGCCCAGCGGGTGAGGGTACAGCGGAAACTCGCTGTACGGCTTCGGGGGGCGGGCGCTCGGATCTTTACCGGCGCGCGGGGATCGACTAGACTTCGCTTTCGTGGCATCGACTCCTCTGCTAAGGGTCAGTCGGTGTCGCCCCGTCCCGGTTCTCGGCCGGGCGGGGCAGTCTACTACCCCTATCCTGGCGGTAGTAACTTCGGTAGTAAAGCGGTCGGCAGAGGAAATCGGAAATCGCGGTAAACCCTACGATTTCCACGATAGCCGGAGTGGCGGAATTGGCAGACGCGCCGGATTCAAAATCCGGTATGGGTAATTCCATGTGTGGGTTCGAGTCCCACCTCCGGCATCGAAAGCAGCCGCGATCCTCCTTGGATTGCGGCTTCTTTCACGTCGAGCCGGCTCGCGAGCCGCGCCGGAACATGAACGATCATCGACTGTGGGCGAACGACGATCTCCCCGCAGTCGCCTGCCCGGACGCCGAATGACGAATGTACGCAAGTCGAAAGATCGCAAGACTATGCGGCAAGTTTTCGACGTGAGCGCCGGGTGGATCGGGACCGATCGAACGGCCGGTTCGCATTTCTTCCGATTGACGCGCCGGACCACTCGCACGTAGATTCCCGCCGCGATTACGGTCACGGATGGCCTCACTTGGCGAATGGAGTCGCTCATGTCCGCGGAAGTCACGTCCACGGTGCGGGTTGGAGGAAACGGCCGATTGGCGGATCGCGTTCGCGCCGGGCAAAAGGTCGCCGTCGGCGGCAAGCCGGTTGCGCTGGAAGCGCTGCGCGAGAAGATCGCGCGGAAGACCGCGGTCGTCGGCGTGATCGGGTTGGGATACGTCGGCCTGCCGCTGGCGAGCGCGTTCGTCAACGCCGGCCTGCGGACGATGGGCTTCGACGTCGACCCCGCCAAGATCGCATCACTCGCCGCAGGCAAGAGCTACATCCGCCACATCGACTCGGCCGCCATCGCCGATTGGGTGGAACGGCAACAGTTCTCGGCGACGGCCGACTTCGCGCGGATGAGCGAGGCCGACGCGCTCTTGATCTGCGTGCCCACGCCGCTCTCCGACAGCCGCGATCCCGATCTGTCCTACATCGAATCGACCACCGAGGCGATCGCGCGGGCGCTGCGCCCGGGGCAGTTGGTGGTGCTCGAAAGCACGACCTACCCCACGACCACGCGCGACGTCGTGCTGCCGATTCTCGAGAAGAGCGGCCTCGTCGCCAGCGAGGACTTCTTCGTCGCCTACAGCCCCGAGCGCGAGGATCCGGGCAACCCGGACTTTTCCGCCTCGCGGATTCCGAAGGTCGTGGGCGGTCTCGACGAAGCGAGCCGCGAGTTGGCGTGCGCGTTGTACGGCCACGCGATCGTGCAGGTGGTGCCGGTCTCGAGCTGCGAAGTCGCCGAGGCGTGCAAGATTCTCGAAAACACCTACCGGGCGGTGAACATCGCCCTGGTCAACGAGTTGAAGACGCTGTTCGACCGGATGGGAATCGACGTGTGGGAGGTGATCGACGCGGCAAAGACGAAGCCGTTCGGCTATCAGGCGTTCTATCCCGGTCCCGGCCTGGGCGGGCATTGCATTCCGATCGACCCGTTCTACCTCACATGGCTGGCGCGGAAGGAGGGGCTCGCCACGCGGTTCATCGAGCTGGCGGGGGAAGTCAACTCGCGGATGCCCGAGTACGTGATCGCCCGGCTGGCCGAGTTCCTCAACGATCAGGCGAAGCCGATCAAGGGAAGCCGAATTTGCATTCTGGGAGTGGCCTACAAGAAGGACGTGGAGGATCCCAGAGAAAGCCCGTCGTTCGAATTGATGGAACTGCTGCGGCAGCGCGGCGCGTTTCTCACCTACAACGACCCCTACGTGCCGAAGCTGGCGAAGATGCGGCGGCACGACATGGCGGACATGGCCAGCAGCGAGCTGACGCCGGAGTTCCTCGCGAGCCAGGACTGCGTGCTGATCGCGACCGACCACTCGTGCTACGACTGGGAGCACATCGTGCGGCACGCGCGGCTGGTGATCGACACGCGCAACGCGACGAAGCACGTGACGACCGGACGGGAGAAGATTCACAAGGCGTGAGGGGGGCGGTCAGCTATCAGCTGTCGGCTTTCAGCTGTCAGAGCGTGTGAAGCCATGTGCCTCCGCGTGCCGGTGTCGTTGAGGCGGCTTTCGGGGCGGAGGGGGTCGAGTTCGCTTTTTCGAGAGGTCGGTGCCGCGTGGTTGGCTTTGGTCGTCGAATTCAGCGGCGGAAGTCGCCCCAGTTTGCGCAGTCGGCGTGGTTGCGCCGTCGATCAGCCGTTTTCCATCGCCGCCGTCGCCATCGACCAATTGCGACAGAGACGGCTTGCGGGTTGATCCGCTGGGGATGGCCGCGACGCCGTTGAGGCGTCGGGGTCGGGCAGCGTACCCATCCGTTAGCGCTTTCAGGGGAGGCGCGCGGACGATCGGATGCGCCTCCCCGGAATTACCTCCACAGAGGAAACCAACCTGGCGATTTGCGTAAGTTGCTGCTAATAAGCATTGTGGCGTATTTCAGTAGAATGAGAGGTA
Source organism: Planctomycetaceae bacterium (assembly GCA_040877445.1). Taxonomy (GTDB): domain Bacteria; phylum Planctomycetota; class Planctomycetia; order Planctomycetales; family Planctomycetaceae; genus JBBDNT01. Next base: position 12,930 of record JBBDNT010000050.1, read on the forward strand.
TGCGCGTTGGGGGTGAAGTTTTCAATGTCGCTGACATCTTGAAGCCGTTTGGAACGCCGCTTGCCGTCGGTGGACAACATTGCGGCTGGAATCGTCGAGTAGGAACGGAAGCCGGAGCTGTGGAGCTCGCGGTCTCCGTTTTTTTTCGACCGATCGCCAGTATAGCGTCTTCAGACACCTTGCAACAGGGGAACTCGATATGAAGCGAACATCATTGCTGTCATTGGGAGTTGCAGCGCTCGTCCTGTGGGCGTCGCCAGTGCAGGCCGACCCGATTCTCGGATCGGCAGAGAGCTTCGCGGTGCTCGGGGGGTCGACGGTGACGAATACCGGCCCCACCACGATCACCGGGGATGTGGGCCTCTTCCCGGGGCCTTCGGTCGTGGGCTTTGCCATTCCGCCAGCCAATACGGTCGTGGAGGGCCCGGGGTCAACCGGCTTGGTCAATGGGCCGGGGCTCGTGGCCGGGACGATCTACATCAGTCACGCGGTCGCGCAACAGGCTCAGGTGGACAACACGACGGCGTACAATGCTCTCGCAGGCCTGGCCCCGACCGCCAATTTGACGGGTTTCGATCTGGGCGGCCTGACACTGCCGCCGGGAGTCTACAAATTCAATACCTCGGCTCAATTGACGGGAACGTTGACGCTCGATGCCCTCGGGGTCGACGGCGCGTTCTGGGTGTTTCAGATCGGCAGCACGCTGACGACCGCCAGCAGTTCGTCGGTGGTGATCGTCAATGCCAATGCGTTGTCGGGGGGCACCAACGACGGCTTGTTCTGGCAGGTCGGCAGTTCGGCGACTCTGGGAACCAGCACGGACTTCGAGGGAAATATTCTGGCACTGACCAGCATCACCCTCAATACTGAAGCCACAATCCATAATGGCCGGGCCTTGGCGCAAAACGGGGAGGTGAAGATGGACACCAACACGATCGACATCAATTCTCCGTTCCCCAATGAGGGGACGCTCAGTGGCGGCCTCGAGTTCGACGATGACGGGAATCTGGTGCCCATTACTACCATTCCGTTGCCGCCGGTTCTGGAGATTCCCGGGCCCGATGGGCCGATATTGATTCCATTGCCCCCTCTCCCGCCTGCCGGGCAGCCCCTCCCGACCGTCACTCCGATTCCTGAACCGACTTCGCTGCTGGCTTTCGGTTCCGCGGCTGGCGTTCTGTTCGGCTTCCGAAGGCGCATTCTCCGCAAGGATTGATCCTGCGGACAATGTGGGCGTAGCCGCATAGCGAAAGGAACCATGCGGTTACTCCTCGGGGGGATGACAGGCAATTTACCGGCTGCCGCGCGTGGTTCCCGCAAGCGATCGTCATCGTGCCAGGATCGAGGCAGGAAGCCGTCGCCCGTTTTGGACCGAATTCCCCAGCGATTCCAGTTCGGCGATTCGGCCGGAATCAGCCGGCCCTACCTTGCTGGTTCCCCGCCGGGAGCGCGTCAGCGGCGGTTGGGGGTGTCGCGTTCGGCCAGTGGGCGGCGGGAGATTTCCTGCCAGTGGCGGATGTCGATCTCGTACGGTCCCTGCGGCGCGTCGAAGTCGCCGAACCGGGCGCGGTAATCCTTCAATCGGCCGAGCTTCTGGTCGGCGGACAACTCGCCGGGATGATCGGTCCCCGGCGGGCGGCCCCACACGATCCGGCTCCCCTGCGGAGCGACCAGTTCGAACGTCATCTCCTCCGGCTTGCGTTTCGCCGGCTCGACGACGCGGATCGCGACCAGCCCCAACTCGCGCCACTCCGACAACAACGCGACGGCCACCTTCGCCGCGGCGATCACGATCGGATCCCCCCAGGAGGAGCCGGCCGGTCCCTGCGGGGTCGATTTCACTCCCGCGATCGCGGGATAACGGTGCGTTTCGGCGGCGGAGAAGTCGGTCGGCGGAAGCAGCACGCCGTGCGCGTCGATCGGGTACATCCCGCCTTGAACCTGCACCATCGCGACCGGCTCGCGGAATTCCAGCCGGGCGACGACGCGGGCCGGGTAAGACTTCTCGACGCGGACCACGTTCCGCACCCAGGGATGCAGTCGGAACGCCTCGGCCACGTCCGCGGTAAGACCCTCGTCGAGGAGCGACAGTTCCTCGCGCAAGCCGGCGCGGCGGGTCGCCTCGGCGACGAAGTCTTCGGGAATCCAGGTCGGCATGTCGGGGACTTGGATCTCCGCGGCGCGGATGCGGTATTCGTCCCGCTCTTCGATCGGCGGCAGCGCGCGGCGGATCGTCGGGCCGAGAAACCAACCCGCGGCGGCGATCGCCGCGAGCAGCAGAACTCCCGGGCGGAACGCGCCGCGGAAGAACCGCGCGACGGGACCGGGCGGGGGGGCTTGATTCGATGATTTCGAAGGCATCAGCGCGTGGCGAGCGTGGGGGAGATCCCGCGGTGCGCGGACCGCGGGCTCGAGTCGTCCATCGACGAGGCGAGCGCGCTCTCGAGGGCGCGCTCGCAGAGGTCGCCGAAGCTCAGGCCGATCCGCGCGGCCGCCTTCGGCACCAGGCTGTGATCGGTGAGGCCGGGGATGGTGTTCACTTCGAGCAGCCACGGCCGCAACTGCTCGTCGACGCGGAGATCGGCCCGCGCCATCCCACGCGTGTCGAGCGCCCGGCACGCCTCCCGTCCCACGCGCTCGATCGCCGCGACCGCTTCCCGCGGCAAGTCGAACTCGAACTCGTACTTCGTTTCGTCGTCGGCGTACTTGGCGTCGTAGTCGTAAAACTCGCGGCGGCTGGTGATGCGGCAGGCCGGCAACGGCAAGTCGTCCAACATGCCGACCGTCCACTCCGTCCCGGGAATCGCCTTTTCGATCAGCCCGAACGATCCGAAGCGGAAGCACTCGGCGATCGCCGCGTCGAGGGCCGCCGGAGCACGCACGATCGTCACGCCGAGGCTCGAGCCTTGGGCGTCCGGCTTGACGACGAGCGGATAACCGATGCGCTCCGCCTGCGCGCGGATGCGTTCACGTGCGTCGGACGAGTGGACCAGCACGTAGGGGGGCGTGGGGAGCTTGTGGTGGATGAACCGCTCTTTCGCGGCCGACTTGCTGAACGCCAGCCGCGAGGTCGCCGCGTCGCTTCCCGTGTAGGGCACGCCGGCCCGGTCGAGGATCGTCTGGATCGTGCCGTCTTCGCCGTAGGTTCCGTGCAGCGCGATGAAGGCGGCGTCGAACAGCGACCAATCCATTTCCGCCGGATCGGTGACGGCGGGGTCGATCGCGACGGCGCGATGCCCGCGGACGGTGAGCGCCCGGGAGACGGCGCGGCCGCTTCGCAGACTGACTTCCCGCTCGGGAGAATCCCCCCCGGCGAGCACGGCGACGCGCTTCCTGCGCGGCGGCGCGAACGAACGATCGATCATTTGGCTTCCTTGCCTCGTGATTCAGCGCGTGTGAAATCTCGTAGGACGGGCTTCAGCCCGTCCACGAATGTGGTGTCGTGCAACTCACACTACTCGTGATCGGCGATTCGCTCACACGCTCTCGGCAGTGTGGCGGCGACCGCGACGAGGAGCGGGAGCGCTCCCTTGTGCAAGACCCTGTTCGCACCGAGGGGATAAACCCCTCGGCTCATGAATACCTTCGTGTCGATGCACACGATTGCCTAATCGAACTCCGTTTTCTCCCAGGGCTGCGTGCGGCCGAGGTGGGCGCGGGTCGTGGTGGTCGGCGGGTCGCTGGAGAGCGACGCGCCCACGCGGGTCGACGAAATGCGGGCCGTGCCCGGGGCTTCGTCATCGAAGGCGTCGCGATCGGCGGCCTGTCTGCGGGCGGCGTCGATTTGCGCCCGGTGCAGATCCGGCTGCGAATAGACCGGCGCCACGAGGTTCGAGGGCTGTTTCGAGCTGGCCGAATCGAAGCCGCAGCCGGCCAGCAGAACCGCCACACACAACACCGCTCCCGTGCGACGCATGGGCGCGCTCCGGAGAAATCGAGTGGGGGAAATCGAAAATCGGCCGGAGTCTTACCAGATTTCGATTTCCAACTCCAGATCGACTCCGTGCTCCTCGGCGACCTTCGATTTCGCCAGGTCGATCAACTCCAGCACGTCACGAGCGGTGGCGCCCGGCTGGGTGACGATGAAGTTCGCGTGGCGATCGCTGATCTCCGCTCCGCCGGCTTTTTTCCCCTTCAAGCCGCATCGCTCGATCAGCGTTCCCGCGCTCAACCCCCTGGGATTCTTGAAGATGCAGCCCGCCGACTGGAACGTGAGGGGCTGCGTGGCCTTCTTCATGATCCACAGCTTCCGCATGCGATGGGTGATCTCGTCCGGGTCGTCGGAGGGAAGCTCGAACGTCGCTTCGAGAATCGCGAGGTCGGTGAGACTGCTTTGCCGATAGCCGAACGAAAGTTCATATTCGGCCCGGGTGCAACGCTCGCCGGCCGCGGTGAGCTCGTCCACGCTTTTGACGAACTGGCCGATATCGCCGCTGTTCCCTCCCGCGTTGCCGTGCAGCGCGCCCCCCACCGTGCCCGGGATGCCGGCGAGGCATTCCAACCCGGCCAATCCGGACTTGACGACCTGGGCGATGAGGGAACTGAGCTTCGTCCCGCCGCCGCAACGGATGGTGTTCCCCTCGACGTCGATCCGCGCGAACGCTTCGTGCGCCAGGCGGATCACGGCGCCGCGCACGCCTTCGTCACGGACGAGCACGTTCGACCCGCCGCCCAGCAGGCGGACGGGAATCTCGGCTTCGTGGCAGGCGCGCACGACCCGCACCAGTTCATCGATGCCGCGCGGCTCGATGAAAAAATCCGCGGGGCCGCCGACCTTCAGCCAGGTGTGGCCGGCCAACGGCTCATCCCGCCGCGTGATGTCGCTGAAGTCGTCGAGTGAACTCATGGCGGACCTGATCGATGTCTCCGGCCCCCATCAGGATCAACACGTCGCCGGGGCGGGCCTCATCCTCCACTGTCTCCCGCAACTGGTCAAGAGACGCGCGGAACCGGGCTGGCGTCCCGCGCTCGGCGATCCGCTCGGCCAGCTCCCGCGACGCCGCGTCGCGCTCGCCGTCGCCGGCTTCCCGAGCGGCGAACACCGGCGCGACGAGCACTTCGTCCGCCCGCGAAAAGCTGCCCGCGAACTCCTCGAACAAGGCCCGCGTTCGCGAGACCTGGTGCGGCTGGAAAGCGCACCAGATGCGCCGCGGGCCGAACCGCTCGCGCGCGGCGGCGAGCGTCGCCGCGACCGCGGTGGGATGGTGGGCGTAGTCGTCGACGAGGGCGATTCCCCGCCACGATCCCGCCGTTTCGAACCGCCGCCGCACTCCGGAGAACTCGTGGATTCCCTCGCGAATCGCCTCCCGCGACGCTCCCGCGCGGTCCGCCAGCGCGATCGCCGCGAGCGCGTTGGCCGCGTTGTGGCGGCCGGGCAATCGCAGGCAGACGTCGGCGAAGAACTCCCCGCGATGGAACACGCGGTGCCACGTGCCCGTCTGAGTGCGGCGAGGATCGGCGATCCACCAGTCCGCGCCCGCATCGGTCAGCGAGAACGTCGCCGTTTCCGACTTCGCGGCCCGTGCGCACGCGACCGACGCCGGGCAATCGGCGTTCACCAGCAGCCAGCCGTCGTCCGCCACCTGGGCGGCGAACTGGGCGAACGCGGCATGCATATCGTCCGGATCGCGGAAGTAATCGAAGTGGTCCGGCTCGATCCCCGTGATCGCCGCGAACTTCGGCCGCAGATCGAGGAAGCTGCGTTGATACTCGCAGCTCTCGACGACGAACAGATCGCCCGATCCGGCCCAGCCGCTGGCGTTGCGGTCGATCAACTCCGCCCCGACGACGGCGGAAGGAGACGATCCCGCGGCTTCCAACAGCATCGCCGTGAGCGCGGTCGTGGTGCTTTTCCCATGAGTGCCGGCGATCGCCACGCCGGTGCGGGACTCCATCAGCCGGCCAAGCATGCGGCTGTAGGAGAACTGGGGAATGCCCAGCCGCGTCGCCAGGCGGCGTTCCGGATTGTCCGGGCCGATGGCGGCGCTGTGAATCACGGCCTCGACGTCTTCCGGCAGGAATCGATCGTGATGCCCGGAGTGCACGCGCAACCCGCGGCGCTCCATCGCCCGGATCAGCGGTCCCGGCAGTTGCAGATCGGACCCGCTGATTCGCGAGCCGAGCCCCGACAACAGTTCGGCCAGCGCCTTCATCCCCGTGCCGCAGATGCCGACGAGATGCGCCCTCCGCGGGACGGCGGCCATCCGGTCGGTCGCGGTGTTCGGCGATCGCGGCGTGGAAGTCTCCAGCGGAGTTTCCCGCGTCGCCACCGGCGGGAGGGCCGGTTCGTCGATGCGCGGCGGAGCGGGGACCGTGGTGCGGGGTGAAATCATCGGTGAGCGATCGAGGAGTCGCGAACGGGCTGCGGGAACGTCCGCGACGACGCTCCCGCCCGGCACGAGCACGCGGGCCGATTGGCTATATCGGTCGCGAGGAATGAACGCCATCACGGGGTCATGCCGCTCGTTTCGATCGCGAAAAGGATTCCGGGGCGCACTGCGGGTTGATCGTGTCGGGCAATCGCGGCGGTTCGCGCAAACTGGGCAATGGCGGGGCCGCCGCTGCGAGGCGGCCGCATTATCGCGACGAACGGCGAATCGCAGAAGAGCAGAAATGCCTTCCATGACGAAGGCGGTCTTTGCGGACTTCGCGCCATTCTGTTCGGAGAAGAATCGAACAGAAGAGCTGCCAAGAGCCCAGCGCGGCGAAGCCGCAACCGAATGGAAACAGGATTCTCACCACGGATGGCACGGATGAGCACGGATCTCGCTCGATCTCATCAGTGCCCATCGGTGACTTCCGTGGTCGAAACTCGCGAACGACGAGCCGATCCGCAACCTGCGAAACCACGGCGAACGAATCGAGACGAACGGAAGTGGAACGATTGCACTGCAAAGCACCCAGCGCGGCACAGCCGCAACCGAAACAGTTTTCACCACGGATCGCACGGATCGACACGGATATCTGCTGTTCGACCCTCGCCGACGAGCGAAACCCGATGGAAAGTCGCGGCAGAGCCGGTACCTCGATGGCTTCTCGCTCCCGTTCCTCGGCGCCCTCGGCGCACTCGGCGGTTCGCAATCTTCGACGACTGCAACCCGGCCTCTTCGAAACCGCAGAGGCCGCCGAGGTCGCGGAGAAGAACCGGCCGAAAGATCCGCTCCCTCATCAGTGCCCATCAATGGAATCCGTGGTCGAAAATTCGCGCAGAAATCGCGGTTAACTCCGCGGCCGGTTCGCGGTGAATCCTGTGCATGACCCATTCCGGATCGTCACGGGAGAATCGCCATGAGCCGCGTCGAGGTTCGTTTCGCACTGTCGCGCGTGGGGCAGGCGCTGCGGGAGCCGGAGGCGTTCGCCTGCCACTGGAACGAAGGCCGCGTCCGCTATCCCTTCGCCGTCTGGTCCGCGCTGCTGGCGACCGCCGTTCTCGGCGCCGTCACCTACGGCATGACGATGGGCCTGATGGGAGGCGCGGGGAACATTCTCCTCAAGTCGGCGGCCCTCACCCTCGCCGCCGGTCTCGCCTGGGCGATTCCGCTTCCCGCGCTGTACATCCTCAACAGCCTTTCCGGCTCGCGACTGTCGGCGAGCAGCACGTTGCTGGCGGCACTCGTCACGGTGAGCTGGGGCGGGTTGGCGATGATCGCCTCGATCCCCATCAATTGGTTTTTCACCGTCGCCGTGCCTCATCCGGGATTCGTGCTGCTGGTGAACCTCGTGGTGTTCGCCGGCGTGGGGGTCGCGATGATCGACGTGTTCCGCCGCGTGATGCACCGCCTCGAGCCGACGCACGCCACGCCCACCTGGTGGCTGATTCTCGTTTCGGTGATCGGCGCCGAGTTCTTCTACCGCTTCGAACTGTTCCACTTCGCCGCGAACTAACATGAAGGAATCTCCCATGCCCACGATCGAAGAGAAGAGCGCCGCGCGATCGTTCATCGCCGCGCTCGCGGCGGAGAACGAGTTCGAGACGACGCGCTCGCGCGCCGAATCATCGAGCCGAACCACTCCCCCGGATCCCCCGCACGCCTGCGGTTTCGCGCCGATGCCGGATCCCGACATCGCTCCCGACGCTGACCCCGGGCGCACGCTCGGTCTCATCGAATTGATCCTCAAGGACCGCCCGCGGCTGGAATCGACGATTCGACGCCCGGCCCTTCAGGCGGAGTTGATCCCGAGGTTTCTGGGAATCTCATTGGCGAGCTTCTGCCTCTTCGGGATCGCAATGGCGCTCGTCTTCCACACGGCCGGTGCGTCGCCCGCGCTGGGAGCGTTGGATGAATGGCTGCGTGGCGGGGAACGGCCGATCGCCTTCCATGCCGCGTCCACTTCCGAGGCCGTTTGGCTGCGCTCCGGCTTCGCGCTGATCGCGGCGTACGCGGCCGGCTTGATCGCGGCGAGCGGCATCTGCCTGCCGAGCCTGTACTTCTATGGGCTGCTGGCGGGAGTGAAGATGTCGTTCCTCGACGTGACGGTGCACGCGCTGAAGGCGAAGGCGACGGCGGCGGTGGCGCTGGTGGGCCTGTTGCCGATGTACGCGGCGATCGCGCTGGGGATGATCGTGTTCGGCGCGCCGCCTGCGTTGCGCGACGCATGCCTGCTGGTGGGGCTGGCGTTGCCGTTCATCGCCGGGCTGTGGGGAACGCGTTCGCTGTACGTGGGGTTCTCGGGCCTGTGCGACACGATGGCCCCGGAATTCCGCGACCGCCGCGCCTGCTTCCTCCGCCGCCTGGTCGCGTCGTGGTCCGCCGTCTACACGGCCGTCACGCCGGTGATGATCTTCACGATCTGGCAGAGGTTGAGTTGAGGGTTGAGGGTTGAGGGTTGAGGGGCGCGAAACCGCAAGCGAGTCGCAACTGACAACTGACAACTGACAACTGACAACTGACAACTGACAACTGACAATTGATAACCGACAAAGGACCAACCATGCGCATCTTCGCCCGCATCTCCGACATCATCTCCGCCAACCTGAACGACGTCATCGATCGCTTCGAGGATCCCGAGGCGATGCTCAAGCAGGCCGTCCGCGAGATGGAGCAAGCGCTCGACTCGACGACCGACGCCGCAGCCAAGGCGATCGCCTCCGAACGATTGCTCGTGCGACAGCTCGACGGGCATCGCGGCGAGATCGACCGGCAGGAACGCCGCGCCG
>JBBDNT010000050.1:22096-38496 GCA_040877445.1 Planctomycetaceae bacterium
CCCCCCCCACGACTCCGCCGCCCGCGCGGCCCTCGTCGCCAAGCACGAGCGCGCCCGGCTCGTCGCGGCGCTCGAAGACGAATTGGAGACCGCCGCGAAAAGTAGCGGCAAACTCCGCCGGCAAATCGAGGCGATGCGCGTTCGCCTGGGCGAGGCGCGACGCAAGCTGCTGGTCCTATCCGCGCGGCAACAAGCCGCCGCCGCCCGGACGCGGCTCGTGCGCGAGGTGGGGGAAGTCGGCGCGACGGCGACGGCGTTCAGCCGCTTCGACCGTCTCGCCGAGCGGATCGAACGCAGCGAGGCGGAAGCCGACGCGCTGGTCGAGCTGTCCTGCCTGGGCGCGGACGATCCGTTCGACTTCGGAGCGATCGACGAGTTCGGTTCCCGCGTGGAAGAGGATCTGGCCCGGTTGAAGCGAGAACGATGAATCGCGTCGCGGAGCTGTTCCGGGAATGCATGAAGCGACCCGGACGCTCCGAGCGTCCGGGTCGCTGGCCACCACGTCCTTTTTTCGTCGATCGAGAGCGCCTCGCGCCGAAATCGCGACTCGATCTCGAGAGGCGACGATCGGGGCGGGTAGCACGAACTTCAGTTCGTCGTGCCCGCCGGTCGAGAGGAACAGCCGCGATGTCGAAAACACGATCGGTGAAGATCAGCGGAGCTTGCCGCGTCCGTGGCGCGGGCTTCGCACGGCGAACTGAAGTTCGCCCTACGAAACCGAGGCGTCGAACTCGATTCCGGCGAACCCACAAGATCGATTTGGAAGAGCCCTGCTCCGTCGTCCAGATCGAATTTGGAGGTTGGCGGCGTGGTGCGAAGGAACTGGATTCCCGCCTCCGCGGGAATGACGGGAAGCGCCAGAGGGGACGGATTGGCAATCCTTTCAACGGCAAGTGAATCGGCAGAACGATCGACTTCCGGCGACGTTGAGGCCTCGCCCCCGGATTGCCAATCCATCCTACGGACAACCCACCAGATCGATTCGGAAGAGTCTTGATGCGGAGATTCGGTGATGGGATTCTCGGCCACCCTCATCTTCTATATTCTCATCGGCGGCGGCGTCGCGTTCGCGATGGCGGTCGTCGAGGAACGGCGTGCGCCGTTCGAACGGATCGGCCGCGGCGCGCTGGCGGTGCTGTTCTGGCCGCTGTTCGTGCCGGTCCTGTTGAGTCGGCCGGCGGCGATGGACGAACCGATCCATTCGCCGATAGTGGTGGGCGGTCGGCCGCCGGACGACGAACTGGCGCGGGCGATTCGTCTCGTCGAAGAGGAATTGGACACGGCCCTGCGAAGTCTCGACGGATGGGCGGAAGAAGTGCTCTCTCTGGAGGAAGACCGCATCGACGAATTGCGCGGTATGTGGCGGGCGCATGCGGAGCGGATTCGCGACCTGGATCGGCTGTTGGAAAGCCCGGGGTTCGCGGAAGTCGAAAGCGAGAACCCGGCCGACGCCGCGGGCGGGCTGGAGGACGAGCGTTTGCGGCACAGCGCGCGAGTGAGGCGTGAGAACATCGACCGGCTGCGGCGGATCCGACGGCAGATGCACGACGATCTGATCGGCACGCTGGCGTGGGTTCGCGAATTGGTGACGATGATCCATCTCGCCAAGTACACCGGCGCGCCCGCCGCGCGGGCGGAAGAGTTGGTCGCCCGCATCGCCGCCGCCGTCGAGGGACTCGCCGAAGTTTCGAACTGGACGGACGAGCCGAGCGGGGCGACCGTCGAACCGGTGAGTTCGGTGTAGGAACCCGAAGCGGGGCAAGCGATGAGCGATCAGCTTTCGGTTTTCAGCTTGCGGAAGCGGTGCATCTCCATGTTCGAGATCGTCAGCACGTCGTGCCGCGTCCAGGCGGGGGGGCATTCGAACTCCGCCCGGACCGGCGTGCGAAGAATCATCTCGGCGTCGGGCGAGGTGACGCCCTCGCGCGCCAACCGCTCCAGCGACTTGAACAACGGCGAGCCGGGGGCGATGTCGGCGACCATGCGGTAGGGCGGGTCGAAGAACACCAGGTCGTAGGGAAGCAGATGCTCGACTCCCTTCGGGCGGAACGAGCAGCGGAGCACGTCGACCCGCCAGCACAGCGCCTCGTCTCCGATGCCCAGCATGCGGACGTTCTCATCGAGCAGGCCGTGCGCCTTGCGATCGCTTTCGACGAACACGACGCTCGCCGCCCCGCGGCTGAGCGCCTCGATGCCCAGCGTGCCGGTCCCGGCGAAGACGTCCGCCACGCGGATCGCCGGAAGTTCGCCGCCGAGGTTCTCGAACAGGAATTCCTTGGCGCGATCGGTGATGGGCCGCGTCACCAGACCGGGATTGGTCCGCAACTTCCGCCGACGATACTTCCCCGCGACGATCCGCACTCATTCACCCTTCGAAAAGCCTCGGAAACGGAACACTCGACGCGGCGACTCCGCGCCCCGCGACGCGTTCGACAAGTCGTCGCGCAACCCTCCCCCCTCCGGGTGGAGAGACCTCGCCCGAAGGCTTCCCGATTCCGATCGACGCCGCGAAACGCTCGCGGTTTCGCGTATCACGCCACGGCCACCCCCCCCGCCATCCGTCGAACGAAGCCCGCCGCGAAAGCCCCGCATGTTTCCCAGCTTGACGCCTTCGCCCCGGTCGATCGACCACGAATGCCGCGATTTCCCTGTCGACGAAGGTCGTCTTGCCCATTCCCCCCAGCGCGCAACCCGAAGAAATCGTGTTTCGATACCACTCCCGCCGACCGCGACCGGCGCGACGAGGGCGCCTTGCGATGTTTCGGCCCCTTCACTTCGTCGGCGTCTCCTTCTCCCCATGCATGATCTGCAACACCTGCAACGCACGCGAGTCGCCGTGCAACCGCACCGCCACGGCGAGCAAGCCCGCGACCATCAACCCGAACACGACGGCGATCAAGTCTTGACTCCAGATCATCAGCATCATGAAGAGAAGGTGCGCCGACATGATCAGGCCGACCAGCCTTGCCCTGCGGCCGAGCTCGACGATTCCGTCGCGGCGGCTTTCCGCGCTCGCCGCCATGACATTGAAGTCGTCACGAAAATTCCAAAGTGCGAAGAACCTCATGGCGAGCCTCTCTTTCCGATGCATGGTCCGGCAAGGATCCACGAAACCGTCGCCTGAGGAATTTCGGGTGGCACGCCCCCCGACGGGCTACTACGTCTTCAAGATCGATCTTGTCGGTTCGTCGGAATCGAGTTCGATGCGGCGGGCTTCGTAGGGCGAACTTCAGTTCGCCGAGCGAATCCCGCGCCGGGAACTCGACAAGTCGCCCTGATTCTCGCTGATCTTCGCCGAAGAAGTTTTCCAAGATCGCGGCTGTTCCACTCGACCGGCGGGCACGGCGAACTGAAGTTCATCCTACCCGCCCCGCCCCACAAGATCGAACTTGAAGTGTTACTACTTTCTCGCTTGCCGCGCCGCCTCTTGCTCCTGAAAGCGACGAATGATGTCCGCCGCCTCTTCCGCCAGCGATTCGAACCGCTTCCGCGGCCCTAGCGCGACCTGCGGCGGCGCGGCCTCGGCGGATTTCGCCGTGGCCCCCGCCTGGCGCTCGGCCGATGCCGGTCGCTCGGCGCGCTTCCGGGGGGGCGGAGCCTCGGGGACGATCGTGGTGTCCGACCCCGCCACCGAGCCTTCCTCCGTCTCGAGCCATGTCGCGATGTCGTCGTCGGTCGCCCATTCGTCCACGGCCGGATCGCGGTCGGCGGACGAAGGCTCCACGTCGGCCACGCGGAACTCCATCGGGCCGATCCGCAACAGGTCGCCCGAAACGAGCCGCAACTCGTCCCGCACCGGAATCCCGTTCACGAACGTGCCGTTGCTGCTGCCGAGATCCCGCAACACGACTTCGCCCGGATCGATTCGCAGCACGCAATGGCGGCGGCTGACGTCGGCGGATGTGAGGCGAATTCCGCAGTCGTCGTCGCGTCCGAAAACGACCTCCCCGCGGGACAGCACGATTTTCTGTCCGCGCAGCTTGCCGGACTGGATGATCAGCGAGGGCATCGGAATTCCCTCCTTCTCCTTCTCAATCGTGACGCGGAACCTGCACCGGCTCGCCGCACTCGGGACATGTCAGCGCTTTGCCGCGATGCACCGGGGACACCTTGAATTGCTTTCCGCACCGGCAGCGGAAGCGGACCCGGCCTTCTTCGCGGGGGCGTTTCGCGGAGTGCCGGCGCTCCCAGGCGCGGGCCGCCGCTTCTTCGATTTTCGCCGGCAACTCCTCCGGGTCGATCGGTTTGACGAGGTACGCATCGGCGCCGACGCGTTCGGCCAGTTCCCTGGCGTCGGGCAGGTCGATGACGGTCAGGACGAGGATCGGGACCGCGTCGTTGGTCTGCTTGAGGCGCTCGCAGATTTCGAACCCGCTTTCGCCGGGAAGCATCAAATCGAGAATCACCACGTCGGGCTGCCTCATCGTGAAGGCGGCTTGCGCCTGCCCCCCGTCCCTGGCGATCGAGACGGCGTAATGATGCCGCGCGAGGGCGTCCTTGAGGGCGGCGGCCTGCTCGGGGTCATCCTCGATGAGGAGGATGCGGCAGGCCAGTTGGCCCTTGGTGGAGACGTCGATCGGCTCGTCGCGCAGCATCGCCCGCACCTCCCGTTGACTGCATGAATACACGAAAATCGGGGCCGCCGCAATCGCTCTCCGCCGCGGGAAGAACGAAAACCGCTGATTTCCCCTGAAAATGCGGGTGCGCGCATTGACAATTCGGAATCTCCGCAGTTTACTACCTTCCACGAACCGGCGGAGCGGACCCGCTCGCAAGGAAGACCAAGCACCTCGCACGACAGGAGTAGACGATGGCAGCGAAGACCGCGGGCAAGGCGATGACCAAGTCGGAGATCCACGCCGCAATCTCCGAGAAGACCGGCCTGAGCAAGAAGGACGTCGCGGCCGTGTTCGATGAGCTGGGCGGCCTCATCGAGAAGAACCTCGGCAAAAAGGGGCCGGAGGTGTTCACGATCCCCGGATTGATGAAGATCACCGTGCAACGCAAACCGGCCACCCCGGCGCGGCCCGGCAAGAACCCATTCACGGGCGAAAGCATCACCGTCGCGGCGAAGCCGGCGCGGAACGTCGTCAAGGTGCGGCCGCTGAAAAACCTGAAGGACATGGTCTGAACGAACCAGACCGCGCTCCTCGAAATGTCCGAAAACGGACACCTCACCGGAAATTCGCAAGACCGTCGGCCGGCTGCCACGCGTTCCGGCAGGCAGCCGGGAGGACGTTGATAACTCGATACTCGCATTGTACTTAGCGAATTCCCGATGATTCGGCGCCCTCTCCGCGGCAAGGTTTGCCCGCGGAGGGGGTGCCGCCGCGCGCAACTCCTTCACTCCCCACGCACTTGACCGGGAAAGTCCGGGGTCGTACAATCGGACCGGTTTGCCGCATCTTGCGTGCGGCCCGCAATTCCGGGACGACAGGACGCTGAGGAGGAACCGGTTCGGGCACGAAGGACCGGCACCGGTCGCGGCGCCGACTTCAGGATCGAGGAACGCTTGCCATGCTGGTCTTGTCCCGCGAGAACATCGTCATCACCGTGGTGGAGATCCGCGGCGACAAGGTGCGTCTCGGCATTCAGGCGCCCAAGGAAATTCCGATCCATCGGAACGAGATCTACGAGGCCATCTGCAACGAACGCGCGGCCCAATCCGGCGCGGAGCAGACCGCTTCCGAATCGAGGGATCACGTCTCGCCGACGACCGAGAGTTGAGATCGCGCTTTCCGAAGTGCGGCTTTTCGCCGCACGATCGACGCGGCGCGGGGGCGAGATTCTTTTCGAGCTCTCCCGATCTCCTTCGAACGCTCGCCCCTTTCTTTCGGAACCTCGCCCCCCGGCTTGACACTTCCGCCGGATCGCGTACATTGGGCGACATCCACGGCCCCATCGTCTAGTCTGGTCCAGGACACCGGATTTTCGATCCGGCAACGCGGGTTCGAATCCCGCTGGGGTCATTCCGCATTTCGCGGATTTCTGGTGAGAAGTTTCCACCAGCGGGTTTCACCAGCCCGTTCGGGGGACTCCCATGACGGCAGAAACGATCCGCCAGTTGTTGCAGCAGCGACCCTTCGTACCGTTCGCGGTCCGCATGTCGAACGGCGACGTGTTCGAAGTCGGGCATCCCGAGTTCGCGATCCTGCTGCGCAACAATCTGATCGTCGGATTTCCCGATTCCGATCACTTCGCGATTTGCGCCCTATTGCACATCGCCGATGTGCAACCGCTGCAGACGGCGCGGTGATTTCATCGCGTCGAAGGAACGTCGCATGAGTTCCGCCGAAAATTGGCGTACCCTGTTCGAAAGCTGGCCCGAGAGCATTCCCCGGCAAGGTTTGCTGGTGACTCGCTTTCAGGAGCAAATCCCCTTCACCGCCTTCCTCGTCTCGGGCGGCATTCTCCTCCTCGAGCGCGACCGCCCCGATAGCGCGGGCGCCCGCAAGGTGATGATCGCCTATGAGGCGATCGACGCCGTGAAGATCACGGCCCCCCTCGAACTGTCCCGCTTCCAGGTTCTCGGCTTTCAAACGCCGATGTGACCGCCGCCGTCGTCGTCGACCGACGGGTTCGGCTTTCCGTGTCGCCGACCGATCCGAAGTCTTGCGGCCGGACTGCGCATCGCGCACGATGGCTCCCGCCCGCTCGCGAAATCCCGTTCGCGGGCGGTCGTTTCGGCCACCTTGCCGGCCGAGTCTGAACCCCAAGCCGCGAGGACGCCGCGCGTGGACGACTCCGCCGTGGAAAGCGAACTGCTCGGTTGGCTCCGCCTGAACCTCGTGCCCGGCGTCGGCCCGCGGACCGTGCAAGCGTTGCTGGAGCGCTTCGAAGGCCCGGCGGGCATCTTCGCCGCCACTCCCGAACAGCTTCGTCAAGTCGATGGCGTGGGGCCGAAACTCGCCGCCGCGATCGCCGATTCCGACCGTCTCGCCGAAGCGCGGCGGGAACGCGAACGCTGCCGCGACGCGCGGGTCGATCTGCTGCTCGCATCCGACGATCGTTATCCGCGGATGCTGCGGGAGATCTTCGATCCGCCCGCGGTGCTGTACGGCCGGGGCGCGCTGCTGCCGCGCGACGCGCTGGCGATCGCGATCGTCGGTTCGCGGCGATGCTCGCATTACGGACGCCGCCAGGCGGAGCGGTTCGCGGGGACGCTCGCGCGGGCCGGACTGACCGTCGTCAGCGGATTGGCGCGGGGCATCGACTCGGTCGCGCATCGCGCGGCGTTGGCGGCGGGAGGGCGGACGATCGCCGTGCTGGCGACGGGGGTCGCGCGCATCTATCCGCCGGAGAACGCCGAACTGGCGGAGGAAGTGGCCGCGAACGGCGCGCTCGTCAGCGAGTCGCCGCTCGATCAGGGGGCCTTACCGGGGCTGTTCCCGCAACGCAACCGGATCATCAGCGGAATGTGTTCCGGCGTGATCATCATCGAGGCTTCTCGAAAGAGCGGCGCGCTGCACACCGCCCGCCACGCCCACGAGCAGGGGCGGGACGTGTTCGCCGTCCCCGGTCAAATCGACAGCCTCGCGAGCGAAGGCTGCCACGACCTGATTCGCGACGGCGCCACGCTGGTCCGCTCGCCGGACGACGTGCTGGAAGCGCTCGGCCCGCTGGTTTCGCCGGCGCGGACCGAGGAGGGAGTCGAAGTCCGCACGCCCCGCGAATTGACGCTGGACGATCAGGAGCGGGCGGTGCTGGCGCTCGTCGGGACCGAGCCGCTGCACGCCGATCAAATCCTGCACGCGTGCGACCTCGAACCGTCCCGCGTGCTGGCGACGCTGACCGTCCTCGAGATGCGGCGCTTCGTCCGCCGGCTCCCCGGCGGCTATCTCGTCCGCACTCCGTGAACGACGGGAACATCGACCACGGATTTCACTGGTGAATGTCGCTGCAAGGCAACGGCGGGGATCAATTCCACCGGCAGCCGACGCCCGCGGATCGATGCGCGGGAATGACGGGCGCTTCGCGGTCCGCGCGGTCGGCGCAGTCGGGAGCGCCGTTGCGACCGTTGATTTCCGGCAACGCGAGAATCGTTGCGACCGGTTCGAACCGTGCGGCGGCACGGTGGCGATGCAGGAATGATGCCATTCCGCGACATTCCTTTCGACAGGGGTGGAATCGGTGGTCTAGACTTGTTTCGTGTCCGACGGCCGATCACCGAATCCGCCCGAGAGTGACCTTTCCCCCCGATTTTCCCTCGCATTCCAGGGATTGGCGATGCTCGTACTCAGCCGCAAGAAGGACGAGAAGATCATCATCGGCGACTCGATCACGTTGATGGTCATCGAGATCCGAGGAGACAAGGTGCGTTTGGGCATCGAAGCTCCCAAGGAGGTTTCCGTTCATCGACAGGAGGTCTACGACGCGATCCAGCGCGAGCGCGACGTGCCGCGGGGCGTCGCCGGCGAAGGCGTGCCGATCGACCAGTGAGACGCGGGAACTTCGACTTCCCCTACCGCCTTCGCCGGTCATTTGCTATGAATCGCGCAGCACGAGACGCGACCGTCAGGGAGCGATCGCGCGACGCTGGAAGACCGCTCCCTCACGGTCACGGCTCACCATTGGTTTCCTGTTGGTGACGGACGGATCGAACTCGAATTCGGGAAAGGACTCCCCATGCGGATCGTCGGCGTGATTCCCGCGCGGCTGCAATCGACGCGGCTGCCCCGCAAGATGCTGCTGGCCGAGACCGGCCGCTCCCTCGTGCAATACGCCTGGGAAGCCGCCGCCCAGTCGTCCGCTCTCGACGAACTCATCGTCGCCACCGACAGCGAGGAGATTGCGCAGGTCGTGCGCGGTTTCGGCGGACGTTGCGAATTGACCGGCGACGTCCCGAGCGGAACCGACCGCGTCGCCGAGATCGCCCGCCGCGTCTGCCCCGACGCCGACGTGCTGTTGAACATTCAGGGGGACGAGCCGGAGATCGACCCGGGGAATATCGACGCGCTGGCGGCCGCCGTCCGCGACTGCCCCACGGCCGAAATGGCGACGCTTGCTTCGCCGCTGTCGAGCGTCGAAGAGCTGCACGATCCGGCGTGCGTGAAGGTGGTGTGCGCGGCGGACGGGCGGGCTTTGTACTTCAGCCGGTCGATGATCCCGTTCTCGCGCGACGACGCGCCGGAAAGCGTGCTCGCCGCGGGCGATTCGCCGTGGCTGTTGCACATGGGGCTGTACGCGTATCGCCGCGACTTTCTGCTGGAACTCGCGTCGCGTCCGCCCTGCCGGCTGGAGCAGGTCGAGAAGCTGGAGCAGCTTCGCGCGCTCGACCTGGGCGCCCGCATTCAGGTGGCGGTGGTCGAGCACCGCTCGGTTGGCATCGACACGCCGGATGACTATGCTCGATTCGTCCAGCGCGAGCGGTGCCGCGCCGCGTGAACGGGCGAATGTCGAAGGTCACAAGGCTCGCATTGGGAGAAGTCGAGCGATGCATTCTGTCCATACGCTGACGACTGCGCTGGTGTTGCTTTCCTGCTCGTCCGCGTTCGCAGCCGAGCCCGACGTTGCGACCCTCCGGCAGGCATGGAGCGATCGGCAGAGCCGATTCCCGACCGTGCAGTTCGACTGCACCGAAATGGCGACATCGCGAGATAGCAGCGATGGCAAGCCGGCGACGAATGCCCATCGAATCACTCTCTCCCTGGGCGCGGCGAGCACGGTGCGGTACGAACGAGAAGGCGCTTCCTGGAGTCCCCAGCATGCGCAATTGCTTCATCGGCACTTCCTATGCACGTTTGATGGAGAGACCTCGCGAGTCGTGTTCAGCGGCGCTGCGTATCGCGAATCGCCGGTAGGATTCGACCAGATCGCCCGTGGGTTCCAGGAGCGGCAGAACTATCATGTTCTGCCGATGCTGTGGGCGTGTCGTCCTATGGATTCCGCACTCGTGGATCTGCCGCTGGATCAATTCGTTTACCTTGAGAGCGCTCGAATCGATGGTGATCCGTGCTTCGTCTTTCAACAAGCGATGCCGGGGGGCACCGCCTTCCGGTATTGGATCAGCCCTGGTCTCGACTACTCGATCGTCCGCCGCGAGTGGGTGAGTCCTACGAAAACGATTGAACGCATCGACGTCTCCTACTCGCGCGATCCGGCAACCGGCGTCCTGCCGGCCTCGTGGAAGCACGTCATGTTCCGTGCAGACTCCCATGAGGTCGACTCCCGCGTCGTCACGACTGTGAATTCGTCCGTTGTCGGCAAGCCGTTGCCAACGGACGAGTTCCTCGCCAAGTTCGAAGTCGGAACGGTAGTGACGGATGATAAGCTTGGGGCAAACTACCGAATCGGTCCCAACGGCCGCCGTGTGCTGATCGGTTGGCATCGCCGGCCTCAGTCCAAGTGAGCGTTCCGTCGTCCCCGGTTCGGGCTTTCGATTTCCGATGGGACCATTGCGATTTCGAATTTCGACGAAAGCCGTGCCCATGCGTATCGCCCTCCCCGCCGATCATGACGGGTTCGAGCATAAGCCCGCGATCGCCACCCGGCTGCGCGAACGCGGCCACGAGGTCGTCGAGGTTCGGACCGATTCGGCCGAACCGGTCGATTATCCCGATTTCATCCGTCCCGCGGCGCTCGCCGTCGCCCGCGGCGAATGCGAGCGGTGCCTGAAGGAATTGGAAGATGGCGACTAAGAACCAGGAATGCCCGATCTCGGAGGATCTCCTCGCGGCCGTGCGGTCGTTCCCAGTCGAGCGTGACGTGGAACATTGCGGCATTCCATTCAAGGTTTCGCCGTTCGAGTTTTACGCGGTTTGTCCTCACTGTGGCACGCGGATCAAACTCCGGTCCTTCTCGGGCGTGCCGGAGATGGAGGACTTGTTCGACGCCGTCTTCGAGTGGCTGAGCGACCCCCAGGCGCGCCGATTCGCGGACCAGCGACGACAGGCGATCGAAGACGATCGCGATGACGACGAAGAATGACCCCGATGCGCATCGCCCTCGCCACCGATCATGCCGGGTTCGAGCATAAGACGGCCATCGCCGCCCGGCTGCGCGAACTCGGGCACGAGGTCGTCGATTTCGGGACCGATTCGGCCGAGCCGGTCGATTATCCCGACTTCATTCGTCCCGCGGCGCTCGCCGTCGCCCGCGGCGAGTGCGCGCGGGGCATCGTGCTTGGCGGATCGGGGAACGGCGAGGCGATGGTTGCCAACCGCATTCGCGGCGTGCGCTGCGGACTATGCTGGAACGCGGAGTCGGCCCGGTTGACCCGCGCCCACAACGACGCCAACGTCCTCTCGCTCGGCGCGCGGTTCATGGACATCGAGACCGCCTTCGCCATCGTCGACACGTTCCTGACGACGCCATTCGATGGGGGCCGGCACGCGCGCCGCATCGCCAAGATCGACGATGCAACGGCTTGCGAGTGACGTTCGGCGAGGTAGGACGGAATTGCATTCCGTCCGCCGGAGTGACTTGCCCACGTATCGAGTTCGCGCGGGACGAGATGATCGTTCGAGCGGCGGATTCAATTAGTTCGCAAGTCGTCACCCGTCTGGCGGGCACGACGGATTACAAATCCGTCCCACCCGCCCCCGACCGCACGACCTTCCGGGAAATTGGTTCCGCGGCCGAATCGGCTCTCGAAATCGCTCCCGGCACCGGCTAGACTGGTATTCTTCGTGATTCGTCGGGAAGGAACAGACATCGTGGCCACAGCCGAAGAGACACACACCAGAACCTGTTCGATCGATGGCGCGGGGATTCTCGTCGAAGCGCTGATTCACCAGGGGGTGAACCACGTGTTCGCCTATCCCGGCGGCGCCAGCATGCAACTCCACCAGGCCCTCGTCGAGCGGGCCGACCGCGTCCGCACCATTCTGCCCCGCCACGAGCAGGGGGGCGGGTTCGCGGCGCAAGGCTATGCGCGCTCGACCGGCAAGGTCGGCGTGTGCATGGCGACCAGCGGTCCGGGGGCGACGAACCTCGTCACCTGCATCGCCGATGCCAAGCTCGACAGCATCCCCATGGTCGCCATCACCGGGCAGGTGCCCAGCCCGTTCATCGGCACCGACGCCTTCCAGGAAACGCCCATCGTCGAGGTCTGCCGGGCGATCACCAAGCACCAGTTCATGGTGACCAGCACCGACGACATCGCCCGGATCGTGAAAGAGGCATTCCACATCGCGCAGACCGGCCGACCGGGACCAGTGCTGATCGACTTCCCCAAGGACTTCCAGCGCGAAATGGTCGCCGAGGAGCCGGACTACGATCCGCCGATGAACCTCCCCGGCTATCACCCGGAAAACCTGAAGGCCGCGCCGGAGCAGATCCGCCAGATCATCGCCGCCATCCGCCGCTCGAAGCGGCCGATCCTGTACGTCGGCGGCGGCTGCGTCGATGCGCAGGCTTCCGCCGAACTCACGCTGTTCGCCGAGCGGACCGGCATTCCCGTCACCACCACCGTGATGGGGCTGGGCGCGTTTCCCGGCGGGCATCCGCTGTGCCTCGACATGCTCGGGATGCACGGCACCGTCTATGCGAATTACGCGGTCAACGAGGCCGACCTGCTGCTCGCCTTCGGCGTGCGGTTCGACGACCGGGTGACGGGCAAGCTCGAGGAATTCGCCAAGCACGGGAAGATCGTGCATGTGGACATCGACCCGTCGGAATTGCACAAGAACAAGGAGGCCCACATCCCGATCACGGCCGACGTGCGGGACGTGCTCGTCGACTTGAACCGGCTGCTCACCGACAGCGACATTCCCGATCTCGAAGACTGGCACGCCCACGTCGCCCGCTGGAAGGACCAGTTTCCCCTGCACTTTCGCGACGCCGGCGACCACATCCTCCAACAGTACGCCATTCAGGAATTGTGGCGGCAGACGCACGAGCGCGACCCATACGTCGCCGTGGGCGTGGGCCAGCACCAGATGTGGTCGGCCCAGTTCTACAAGTTCAAGAAGCCGCGGCGGTGGATGAGCAGTTCCGGCCTGGGGACGATGGGCTTCGGCCTGCCAGCGGCGATGGGCGCGCAAGCCGCGCATCCCGATTCGCTGGTGGTCGACATCGACGGCGACGGCTCCTTCCAGATGAACATTCAGGAACTCGCCACGCTGCACTGCGAGAAGCTCCCGGTGAAGATCATGCTGCTCAACAACCAGCACCTGGGCATGGTCGTGCAGTGGGAAGACCGCTTCATGAAGGGACGCCGGGCGCACACGTATCTCGGCCCGATCGACCATCCCGAGGCGTTCGGCCAGGGGGACGGCTCGCACCGAGAAGAGACCTACCCGAACTTCGTGAAGATCGCCGCGGGTTACGGCGTGCAAGGAGCGCAGGTCCGCGGCAAGCGCGCGTTCCCCGAGGCGCTCGCGAAGATGCTCGCGCACGACGGCCCGTACCTGCTCGACGTGATCTGCCCCTACCAGGAACACGTCCTGCCGATGATCCCCAGCGGCGGCACCGTGCGGGACATCATCACGGATTGAATCATTTCGACTCCCCGGTGTTCCAGCAGGCATCCGCACGCTTGCGGTTTAGCGGATTCGGAACACCCGGCCTCGTTCCGTAGCCGCGACCGCTTTGTTATCCTGTGCGGCATGGCCACGGACACCGGAAAGGAATGCTGGGTCGGGTTCGACCTGGGGGGCACGAAGATGCTCGCCACGGTCTTCGACGCCGACTTTCGCCCACTCGGCCGCCGCCGCCGCAAGACGCGCGGCCACGAAGGAGTCGACGTCGGAATCAAGCGGATCGTCCGCACGATTCACGAGGCCCTTCAGGAAGCCAAGCTCGATCCCGCCCGCATCACGGGGATCGGCATCGGCTGTCCCGGCCCGATCGATCCCGATCGCGGCATCGTGCTCGACACCCCCAATCTCGGCTGGCGGAACGTCCCGCTCCGCGACCTCGTCCGGCAGGAATTCGACTGCGACGTGGCCGTCGTCAACGATGTCGACGCGGGCATCTTCGGAGAGTACCGCTTCGGCGCGGCACGCGGCACGCGCTGCGCGGTGGGCATTTTTCCCGGCACGGGGATCGGCGGCGGATGCATCTACGAGGGGCGCATTTTCCGCGGCGCCGCCGTGACCTGCGTGGAGATCGGGCACACTTACATCGCCCCGCCCGGCGGCTTGTCGGGAGTCGGTCGGAAGGGCACGCTGGAGTCGGTCGCCAGCCGGCTCGCCATCGCCGCCGCCGCGGCGCAGGCCGCCTTCCGCGGCGAAGCGCCGCGGCTGATGCAAGAGGCGGGGACCGACCTCGCCAACATCCGCAGCAGCATGCTCGCCTCCGCCATCGCCGCCGGAGACCGGGCCATCGAGCGGATCGTCCGCGAGGCGGCCGAGCAACTCGGCATCGCGATCGCCAACGTCGTGCACATTCTCGCCCCGGAGACGATCGTGCTGGGCGGCGGGTTGGTCGAGGCCATGCCCCGGCTGTTCGTCGACGTCGCGGGACAAGCGGCGCGGCGGCTGGTGCTGTCCCCATATGTCGATACATTCAAGGTCTTGCCCGCCGAACTCGGCGACGACGCCGGCGTCCTGGGCGCCGCGGCGTGGGCACGGGAAGTGGTTGGCGGGAAGTTACGAGTTACGAGTGACGAGTGACTACGAGTACTGAGTACCGAGTACTGCTACCGAGTGCCTCCTGCCTTCGCCTCATGTCCTCCCTCCCCACCAATCCGCCGGCCGCCGTCGATGCCGCCGCCGAGGCGCGCGAAACGGTCCCGGTGTCGACGCCGGCGACCCCCGTCGCGGTGATCGATGTCGGCACCACCTCGATCCGCATGGCGATCGCCGAGATCGGCGCCGGACGGCAGGTCCGCACCCTCGAAAGCCTGTCCCAGGCCGTGAGCCTGGGGAAAGACACCTTCACCCGCGGCACGATCTCGAAATCGACCATCGAAGACTGCGTGCGGGCGCTCACCAGCTATCGCCGCGTGCTCGACGAATACGGCATCACCCGCCGCGAGCATATCCGCGTGGTCGCGACGAGCGCCGTTCGCGAGGCGCAGAACCGCCTCTCGTTTCTGGACCGCATCTACAGCGCCACCGGCTTCGACATCGAGCCGATCGACGAGGCCGAGATCAACCGCGTCACGTACCTGGGCATCCTGCCGTATCTGAAGACCGAGCCGTCGCTCGCCGAGGCGACGACGATCGTCGTCGAAGTCGGCGGAGGCAGCACCGAGGCGCTGCTCGTCCAGGGGGATGAAGTCGTCCAGGCGTGGACCTACCGGCTCGGATCGTTGCGCCTGCGGGAGTCGCTCGAGGAGTTCCGCCCGTCGACAAGCGACCTGCGGCACATCATGGACAGCCAGATCGCCCGCACGGTCGCCCAGATCGTCGAGCACGTTCCCGAAGACGGACGGATCGAACTGATCGCATTGGGGGGCGACGTGCGGTTCGCCGCCGCGCAACTCGTTCCCGCCTGGGACGCCGCCCGCGTGGCCCGCATCCCGGTCCCCGCGCTCGAGAAGTTCGTGGACAAGATCGCGGCCCTCTCGCCCGATCAGATCGTGCATCGCCACCATATCGCCTTTCCGGAAGCGGAAACGCTCGCCCCGGCGTTGCTCGCGTACCTGCAGCTCGCGCACGCCTTCCGGTCGCAGCACATCCTCGTCACGAATTTCAATCTCCGCGACGGCCTGCTCAAAGACATGGCCCGCCGCGGCGCCTGGGCCGAGGACTTCAGCAAGCAGATCGTCCGCTCGGCGATCGAACTGGGACGCAAGTTCGCCTTCGACGAAGACCACGCCCGGCACGTGGCGGACCTGTCGCGGCAACTGTTCCGCTCCCTGCAGGACGTGCATCGGTTGGAGCCCCGCTACGAGCTGATTCTGTACATCGCGGCGCTCTTGCACGAAATCGGCAATTTCGTCAGCCACGTGAACCACCACAAGCACTCGATGTACCTGATCCTCAACAGCGAACTGTTCGGCCTGAGCCACGGCGATTTGCTGTTGGTGGCGTTGGTGGCGCGTTATCATCGGCGGTCGAAGCCGAAGTCGTCGCACGAGGGCTACGCCTCGCTCGACCGGGACCGGCGGATCGCGGTCTCGAAGATGGCGGCCTTGCTGCGCGTGACGGACGCGCTCGAGCGCTCGCACAGCCAGCGGATCCACGAACTGCGCTGCGAGCGCGAGGACGATTTGCTGGTGATTTCCGTCCCCGAAACCGACGATCTTTCGCTGGAACAACTCGCGCTCAAGCAGAAGGGGGCGTTGTTCGAGGAAGTCTTCGGTTTGCAGCCGATGCTGCGGAAGGTCGGTGGGTAGCTATCAGCTATCAGCTATCAGCTATCAGCTATCAGCTATCAGCTATCAGTGGCCAGGCTTCCTTCTTCCTTCTTCCTTCTTCCTTCTTCCTTCTTCCTTCTTCCTTCTTCCTTCTTCGTTTGCCTCCTCACCAGAATCTGTGGGTGACTTTCCCAGCCGATGAGCGATTTCAGCT
>JBBDNT010000051.1:0-7421 GCA_040877445.1 Planctomycetaceae bacterium
GCGGACGTCGATGTCCAGCGGATCGACGTGGATGTCGATCGAGTCGAAGCCGAGTTCCTTCGTCTTCCGCAAGCCCCACTCGGTCTCGCGACCAGCCTGGGCCCACGCGGAGTTGATCATGCCGAGTTTCATGGGAATGAGGGTTGCGAGTTACGAGAATGGAGGATCGAATGACGTTGCCGTACTGAGTACTGAGTACTGAGTACTGCTGACTTCTGACCTCCGCCTGCCGCCTGCCGACTGCCGACTGCCGACTGCCGACTGCCTACTGCCGACTGCCTCTTTCATCCGCGCCTGGTTCTCCGCCCAGCGTTTCAAAATCAGGTAGCCCGGATCCTCCGGCATGTACCGCCGGCCTCCCTGGTGGCCGTCCTCTTCGCCGCTTTGCACATTCAATGGTTTCCGCAACAGTTTGCTTTTCGCGACGTCGGCGAGGTCGACGCGTTCTTGTAGCTGACGGTAGTTGGCGAGCAGTCGATCGACCGGAAGATGCCCCGCTTCGTCCGGCGGATGCAGCGTGAGCGTGGGGACGCGGCCGGGGACGCCGTGGCAGGCGAAGCAGCTGCGCTGGTCGCCCCGCAGCACGCGGTTCATCTCCGGCGTGACGTGGTCGCGGAAGTACGCGAAGTCGTCGATGAACTCGGCCGGCAATCGCGGGTCGCCGTTGCGATCCAATTCGAACCGCCGCGGCTCTTCGGCTTCGGCCGCCTTCCTCAAGTCGGCGAGGAAATTTCCCCGGCCTGTCGAAAGGACGTTCCGCGCCGTCTTGAGCACCTCCTCGCGCTTCTCGAACTTCACCAGCGACTCGAGCGCCGTGAGCAGTTCCGGATTGCGGCGCAGCGCCGTCTGGCCGGCGAGCTTCACCGCCAACTCGCGGACGCGCGGATCGGCCCGCTCGTCCAGTTGCGACAGGTACAGCCGCAACGCCCGCGAGCGCAGCTCTTCATACGGATCGGCGGGGGGGAGCGTGCCGGCATCGGCTTTCACCTCGGGAAGCTGCGTGCGGTAGGTGAGCATCCACGGCACGCTCGCCAGCCAGAAGCGGGCCTCGTGCGGGTTCTTCCACTCCCGCGGGAAGCGATCGAGCACCAGCTCGAACCGCAGATCCTCGTTCTTGCCGAAGGCGTCTCCCAGGCCCGATGCGACGTACCAATCCGCCTCCATCCGGCGCGCGAGCTGCGCCTTGCGGGCGACGTCGGCGAGCGCGTCGATCTCCGATTTCGCATGGAACTCGTCGAACGCCGGAATGAGGTGATCGAGAATCTGCCCGCGCTGCTCGGCGGTCTCGGGAATCACCCACTTCACGCGGGCGAACATCGTCAGCACCGGGTCGGAAAGTTGCGGCCTGCGCGCCGGCTCGGCCGCGCCGCGCTCGACCTGCTTCATCAGCGGCTCGATCAGTTCGGGCACCGCGGCGAGCTGCGCCGAGCGCGGGTCGGAAACGCTGCTCGCCGCGATCGAACGCAATTCCTCCGGACCGTTGAGCGAATAGTCGATGAGCTTCTGCTGCAAGTCGCGATGCGGGACGTTGGCCGCGCCTTCGAGCGTCACTTGCAGCAGCGTGTTCGACGGTCGATCGGCGGCCTCCGCGTACTTCAGTCGCGCGAGGACCGCCGCGCCGAACAGGTCGCCCGCGCCGGGAGTGACGTAACCCATCTGCCCCGGCCCGCCGTCGCCGCCCGAGGTGTTGTAAAACGTCGCCGCGGCGCCGACGAGCCGCTCCGCCAGCCGGCGATGGACCGCTTCGTCCTCCTCCGCGGCGGTCTCGAGCGCGATCAGCAACTCGACGAACAACTCCGCGAGTTCCTCGTACTGATGCTCGCGGCTGGCGTTCGCCTTGTGCCCGTTGGCGACGAACAGCGCGTGGCTTTGATAGCGATTCGAATTCTCGACGAGCGCGTTCGCCTCGGGACGTTCGAGCATTCGCACCCACGCCGCGTTGAGCGGCTTCCGCACCGGCGGATTCCAGACCCACCAGTTCCACGCGGCCCGGGCGCTCCACGCCCGCACGGCCGGATGCGGATCGTCGTTCATCCCGCGGGCGAGCGCGGCCGAAATGGCGTTCCATTCGACGGAAATCCCGGGCAGCACGCCATCCACCCGCATCACGAGCGCCTTCGCCGCCTCTTCGCGAACGTAATCGTCCGGCGAATCGAGCGCGGCGAGCGTCTCCTTCCAGCCGATGTCGTCGATGAGCGACTGTCGCAACGCCCAATGAGCCGCCTCGCGGACCGGCTTGGCGGAATCGCCCAGGCCGCGGACGAGCGCGGGGACGCCCGCTTCGAGATGAATCGCCCCCAGGCCGATCATCGCCCAGTAGCGCACCAGCGGGCTCTCATGCGCCGCCGCGTCGAGCAGCAGGTCGGCGAGCCGCGGCTCATCGATCGCCGACAACGCCCGCACGCGGGCGATCGTCTCGACGAGCGATTCGTTCGGCCGCGGTTCGTAGTCCTGGCGGTCATGTTGCGGCGGCTCCACGGGATACAGCCGCGAGAGTGCGTGCAGGCAATAGCTCGTGGTGACGAAGCCGGTCTGCGACTGGCCGTTCCACATCCCGCTGGGGAACTGCATTTTCAACAGCGCCCGCACTCCCTTCGCGACGTGCGGATCGTCGGGACCGAAGCCGGCGGCCTCGAAGGCGATCAGCGCGAGCGCCGTCGGGGCGGGGTCGGACTTGCTCTCCGCGGGCCGCCACGTCTTGCCGTCGTCGCGCGAGCGGCCGGGTTCGAAGCCCCACGTGCCGTCATCGTTCTGAATGCCGCGCAGGCGGGCGATGTCGTCCTCGATCGCCTTTTCAATCCGCTCCCACAGCTTCCGCGCGTCTTCGGGCGAAGTGGGCGTGCTCTTGTAGGGAACGCGCTCCGCCGCGACCGGGACGTCGTCTTCCTTCGATTCCCGGTCCGCGCCGGCGAGTTCCTGCTCGCGCTCCGCCACCTTCGCCGCGGCGGCGACGTAGTCCCGCGGGAAGAATCGCCGCAGGAGTTCGACGCGATGGCACAGATCGTCGGTGTATTTCGGCCTCACGTCGAGCACCTTGCGGGCCTTGTCTTCCAGCGCGCGGAAGTACTTCGGATCGCCCGTTTTCTTCCACGCCTCGAACAGCACTTCGCCCGCGTAGTTGTAGACGACCCCCTGCCCCACGTTCGCGCCGGGACCGGCCGCGTTGATGCCGCCCGGATCGCCCGATTGCAGAATGAAGTTCGCCGCCCGGATCGACTGCTTCGCTTGCAGTCTCCGCGGCGGCACGTAGCGTTCCAGCGAGACGACCGCATGCCCGGCGACGCGCGTGCCCGCGGGACCGTCGCCGAGATCGAGCGGCGGGAGGCTGGTGTTGTTCGCCGCGTCGATGAGCTTGTTCGTGGGCCGCATCGACTGGTAGCAGATATTGGCCAGCTCGCGGTAAAGCTGCACGTTCCGCGGGCGGTAGCCGTGCGCGAAGGGAATCGCCGGTCCCCACACGCCGGATTGCGTGTGGCAGCTCATGCAGTTGGTCCCCATCACATTGCCGGTTTCGCGGATGCGGCGTTCGACGCTCGCCCCGCGCGGCCTGTTGGCGAGCCACGCATTCACCTGGCCGATGTGATCGTACAGCGAGTGCCGGACCGCGTGCCGCGGATCGTCGAACGGCGCGGGCCGCACGACGCGCAGCTCGAGTTCGTAACCCGGGGCGTTCGCCTCGACCCGCAAGAAGTAGACATGGCCCGGCTTCATCTCGCGGACGATGTGAATCCGGTGCCGCTCCTCCTGCTGATGCACCCGCTCGTTGGGGTTCTTGCCGGTCTCGTACTCCTTTTCCACATCGATCGGCAGTCGTTCGCCCGGCTTCGCGGTCGCCTTCTCCTTCGGCAGTGCGTAGCAGCGGATGCGGGCGGCGAGCATCTGGTCGGGGATCGACAGGCAGGCCGTCAGCAATCGCGGTTCGGGGCCGTCGAACTCGAGGCGGAACCAATCGTCGCCGCCTTCCCCCACGCGGCCGTTGTCGAAATACTCGATGTCGTCGCTCGTGCCGACGACGTGCAGCGTGTAGTCGTCGGCGGTGTTCTTGAGCGGAATGAGCTGCGCCTGCTCGGGGGCGTCGTTCGGTTCGAGTTCGACGAACAGGTCCGCCTGGGGCGATGGCGACAGGTCGATCGGCCGGATCGCGATCGCCATCTCCGCCCGCGCGTCCTTCGGCCAGACGACCTTCTCCGGCGCGGGATGCACGTCGGGCGCGGCCCCCGCCTCGCGCCAACGCTTCCCGCCGAACAGATCGACCGCCCCCTCTTCCGGCGCGACGCGCAGCCGATACGTCCCAGCGACCGGCGCGCGATAAGCGACGTACACGTCCCCATCGAGCGCGTGCAACAGCTTCGACCATCCGTTCGTCGTGGCCGGCTTCAGCCGGTCACCCGCCGAACCGTCCGCCGAGATCAACATCCACTCGACGCGCACGCGGGCATCGTCCGGCAGCGCGCTCGGCCGTACGATCCGCGTCGAAATCTCGACCGTCTCGCCGGTCGCGAGCGCCACGACCGCTTCCGCCGGACCGGGAATCACGACCGTCCGCAAGACCGGCAACGCGTCGGGCGTCGCCTGTTCCGTTTCCTCGTGTCCGGCGGGCGAGAATCCCCACGACGAAATCAGCCCCGCAATGCCGATCGCCGCCGCGATTGCGATTCGACGAGAACGCCATCGGCCGTGATTACCGTTTGCTCGCAACATGCGACACTCCCCACGCGCCACGCGGCCTCATCGCTCATGACGGATCAACGATCCTTCATGCTAACGGCGACGGCGGGGAGATTCCAACATGGAGCGCCACTGGCTCGCATTTGGGAGTTCGGTGCATAGGTCCTGGTGTTGCTGCTGTCCGCACGCCGTATTGCGAAGACGCGCTCGGCGACCGCGGCCTGCCGGGCGCGACCGCTAAACCAATCCCGAAACGAACAGGTTCTGCCCGTACTCGTGAACCTGATCGAGGGTGAGATTGCGGTCGAAGCGGCAGACGATCTTCCATTCGCCCATGCCATCCGGGATCGCGCGAACCACGCGGCCGGAGGTGTCGAAGTGCCGATCCAGCCGCCGATTGGCGAGCCGCATCAACAACTTCGCCCCGGCTTCCATCGGCTCGGGGAGCAGGAAGGCGACGCCGTTCATGCTGATGTCGTCGATGCCTCCCCGCAACGGACTGGAGTGCAACAGCCAGCGAACCTCCTGCTGGTTGACCGGCGCGTCGTTCTCGTTGCGATACACCGACACCAGGCAGATGCTTTCCCGCCGCGGAAACGCCCGCCGCTCGCCCAGGCTCGGACGCGGCCGGTCCGCGCCGGCATGCTCGCTTGCCGCGGCGTGCGACGTGTCGCCGCGCGACGCGGTCGCTCGATCGATTTCCGGCGCGACGGATTCCGCCACCCGCGGCGTTCCGCTCGAAGGCGCGGCCGGCGAACCGCTCGGCTCGATCGACTCCGCCGGCACGATCGGCGCCTCTCCCCGATACAGCCGCATGAGCGCCGCGCCCAATCGGCTGCGCGCGGGACCGCGGCGCGACGTCGCCGGCGTTTTCGAACGTCCCTGGGAAATCCGCGGATCGCGAGCCGCTGCGCGTCGCGCGCCGCGCGCGGCGCCGGCACTGCGAGGTTCGACGGCGCGGGGGGCGGAGACGTCGGCGGATGCGGACAGGGTGGCCGATTGGGACATGGTTCGATTTCGCCTGCTGTGGAACGTGGGGGCGCACTCAACTGTAGTCTCGCGGCGGCGCGTGTCAAAAAGGGGACGCCGACGGTCCGGTCCGCGCCGCCCCGGCGGGAGTGTCGTGCCGGAAGTTCGGATTGTTCCGGGCTGGCGCTTGCGGTTTCGCGCGGGTTCCCAGCCGAATCGCCGATCGAATCCGCCACGCGCGTCCGGAGGAGCGAATTCCATTCCCCCCCGCGCTCCCTTAGAATGAGTCGCCGCGGCTTCGCCCCGCCGACGTTCTTTCAACCGTAAGGGCCCTTCGGAATGCAGCCTCGCTTTCTCACCGCGTTGCCGGTTTACAACGAAGAGTCGCACGTGCTCCCCGTGCTCGACGAGGTCCGCCGGTTCGCGCAGGACATTCTCGTCGTGAACGACGGATCGTCCGACCGCACGGCGGAAGTTCTCGCCCCGCTCACCGATCTGCACGTCGTCACGCACGAGCGGAACCTCGGCTACGGGGCCGCCCTGCGCACCGCCTTCGACTTCGCCCTCGATGAAGGTTACGACGTGCTCGTCACCATCGACTGCGACGGCCAGCACGAGCCGCGGCTCATTCCCGAACTGGTCGCCGCCGTGTTTCCTCCGGACGAATTGCCGCGGGACATCGTCTCCGGCAGCCGCTATCTCGCGCGGTTCGCCGGCGACAGCCTGCCGCCGGAAGACCGCCGCCGCATCAACCTCACGATCACCGACGAGATCAACCAGCGGCTGGGTTCGAACCTCACCGACGCGTTCTGTGGGTTCAAGGCGTATCGGGTCGATTCGCTGCCGAGCTTTCACATCACGGAACTCGGCTACGCGATGCCGTTGCAGGTATGGGCGCAGGCGGCGGCGGCGGGGTTGCGAATCGTCGAGCACCCGGTGCCGTTGATTTATCTGGAGGAGGAACGCTCGTTCGGCGGCTCGCTGGACGACTCCCGGCGGCGACTGGCGTACTACCGCGAAGTGCTCGATCGCGAACTCGCGGCGACGGGCGACGCGCCGCTTCCCATCCGGGAGAAACGCCCCGAGTGATCCGGCCCCGTCTGTTTTCGATCGACGATTCTTCCCGATGCCCGTCATGCCGCCGCCGCAAGAGTCCGCCTGGCAGCCGATTCGACTGCGCGTGTCGCGCGCGGACGAGACGCTGCTGGCGCATCTGCCTTTGAAGGAAGCGCTCGCGGCGGCGCGGGGGAACGCCGAGGCGCTGGCGGATGCCGGCGCGACCGACGTGCAGGGCCGCCCGCTCGACCGCCACCGCCGCGAGGCGCGCGGGGCGGCGTTGTCGGCGGCGCGAAAATACACCGCGGAACTCGGGGGCGAGCGAATTCCCGAGGCCGACCCCGCCGCGCCGCTGTTCGTCGACGGCCATCAGCCGGCGCTGTTCCATCCCGGCGTATGGGCGAAGAACTTCGCGATCCATTCCCTCGCGGCGCAGGCGGCGGGCGCGTCGCTGCACATCGTGGTCGACAACGACGTGCTCGGCGCCGCGCGGATTCGCGTGCCCGCGGGAGATCGGGAACGCCCCGCGTTCGAGCGCGAGCCGTTCGACGCCGATCGTCCGCCGGTTCCGTGGGAAGAGGCCCGCGTGCTCGATCGCGGCGTGTTCGATTCGTTCGGCGATCGGATCGCGGCGCGAATGGCGCACTGGGGGGTCGAACCGATCGCGGCCCGCATCTGGCCCGAGGCGATCCGCGCCGTCGAAGCGACCCGGACGCTCCAAGCGTCCG
>JBBDNT010000052.1:0-1335 GCA_040877445.1 Planctomycetaceae bacterium
GGGTAAGCGGTGCTCCGCGCGGACCCGCTTACTTCGTGCGCGGCTCTTCATCCGCGGCGGTCGAACGGGCGGGCGATGTCCGAAAGGCGGCGGGGGCCGAACGCTTCGCCCTCCTGCGACGTTTGCCAGACGGTGTCGGTCGCGACGTCGAGGCAGGTCAGCCGCTGCCCGCCGTAGGCGTGGGTGTCGATGCAGACCCAGCCGTCGAGTGTGACGGGGCAGCCGTGCTTCTGCGACGTGTGCCCGCAGACGACGCGCTTCCCGCTGGGGTGCGGGCGTTCGTCGCCGGTGAGATGCTTCCACAACAGCCAGTCGGGCTTCTGGCGGTCGAGCGGCACGCCCGGCTCGAGGTTCGCGTGGACGAAGATGGCGTCGTCGGTCTCGAACCAGGGGAGGGCGGCGCGCAGAAATTCGACGTGTTCGGAAGGGAGGCGTTGGGGCCGACCGGCGAAGACTCGGGCCAGTGAGCGTCGAAGCAACCCGTCGCGTTTTCCGACGGCGCCGTAGGACCGCAGCGTTTCGTATCCGCCGAATTCCAGCCAGGGGGCGATCCAGCCTTCGCCATCGATCGCCCGCAGCAGCATGTCCTCGTGGTTTCCCTGAAGGAACACGAGGCGGCACGCGTCGCGGAGGGCGAGCAAGCGGTCGATCGCCTGCTTCGATCCCGGTCCGCGATCCACCACGTCGCCGAGCACGACGACTAGATCACCGCCGGCCGGCGCGACGAGTTCGAGCAGCGCGTCGAGCGCGACGTCGCAACCGTGAATGTCGCCGATCGCGAGTGTGCGGGGCATGTCGCCCATCATCGCGGCAGGGGTCGGTCGGATCAATGGGGGATCTTCGGAATGGCCGCGAAACCGCGAGCGGGCGCGGGGGCGAAAAAAAATCCGTTTCGGGCCGCGTGTGGCGAAATGGAAACGGAGCGCAAGCGGCGGCGGGATCGGCGGTTGCGGCGCGGCGCGTGTGGCGGTTCGGCAACGCGCGGGAATGTCTTCGAATCGTGTTTCGCGCGGCTTGACTGTCTCGCGGGCGGACCTAGGTTTTCCGCAGTCGGCGGAAGGCCGTTGGGACTTGCACTATCGAGAGGACAGCCATGCAGAACATCGTTGCGAGCGTCAAGCGGTTTCTGGTTTCCGAGGACGGCCCCACCGCGGTCGAATACGCGGTGATGCTGGCCTTGATCGTGGTCGTCTGTCTGACCGCCATTCAGGCGGTCGGGACGAACGCGAACACCACCTTCGAGACGGTGCGTGACCAGTTGACGTAACAGTCGGCTGCGATCGCGGGTTTCGAAGGTTGCGACTTCCGGGTCGTCCCGCCGGTTCGCCGGCGGGA
>JBBDNT010000052.1:1345-4065 GCA_040877445.1 Planctomycetaceae bacterium
ACCTCCACTTTGGTCGGTGGGTTCCAGTCAACAACGAGAGAGGGGAGAGAGACATGAAGCAGTTCGCCGCGAGCGTCAAGCGGTTCCTGAAGTCCGAAGACGGGCCGACGGCGGTCGAGTACGCCGTGATGCTGGCCCTGATCGTGATCGTCTGCCTGACCGCGATTCAGGCGGTGGGGACGAACGCGAACACGACCTTCGAGACGGTCCGCGACAACCTCACCTAGCCAGCGCTCGCCGCGCGCTCGACACCCGGGCCGCGGCGGGGACCGGCCGTCCCCGGAACGTCTTTCCGTGGGGCGGCCCCGCCCGTATCGTCCGTCGGAGACCGGGCGACACGGGCGGGCCGACGCCCGCTCGAATTCCGCGCGCGACACACTTCCGACACAGGCGTCGCACCATGTTTCCGTTCTGGATCGACTTTTCGTTCGCCTCGGTGATGCAACTCACCACGCTGTTCGTGGCGTTCGTGAGTTGGCTGGCGATGTACGTCACGAGCCGCGCGGGCATCTGACCGCGGGCCGCCCACGGCGCCGCGGCCGGAACGCGCCGATCGGCGACGCCGTTTTCGAAACGTTCGGCCGGTTCGCGGGCGGACGAACGGGCGGGTAGGACGAACTTCAGTTCGTCGTGCCCTTCAGTCGAGCACGACAACCGCGATGTCGAAGACATGATCGGCGAAGATCGACGGGGCTTGCCGCGTTTCGGGCGCGGGCTTCGCACGGCGAACTGAAGTTCGCCCTACGAAGCCCACCGCGGCGAACCCGATTCCGGCGAACCCCAGAACCAATTTGGAAGACGTAGTTACGGACTTGGTGAACCGGGTCACTAAGAACCATTCCCTCACCGACCACGAGGATCCCCTTCATGGACTGGCAAACGTTGCTGCTCGACAACTGGCACGTCAAACTCGTGTGCGCCGTGTTGATCGTGGCGGCGATCATCGACGGCAAGCAGCTTCGCGTGCCGAACTGGATCACCTTCCCGATGGTCCTCGCCGGCCTCGCGTACAGCGCGTGGGTCGGCGGCTGGGCCGGACTGGGCGCGGGCCTGCTGGGCATGACGGTCGGCCTGTTGTGCCTGCTGCCGTTGTACGCGGTGGGGGGCATGGGGGCCGGCGACGTGAAGCTGATGGCCGGCGTGGGCGCCTGGCTCGGCTGGCAGCCCACGCTGTACGCCTTCTGCGTGACCGCCGTCGTGGGCGCGGCGATGGCGGTGTTCATGGCCTGGCGGCGGCGGAAGCTGCAGCACCACTACGCCAACTTCCTGATGATCTTCACCGAATGGATGACGGTGCGGAACCCCCGCGACCTCTCGGCGATCGCCGCCGATCGCAAGCCGAACATGCTCCTGTTGCCCTACGGAATCCCGATTTGCATCGGTTCGATCGGGTACTTCCTGTGGGCCGGCATGCTCTGACCGGTGATCGTCCGGCCTCCGGTTCGGCCGCGGACTCCACGCGACCGGAATCCTTATTCCATCCCGCATATCCGTCATAAACTGAAGACTCCAACGGCCGGTTGCCGATCAACGTGATCAGGCCGTCGGCGAAAGGTGGCCGAAAATGAAATTCAAGTCGGTGCTGTTGCTGGCCGTCGCCGTCGGGTGCGGCCTGGTGGCGATGTTGGGAGTCCGGCAGGTGCTGTCCGGTCCCACCGAGAAAACGACCGAGTCCGTGCTGGTGGCGAAGCTCGAAATCCAGGCCGGCGTGCCGTTGGACGAGACGAACGTCGGATTCAAAGACATGCCGATCGACCTGATTCCGGAAGGAGCGGTGACTTCCTGGGAAGACATCACCGACCGGGCTCTCAGGCAGGGCGCCTTTCCCGACGACGTGATCACCGTGGCGAAACTGGGCGAGAAAGGCTACGGGAACGCTTCCTCGAAGATTCCCAAGGGGTGGCGGGTGGTGACCGTTCCGGTCGACTTGACCAAGACGCACAGCGGCCTGATCTTGCCGGGGGACCGCGTGGACCTGCAATTGACCTACAAGAGCAACAATCTCGGCAGCGGCGGCCGGATGACCCCCCTGACGCACACCAAGACGTTCCTCGAATTCATCGAAGTCTTCGCCACCGACAGCGTGCGAAGCATGGAGAAGACGGTCGATTCCGAAATCAAATCCAAGAACATCTCGTTGCTGGTGACCCCCGAGCAGGCCAATCTCGTGCAGCTCGCCCAGTCCGAGGGACAAGTGAACCTCATCCTGCGAAACAAGGACGACAAGGACGCGGCCAAGGCGCAGTCCGCCGACAGCACGCTGTTCGGCGACGTCCGCGTCGGCTACGGCCGCCGTGTGGAAGAGGAACTGGAGAAGCCGGTGCCGGCGCCGACGCCTCCGACGAACGTGCAGGCGTTTCTCGACGACAACACCGAGCCGGTCGCGGCCCCGCCCGAAAAGCCGATTTGGAAGCTGCGAATCCTGGAAGGCACCGAGGAGAAGATCGAAGAGATCGAGTACGAGGAGGAAACGGAACTCGCACTCGCCCCCGCCACCTCCGCCGAGGGCGACGCCCACGACGACGGCGGCTCGCCGATCTCCTGGAAGAACCTGTTCCGAATGATCGACAAATCACGCGGCGGTGCGGACCAGAACAGCCCCGCCGCGGCTTCGGCCTCCGCCGTCAGCAATGGTCCCGCGGCGTCGGCCGACACGCAAGGTGAAACGACGAAGCATTAACCGTTCGCGAAGACGATCGATTTTGGTCGGCCGGCGACGG